>JANRKX010000090.1:0-10529 GCA_033763255.1 Acidobacteriota bacterium | reverse complement strand
CGTTGGAATTCCCCCAGTTCCAGCCCGGTCAAGGTCAGGAACTGCTTCGGCTTTCGAGCTAACTTTGTGTAAAAAGACATCGGCTTGACTCCTTCGAAGGCAAGCTAAACTTTCAACTCTTATCGCGCAACAGGTTTAATGAAAAAATTCATCGCCACTTTATTTATCGCTGTCGCCTTTCTGACGACAAACGCTTTTGCCCAGTCCGAAGACGACGCCAGAGACCTGTTTCGCACTCACGTCGCCAACGCCAACAAAGGCAGGCCGGGCGTCAAAATCCGCATTGAATTATTGCGAAACGGCCAACGGCAATTTGTCCCGCTCAACACAGAGTTTAGCTCCGGCGACAAAGTGAAGCTGCATTTCGAGGCGAACTTTCCGGCTTACGTCGAAATCTACAATCAAGGTTCGTCAGGCAACGTCCAGCGACTGTTCCCGTATGAAACCGCGACCTCTCCGGTCAAGGTAGTTTCAGGCTACGTCGTGCCGCGCAAAGCGACTGAATGGTTTGAGTTCGACGCCACTCCTGGCACAGAAAAATTGGCGTTCATATTTTCTCGCGCTCAGATCGTCGCCAAGCCGCCAGTTCAGACCGTCGCCAAAAAGAAACCCGGATTGGTGGTCAATCCCGGCCAAAGCGAAGCCGATAAAACTCAATTGGCGCAAAACGACCTGAACAAAAGCGCCCTGGAACAAGGCCGCGACCTGAATCGTGTCCAAGTCAAAGACGAACATTACGTTTTCGGCAACCCCGAAAAATTAAAGCAGGCCGTCGGGGTGTTAATCACTTTGCAGCACCGATGACCTACGATAGGCGCGGGACAATTTTCCAAATTGTCCCGCCAGCAACTTGTTGATTGCAATAACGACTTCACCCCAGAGGTTCACAATGAAAAGACTGCTCTTTTGCATGACCATCGCCGCGCTGTTGGTTGGATCATCAGAACCAACAACCACTGCCACCCAGGCACATAAACCCAAAGGCCGCGCGCTGTTGGTTGGGATCAATCGGTACGCCCAACCTTACGTGAATCCAACGCCCGGTTCGGAAGAAGACGCTTTTGAAACGCGCGATTTCATCAAACAAAAGTACGGATTTGAGGAAAGCGAGATTCGTGTGCTGACCGGTCCGCAAGCCACAGCCGCCAACATCGTTGCGGAGTTCAAGCACTGGCTGATCGAAGGAACCGAACCCGGCGACAGAGTCTTCTTTCTTTACTCCGGCCACGGCTCGCGCATTCCCGACAGGAATGGCGACGAAGAAGACGGTTACGATGAAATCATCGCTCCTTATGATGTTGCCGCACGTGACAAACAGTTTTTCAACGTCGTCAGCGACGATGAAATCGGAAAGTTGATTGCTCAACTTTCCGGGCGGATGACGGTGATGGTGTTTGATTCATGCCATTCGGGAACGATTTCCAGAAACATCGGGGCTTCATCGAGCCAGAAATCCGAAGCCCGGTATTTGCCCGACGCCGAAACCCTGGCCGAGTTGCAAACTCAAAAAACGCGCGGCGGAGGCTCGACCGATTACGTGGTGCTGGACGACAAAAAAGCCACTCGTGATTTCAAAATGGTTGACGAAAAGACAGTCGGCCCCGCCACTGGCATCGTAGTTTTTTCAGCCGCGCAAGCCGGGCAGGTGGCTTACCCAATCAGAGTCAACGGCGGAGTTCGCGGCGCGCTGTCTTACCTTTTCAACGAAACGCAGCGCGGGCGAGAGCCATCTTTGCAACAAATGGCTCAGGAACTGACCGCCAACATGGCTGCGCTTCAACGAGCCGGAAAGATGAGCGGCAATCAGATTCCGGCCTTTGAAGTTTTTTCGACCATTCCGCTGGCGGATCAACCATTATTCGCTACGCCGCTGTCCGTTCCGGCGGTTGCCCTGGCCAATCCGCAATCAACCGTCAAACTGAGTATAGACACGCTGGAAAACAAGAGGCGCTATCGCTTCGGAGAAACCGTCAGTTATCAGGTCAAAACCGATACTCCGGGTTATCTGTACCTGCTCGTTTTCAGCGAAGGCGACGTCGCCACCTGCGTTTTTCCAAACAAAAACATCAGCAAAAACCGGCTGGAAATTGGCAGCCACATCATTACCAACGATGGTCGCGAAGGATTTTATGTCGGCGAACCGGCAGGCAAAGACGTAGTCGTCGCTCTGCTTTCGGCGACCGAACTCAACCTCGGCGGCCAAAGACAGGATTACAACTGGAGCGACGTCTTCAGCATTTTGAAGACCCGCCGCTTCACCGAATACATCCGCACCCGCGGCCAAACCGTGCAAAAACCGGCAGAACTGACCAACTGGCAAGCCGCCAGCCTGGTTCTTGAAGCAATTGACAAACCACGTTGAAGCGTCACTTTCCGTTGCAACTCAATCAACAATTTGACGGACAATAAGGAGAAAACACTATGCGTCACAATCAAAACATCTTTCGTTTAATCGCCACCTTGACGATGTTTTTGACCCTGATCAATTCAGCTTACACACAGCGCAAGCCGCGTGTTGCCGTGTTGAACTTTACTGGCCCTCAAGGAAAGCGCATTACCGACTGGGCTGTAGTCAAGCTGGGAGAGAGTAAGGTATACACGCTGCTCGAACGAGATGATGCCGATTTTTCTAAGGTGATGAATGAGATCGGGATGAACCAATCAAAGTTCGATTTGGAAGGGCTGTTTGACAAAGACAAGAAGGTGCATATTGGTAAAGTTCAAGGCGTCGAAATTCTCGTCTTGGGCAAAGTTGATACTTGTAAAATAAGCAAACCATTGCTCGGCAAGATCCTTGATCATACGCCGGGTACCCCAGCCAGATTGGCAGCTCGCGGTAAATGGAATGCTCAGGTAAAGATTCTCTTCAAGATGATCAATGCAGCCACTACACAGATTATGGACTCCGCAACTGTCGAGGGAAAAGCCAATGGCTCGGATATAGCGAGCATAATGGATGGAAAGGTTGATGAGGAGTTTGCAAATGAGTTGCTCAATCGAGCCACTCAGGACGCCGTAGGAAAATTTGTAGTGAAGCTTGAGCAAAAAGCTGAGGGAGTGCAGATTGTGGATGAACCAGTGAAGTCAGGTAGTAAAACTGTCGCCAGCGACAATTCGCAGGTAAAACCCAACTCGCCCGCATCGCCTACGCCTTCGACGAAGAATTCGACCGTTCCCGCGCCATCTGTTCCTGCCCCTCTCTCGGTTGCGACTGATGGAGAAGTTGTTGACGTTAGCGGAAACGAAATAACCATAAAGGTTTCACCGACCACTGGAATTCAGCCTGGAGACTTCTGGCAAATTCGTCGTGTCAGTAAAGTCATTACTGATCCGACAACAGGGCAAGAACTAGATCGCCGTTATGTCACTGTTGGCGAAGTTGAGATTACAGAGGTATTGAGCCAGACAATCGTGGGCAAATACAAAGGCACACAACCCGTTCAGACCCGCGATAAAGCGATCAAGTCACCGCCCAAAGCCCCAGTCGGCAAGGGGGCTGTGAAGCCTAAACCACACATAAAGAAGTGATTGGGTTGCGAAAATTTGTTAGGAGGAAACACCGATGAGAATACCGTTTCTCTTTTCCATTCGGTTCAACAAGGCGTTAGTTACAGGCATTGTTTTCTTCCCGTTGTTGGCGATTAGCGTCTTTGCCCAATCAACAGACGCTAATCGCCCAACACCGCTTACAAGTAAACAAATGGAAGAAAGCATTGCTGCACGAGACGGGACTGAGTATTTCTACAGCTTTACCGGCGGACCTGGGAAGATCACACTCAAGTTAAGTTTGCAGCGGCAAGAGGATTTTGCTTATCTAAAAGTAGACGCTCTTGACCAAAACAGGCGAGTATTGCTGACACTGGAAGTCACTTCGAGTGATAGGGAAAAGAGCGGCTCAATTCAACTGGGTCGTCAACAGGAAATTATCCTGCGCCTCCAAAGCGCCCGTAGCAGTGCCAGCACTTCTTACGTTCTGAAAATAGACGGCCCGGCAATCTTCAACACAGGAACGCTTGCTTCCAGCACCACCACGCCACCTCAACCGTCGGCTACTCGGCAAGATACCAACCCGCCCAGGATTGAGATTCATTCGCCCAAAACCACTCGCGGACAAAGCGCACAGGTCAAAACCTGTAATGTCACTGTCGAAGGACAAGCAATTGACGAATCGGCAATCCGTGAAGTCTTGGTTCATAACATTCGCGCCAGCGTTGGCGAGCAGGGGAAATTTTCGGCCAATCTGTCTCTCAAATCTGGCAGCAACAACATTGAAGTAACAGCGACAGACGTTCACGGCAATACGGCTCAGGAAAGATTCTCTGTCACCTGTGAAAACGTTATTGCGGCGACCCCGCCTCAACCAAATCCGCAAAATTCAGCTTCAGCTTCTTCATCATTGCCGCCAATTGTAATGGCCTCTAAACAATACGCATTGGTGATAGGCATCAACAATTATCAAGCTATGTCGAAGCTTGAAATGGCGGTCAACGATGCAACCGATGTCGCCCGTGTGTTGCGCGAAGAATTTGGATTTGAGGTCAAGCTATTGCTCGACACGAACGCTACGCGCGAAAAAATCATGGATGCCTTGCAGGCATACGAGCAGTTGCTGAAAGCCGGGGACAGATTGCTGATTTATTACGCTGGTCACGGTTATAAAGACATGACTGTCAATAAAGCTTATTGGAATCCGGTGAATGCCACGACCAGCCGTTCCAGTTGGATCAGCTCCGATGATGTGACAACCAGTTTGCGAGGCATCAAGAATGCACAACAGATTTTGATTGTTTCTGATAGTTGTTATTCGGGAGAAATGGCTAGGACTTATGATTTTCGACCAACTGCGCCTACGGCTTCGCCGACTGAACGAAACAACTTTCTGGCCAGAACCTCTAAAGAAAAATCGCGCGTCTTAATCGCCAGCGGCGGCAACGAACCCGTAGCCGATGGCGGAGGCGGAAAACATTCTCTTTTTGCCGCCAAGTTTTTGCTGGGGTTACGCGAACTGAACCTGAAAGCTTTTACAGCTAGTGAACTGTTTGACAGCTACATCAAAGTTTCAGTCGGCGGCAATTCCGATCAGTTACCGCGGATGGGGCCATTGATGGCAGCAGAACATGATGGCGGCGAATTTATATTTGTGCGGCGACAGCCTGAAAATAAACCGGTTAAATGAGCACTCTGCTCCTGCTCAGATTGTTGCTGTAATTGCCAGAGGAAATTCTTTTGCCCAAGAAAAAGAAGACGACACAAGCCAGTTCTTCGACTGAAAAAACAACTCAACGTGATTTGAGCGGACATCCTGTGATTGTCGCGGTTGGAATCGTGCTGGCTTTGGTTGGCGCGATTGCTTCGGTTTTGCAGGTAATCAAGCCCGATTCCAAGCCCATGCCGTCCATTCCCGCAACCGGCTCGCCTGTGCCGAGCACTCCCAATCAAATACCGAAACAAACGCCTCCGGTTGGTGCTCGCCCGGAAACTGCCGGAACTTCGCAACCTGCTTCTCCTTCGCCAGTGGCGTCGCCTTCGCCAACAGCAACTAATCAAGCCCAGGCTCATCTGGACAGTTGCAAAGAGTTTTACGAAAAGAGCAAGGCAGGAAGCGAGCAACGAGCCAAAGAGTACATGCGCCTGGCTGAGCGGGAATGTTTACAGGCTCGCCAACTGGGAGCCAAAAGCGATTTGATCGAAATCGTGATAAACCACCCCATTCTCAAAGAGTGATAAACCACTATCAACAACCGAAATCACCAGGAAAGGATCAAAGACAATGAGAACGTGCTTCAGAATTTCGACGTTAGCCATTTTTCTGCTTGTGATAATTCAAGCTTCAGGTGCCAGGCCCACTTTCGCCTCGCCAATTCCAACGCAAAGCTCGCGTGAATTATCCTTGTCAGCTATTGAAAAGTTGATCCAGGAGAAAAGAGAGGATCGCCAAATTGCCGACCTGATCAAAAAACGCGGGGTCGCTTTTAAGGTGGACGAGCAAATCATCAAAGACCTGGAAATTGCGGGCGCTGGACCGGAAACCTTGAAGGTTTTGAAAAATTCTTTGACCAACTCGACCGTCAAGGAGCTTGGCCCCTTAAAGTTCGAGTTGGTCAAATGCTCCAGAAGCTCAACAAAAGTTACTTGCCGATTTTTAGTCACCAACGTAGGCGAAACCAATGATTTCGCTTTGTGCCGGGTCTACAAGGATAATCGCAATGACACAACGTTGTTCGACGAGAAAAGCAACCAAGCTTTCATCAGCGGGGCCAAGTTTTCCGACAAAGCTTCTTATGAACAAAACATCGCCCGTGACACTTCGGTTTCACTTGAGATCGAGTTTCAGGGAGTGGCTTCTGACTCAAGGATTGCCAAAGTCATTTCTCTCAAATTCAGGATCACCGTTAACAGAAGGGCCAGCCTTGGAAAGCTGAGTTGGAATGACATCAGGCTGGCCAACTGAGACCTTCTTGTTCATTTAACAGCTTGCTATTCATCCATCACTTTTGACAGGCAAGATGCGAACCGGCGCATCCGTTGCCGGAACCAAGCGGAGTTTCTGTTCTAACTGGAAGACTACGCGAGTGCCGGTGGGCAGGAAGACGTTGCGTTTGGAAAACAGGAAGCGGACTACGCCGGTGACGGCTGCGCTGAGTTCGTAAACGATCCCTGCCATTTGAAAACGATTGGCTGCGACTTGAAGCCGCTGGTCTACGTTGCCGCTCGAAGGGTCGTAAAACAAGTTCGGCGGACGCGAAGAACGTGTGCCGCTGATGCCTTCGTGGCGACGTTTGCGTTCCAGTACCAATGGCCGCCCAGCTTCCGGCGTAGCCGCGTGATCCAGTTGATGATCGAAAGCCATTCGCCACGTGTTTTGGCAAATCAGCGGATGCAGCTTGCCCGAACCAGACATTCCGCCAGAACTCGCTGCGCCATTCCCAGTCATTGATTCCGTCGCTGGTTCGCACGCGAAACCTTCGATGCCTTTGCCAATCGTAAACGGATCAAGCCACATCACGACTTCGCCCGGATGGCCGAAATAACTGCCTGGTCGGACGTTGGCTTTCAATCGTAATTTCGTTTGAGCGGGGATGATGACTAATCCGCTTTCAGTTCTCAGCGGTTCCAGCAGTGTTGCCGTAAGTTCAAACGTTCGCGCTTTACGCACGTCCGAAGTCAGATACTTCGTCAGTTCCACTTCCAGCAATGGCGCTCGTTCAAATTCAAATTCGATTCGCTCAACGGTGTTTTCGGATTTTTGAGTTGTGGTGTCAGCCGGTGATTGAGCCTGGATTGAATAGGCCGACACGGCCAGCAAGCAGAGAAATTGAAATGCGAATTTTGAAAACGAGTGAATGAGTTTCATAAGCTCCCTCCGATGCTTTGTGTCAGTAGCCCGACCGTAAGGAAGGGCTGGGGTTAGGTGAAAGAAACCCTTGCTACGCGCGGGCTACTGACACCTGCGTAAGTCTGGGTTTGAAAAAGCCTCTTTGCAGGTGACAACTGCAAAGAGGCCAAGTGGTTTTAAGCTCAAAAAAAAATGGAATCGGATTACTTGCTGCCGATCGGCAAGCGGCGGCTGTCCAATTGATGGCCAGTGGACGCATCGAACACCGTCACCCATACGTTATCGAAGCTCGGATTGGTGGACACCGTGTCGAAAACACAGGAATAACCGTTCCTGGCTGTGTAATCTTTGCGATAACCGTTCGCCGCCCGCACCTGAATACGCACCGAAGAGTAGTTGCCTTCGACGATTGTTGCGTAACGTTCACCGCGAGCCACGCGATCCAGCGGGAACGGGCGGCCTTCGCCGATGACCTGGTTCTTGGAATTCTTGAAGATGATGCGCGCGCTGCTGACTACTGGTGCAGCTTCAACCTTAGTAGCCGAAAGCCAGCCAGCCTCGCCTGAATGATTGGAAGTGAACAGGCTCAACGCTCCGGCAAAAGCCGCCAACAGGGAAAGCGCCAATACGAATTTCAAAGTTTTCTGTGTTACTGATTTCATTTCAAAAGCTCCTTTATCGAATGTTCCTTTTTGAAAGCGTGTGACAAACCAAGCGCCCGCGCTTGCGGTTTCGATTTGTCGTTCCCGCTTTCACACCCCCTTAAGCGCACGGTTTCGGCAGAACGGCTCAGGTGTCGCAAAATATTTTTGATATTTTTTTGAGTTCTTGTTTTTGAAGTGAAGCGACGGTACGGTACCGCGCGCGTGAGCAAGCGAGCTTGGCAGGAAGAGCCGCTTGCTTACGCGCGCGGTACCGTAAAAATCTTTGGTAAGGAAACCTTATGTTCAAACGCACATTCATCAAACGACTTTCAGCTAGCGATTTGCTGGCAGCCATCGCGTTGCTGGCCGTGCTGCTTTACGGAGCGTCCAACTCTGCCCAAGAACGCGGCCAGGGCGTCAGGCGTCCAAACGAAGCCAAGCCCGAACAGCGCATCGCACTGGTCATTGGCAATGCGTCTTACAAAGAAGCGCCGCTCTCCAATCCGATCAACGACGCGCAGAATGTGGCGGCGGCTTTGCAGGCTTGCGATTTTGAAATACTGGGCGGCGTCAATAACGGTCTCAATCGCAATCAGCGCCAGATGAAAGATTTGATTCGACAGTTCGGACAGAAGCTACGCGCGGGCGGCGTAGGCGTTTTTTACTTCGCAGGTCACGGAGTTCAGGTCGGCGGCAAAAACTATTTGATTCCGGTCGGCGCTGAAATCAACTCCGAAGCCGAAGTCGAATATGAATCCGTAGAGCTTGGCTTTGTGCTGGCGCAGTTGGAAGAAGCTCGAAACCGGCTGACGTAGTCATCCTGGATGCCTGTCGCAACAATCCTTATGCGCGCAGTTTTCGTTCGGACGCTCGCGGATTGGCCGGAGTTCGCAATGCGCCGAGCGGGACTTTGATCGCTTACGCCACGGCTGCCGACGACGTGGCCAGCGATGGCGGCGGTCGCAACGGATTGTTCACAGGCGAGTTGCTTGCTCAATTGAAAACGCCGGGCCTGACGCTGGAACGGGTCTTTCGTCTGACGCGCACCAACGTCCGCAGCAAGTCTCAAGGCAAACAAGTGCCTTACGAATACTCATCGGTCGAAGGCGAAGACTTTTACTTCATCCCGCCAAACGCTCCGCCGCCAGCCGTCAGCGCCGAACAACAAGCCTGGGAGCGCGTCAAACAGTTACGTTCGATGGATGCCGTGCGCGGCTACCTGAGCCTGTATCCCAACAGCCCGTTTGAAAAAGAAGCGCGCGATTTGCTGGCCGCGCTGATAAAAGAAAATCCAACTGTCGCGGCAAATCCGCCAGCAGCTTCAACTTCAGCATTGACTCCGATCATCCCGCTGCCTCGCGGAGTCGCGCCAACCGCTCTGTCCATTCACCGCTTCACCACCGCCAGCGTTGACCCTAAGGGCAAGGTGACGAAGTTCGACGGAACTCCGACTCAGCAATACAGCGAAGACTTGGGCGGCGGCGTTCGATTGGAAATGGTTGCTGTCAAAGGCGGAACATTTTCGATGGGATCGGCAAAAGGTAGTTCCGATGAAAAGCCTGTGCATCAGGTGACTGTCGGCAATTTTTGGATGGGCAAGTTTGAACTGACTCAGGCGCAATGGCGCGCGGTGATGGGGACTGATTCGAGCAAGTTCAAAGGGGACAATCTGCCGGTTGAAACTGTCAGTTGGAACGAAGCAAAAGAGTTTTGCCGCAAGCTGAATGAGAAACTCGGTTTGAAAGACGACGAAGGTTATCGGCTGCCAACCGAAGTCGAATGGGAGTTCGCGGCGCGCGCTGGCAGTAAAACCGAATTTGCCTTCGGCGACACGATCAATCCTGAAATCGTCAATTACAACGGCAAGTATCCGACTGGCGGCGCTCCGAAAGGACTTGATCGTCAGAAGACTGTGGGCGTTGGCAGCCTGGGCGCGGCAAATGGCTGGGGACTTTTTGACATGCACGGCAACGTTTGGGAATGGTGCGAAGATTGGTATGGAGCTTATCCGGCTGGGGCGATTACCGATCCGAAGGGCGCTAGCTCGGGCTCGTACCGCGTCCGTCGCGGCGGCGGTTGGAACAGCCTCGCCGTCTACTGCCGGTCGGCGCTTCGCGGCTACGACGCGCCCGACAACCGCAGCGTCAATCTCGGTTTCCGCCTTGTGAGGATCGGCAGGTAGCTCTATTGACTCTTTTTACCCTCTTTACCCTTTCCGCCGGAAATTAGGCAGTGTAATCGTAGCGTAGCAAGCGAAGGGCGTGCGGAGCCGACCGTAGCGGCGAAGCGGAGATGGAACTGCCGGTGATGGCAGTAACTGGAGGCGTCAAAAGAAGTGTTTTACCCCCGCCGCGAAGCGGTCGAATTTTTTTTGTTTTTTTGAGATTTCGGCTTTTGCCCTGAAAGGGCTGTGGATATTAGCCGTCTATGAAAACAGTGCTGGCGTCAAGCGAAAAATGGCAACACTTATTGATCTCTGCCGAAAAGCAGTTTTTTTGGTAGCCAGTTGATTGACAAATAAAACGCACAGCAACAAGTGACGAAAGAGT
>JANRKX010000089.1:0-52566 GCA_033763255.1 Acidobacteriota bacterium | reverse complement strand
ACTTCAACACAAATTTGGGATCTTGCAGCGAAAGAAGGTGTAAGTTTCAGTTCCTCTCAGGTTCGATCAGCACTTCAACTCTGGACCTCAATGACTCACGGCTACCGCATGGTCGAGTTTCAGTTCCTCTCAGGTTCGATCAGCACTTCAACCTCTACGACAAAATCCTCCAGTCCCTGACCGAAAGTTTCAGTTCCTCTCAGGTTCGATCAGCACTTCAACATTATCGTTTGTCTGAAAATGGGATGAAAGTATTTCGTTTCAGTTCCTCTCAGGTTCGATCAGCACTTCAACAATTCGTGAAGTCGGCGGATGGCAGAGTATTGCTCGTTTCAGTTCCTCTCAGGTTCGATCAGCACTTCAACCCTACCACTGAATTCTAATGGGAGCTCTGCTACAAGTTTCAGTTCCTCTCAGGTTCGATCAGCACTTCAACACGTTTCGCGGCAGCGGTCACCAACCCGAATGCGCCAGTTTCAGTTCCTCTCAGGTTCGATCAGCACTTCAACCTTGGCGTTAAATTCATATTCAGGAACCAGGATTATGTTTCAGTTCCTCTCAGGTTCGATCAGCACTTCAACTCGGCGCGTTGAAGTTCGCGCGAAGCGGTTGACCAAGGTTTCAGTTCCTCTCAGGTTCGATCAGCACTTCAACACAACCGGAACCGACGACAGGCGAGGGATATTCTGTTTCAGTTCCTCTCAGGTTCGATCAGCACTTCAACTTGATGCCGAGCAATCCAGACAAAGAAAAAGGCGGTTTCAGTTCCTCTCAGGTTCGATCAGCACTTCAACGAAAGTTCACACGCTGAGCGGTGTCGCAGAATTCTGTTTCAGTTCCTCTCAGGTTCGATCAGCACTTCAACGCAGACGAAATAGGAGAAACGAAAATGTACGCAACGTTTCAGTTCCTCTCAGGTTCGATCAGCACTTCAACACATGCTTCCCTTTTTCTCACTTGAGAGCTACAGAAAGTTTCAGTTCCTCTCAGGTTCGATCAGCACTTCAACTTACGTCCTGAACATCTCTCACACAAAGTCGAATGGTTTCAGTTCCTCTCAGGTTCGATCAGCACTTCAACCAACCTGTTGTCGCGGCGCGTGCGCTCGGCTTTGTATCAAGTTTCAGTTCCTCTCAGGTTCGATCAGCACTTCAACCAATCTGTTTCAATGACGCCAACAACAACAACAAGTTTCAGTTCCTCTCAGGTTCGATCAGCACTTCAACAATTGGTAAACTTCAAGAAAAGCCACGGAAAAAATGGTTTCAGTTCCTCTCAGGTTCGATCAGCACTTCAACGAAAACCATTGGCACCGTGCTGGGGCTAGCGTTAGTTTCAGTTCCTCTCAGGTTCGATCAGCACTTCAACAAACAAGGGCTAAGCAGCGGCGGCGGTGGTCCAATTTGTTTCAGTTCCTCTCAGGTTCGATCAGCACTTCAACTTGCGAACGCTCAACCCCTACATTGGGGACGAGCGTGTGTTTCAGTTCCTCTCAGGTTCGATCAGCACTTCAACTCTTGCCTCTGTAAATACCACAATCAAGAGGATTTGCGGTAGCGATTTTGCACATCTCCGAAAAAAAGCTAAAACCATTCAGAAAAAACGAGCCAAAATCGCGCTAAAGCTTTGTGTTTCAACAAGATCACATCTCCATTAAAAACGAATCTTGCATTTGCAGGTTAACTTGCGGCCAATCAGGTAGTTAGCGGAAAGTGTTTCAAAATCAGGCAGACATTTACCAAAGCAGCCTTGATTGCAAACAAAGAAGTTAAGGCGATTTTTCGGTTGGTACATCTGGTTCAGCAGTTGAGAGATGGTGAATCGCACAAGCGACAGCAACCAAGTGTTTGCAAACGGCTCCTTCGCTCGCAAATGGGCAAGAACAGTAGGTTTGCAGTTCCCTCTTCTTTCGACACCGGAGCTTTACCTGATAAAGAGAGCTTCCCTTCACGCTGGCAATCACCTCCTTGGGAGTGATTTGCAAAGAGCAAACACACCCGGATTGGAAATAAATCAGTCCTCGATTAAAGATTCGACGCGTGGTGAGCAACCGAATCGCATTAGGATGAACCTGGCGTCGCCACCAAGCCGACAATTGCGTCACACCACCACCGCCATCGGATCGGCAGATTGAATGCTGGGCGGAGTCATCTCGGTTCGAGCGTGGCAGGTTGGGCATAACTGGTAATAACGAACGTGGTCTTCCATCGGGTCAACGATGGTTTGAATGAGATGCTTCAGGTGCGCGAATTCCCCAGCGTTGAGATGAAATTCAAAGACGCTTTCCTGCACAGCCCATCCAAACCGTTTCAAGGTTTTGAACAAACGCGCGCGACGGCGGTTATCCGGAATGTCGTAAGCCAGAACGATGAACATAAGCTTTCTATGAGTAGTCGGTAGTCGGTAGTCAACTGTATACAGACTCCCGACTACTTTTCCATTCGAAACGGCAGATACACAGGTTCTTCGTCCATCACAACGCGGGCGAATTGACGAGCTTGTAATTCAATAATCTGCCTATAACTGGTGCGAATGTTTTGCGCCGGATAAAACACTGGTTCGCGAAGTTGTTCGGCATACATGGCCAAAAAACGTTTCAAGGCCACTGGGATCAATCGAAATCGTTGATCCGGCGTTGGCACAAAATCGGTTTCCAGAAGAATGCGTTTGTTCAACACGGTCAACACCAACCGATCAATGACGATGGCACGATGTTCTTCCATCAAATCGGAAGCCAGAGCCGCATGGCCTTGTCGTGGACGATGAAAAGCGCCCGCGTAAGGATCAAGCCCGACGATGTTGACGGCGGCAAACACATCGTTATGCAACAATGTGTAACCAAACGACAGTAAGGCGTTTACCGGGTCAGGTGCGGGATGATATTGCCGTGCCTGGAATTGCCAATCGGCTCTGAGCGCGACGCGAAAGGCGCGGAAATAAATTCTCGAAGCCGTGCCTTCATATCCGTTCAAAGCTTCCAGATCGGCAGCGGCGGCGACTTTAGGCAACAGCTTTTCCAATTCGGCAACCGAATTTTCACTTTCGGCGCGCAAACGGCGTTGTTGGCGAATCATCGCCGCCATGTTGTGTATTTTGCCCGCGACAATAGCGGCGGCGTTTCGACGACAGAACTCCGGGTCGTTGACCCGCAATTGCTGGCGTTGGCGCAGCAAGGCGTTTTTGGCCAGGCGATTTTCCAGTCGCCCGCGATACCGCCCTGTAGTGGACAGGTATGCGACGTCAATTCCCTGCTCGAAACAGAAATTGCGCGCCCCCGAAGTCAGTTCGGCATTGCCGTAAATGACGATCTGTTCGACTTTGACATCGGGCATTTCAGCCAGGATGCGGTTTTCGCGGCGGACGACGATGCGTCCGGCAACGTGGCGAATGGTCGCGCCTTGTTCGGTGATGTACAGAATTGCCATTGGTTCAATCTCCTGTTTTCTGCGCTTTTTGCTTTTTGCCTTTTTCCTTTTGCCTTTTGATTTCCAATACAAGCGGCCAGTTTTCGGACCAGACGATGATCGTGGCGCTGCTGTAATGGACTTCAACGCCGTACCCGTTGGCTTCCAGGATTCGCGCAATCACGTCCAGTTCGATGGTGATTTCATCCGGTTGATTCATTTCGATTCGCCTTTCTGTTTGCGCCGCAGCAACGAACCCAGCCGCGCCGCTTTGTCTTTGATTTGCCGGGCGGCGGTTTCGGCTCTGGGAGCGATCTTGTTTTTCGCTTCTTGCAACGCCGCCGGAGCTTTGCGGCTGACGGCTTGCAGCGCCGTCACCACCGGCGAAGTGTTTTTGGGCGAAATCGGCGTGGCCGTATTTTCAAACTGTGCAAACCGGTAGCCCAAAAATTCAAGGCCTTCGTCAAACCGAACGATGCGCGTTTTTTGCGGATGCTGCCGCAACCGCAACTCGACGAGTTTTTGCGCGGCCAACGCCATGGCTTGCCGGGCGGCGGCTTCATCGCGGCAACAGATGACGAAATCATCGGCGTACCGCACCAGATGCAATCCGGCTTTGGTCATCGCCACATCGAATTCGTGCAAGTACACATTGCTGAGCAACGGGCTGACGGCTCCGCCCTGAACAATGCCCGATTTGCCGTCGTCCGGGTTCAGGTATTGTTTGACCGCGCGCGTCACCGTCGGAGCCGCCGCAGCCGTCAACACCGCCGCGCCCGCCAGGGCCAGCGTCGTCGGCGACATCAATTTTCGTGCTCGACCGGCATAAGTCAGCGCCCACATCAACCCAGCGCCGCCCGCCCGTTTCAGGGCTTCTTTGCGAGCCTGATTTCGCGCCTCATCCGGCGACGGAGCTTCGTCGGGCAATGGCGCGCCATAAGCTTCGACCGGCGGAGTGTATCCGATGCGGTCGTTGAGCAAATGCGACACCGCGCCATCCATCGAATCCGACAACCATTCGGTGACGCGGTTGTACAAACCGCCTTCGGCCACTTGCCCCGGTTTGGGCAAGGCTCTGCCCGTGTCCAGCCACAACCTGACCAGATGCTGAAACCGTTTGTCGCGCACGCGGGCGGAAAACAGTTGCAGAATCAAGTCGTGATCCAGCGAGCCGAAACAGTCGCTGATGTCCGCATCCACCAGATACACGTCGCCCGCCGCGCGGTAATCCAGCACCTGTCGAACGGCCATCGGCACATTGCGCTCCGGGCGAAACCCGAAACTGCACGGCAAAAACGAAGGCTCGAACAGCGGTTCCAGCAGGTCTTTGGCCGCGCGCTGCACGATGCTGTCTTCGATGGTGTAAATACCCAATTGCCGCGTGCCTCCGCCTGGCTTGCGAATTTCAATGGTTCGCACGGGTAGCGGGTAATATCGGCCTTCGCGCAAACGCTCAGCCAGCGCGGCAATGTTGGCTTCCAGGTCGCGGGCATATTCGGCCAACGTCACCTGGTCCACCCCCGCCGCCGTGCGCCCGGTTCGCACCGGTTTCCAGGCCGCCAACAACGTTTCCGGCTGACAAAGCTGATCGAACGGAGTGAGTTTCTTATGCATGTTTGACCTCCTTGATGTTGCGAAAAGTTTTTTCGGTGACCACGCGCGTGCCAGCCAGAAAATCCTCCGGCCTCCGTCCGCGCGCATCCAGTAAGACACACGCCGCCGCGCAAAGTTCGTACACCAGCGCCAACGGAATGAATTGCCACAAACACCAGGCGGCTTGCGTGGCGGCGACGCCGATGCGCCGCGTTGCGGCCTGCCACCAGGCGCACCTGCCCGCCGTGTCGTTGGCAATCACGCGCAATCGGCAAATCCATTTGCCTGCGCTGCGCCGTGAAACTGAACAATCGCAAAGTAAGTGATATGCCAGGACAACCAATGTCCATTCAGAAAAAAACCAGGCCAGAAATGGCAACGGCAAAACGCAATCAATCGCCGCAGCCAGCAAACGCCGCCATGCAGCAGGCCGCCGCGCCACTTCATTGGTCGCCGCGTTCACTTGTTTAACCGATCCGAAATCAAGCAAAGACATTTCAACCTCCTTCTGAGTTTGACTGCTCATCGTTTCGCGGCCTGTTCCGTTGCCGCTATCCAATCGCCAAAATGCGGTATCACCAATGCGCTGGGCGCGATCTGCAACAACTCACCTCGACGCAATCGCCATTGTTCGTCAGGACGGGTTGCGCCAACTGCTTTCGGTGTTTCCGGCAACAACACAAAAACGATCCCGGCATTGGCTTGCGCCATTTCGACCGCTCGCAACCGGCGCGAACAATTTTCTTGTCCGTCCGTCACCACAAAAATCAATCGCCGTTGCGTTCGCGCCGAAGCCGCGATGCGTTCCAGCACGCCCTGAACATCGGTGCAAGGCGGTTCGGCTGCGTTCGCGGGCAACAGTTTTTCCAAGGTGATGCCAGCCAGCGCGGACTCCATTTCGATCTGACGCCTGGCCTCTGCCTGCTTCAGTTGTTCTGCAGAAATCTGGCCGTAGACGGCGCTCGATTCGCTGCGGTCAATTGCGGATGGCGACATCGGCAATGGCGCATCCAAAATGCGCTGCGCGCTCCAGGCGCGGTCGCCGAACCGCAACGCCGTCACCCGCTCGACGTTGTGGCGTTTGACCAACGCCGGCAGCGCAGCCAGAAACGAACGCAAGGCTTCTTCGTACGACTGCGTTTCGGCGCTCAACGACCAATCCAGCCACAATTCCATCAGCATCGTTTCCGATGCCGGGTTTGCCACTGCCTGGCTGTTGGTGGAAGCAGCGGGCTGCGAAACCTTGCTGAAATCGCAACCGCTGACGCCCAAAGCCCCCATCAACAAACCCACCGCCAAAAATCCGTTGCTGCCATTTCGGCGTTTGGGCAAAGTCCGTTCTGATTGCGGCGAACGCAGCGGAACAATCTGGGCTGACGATTCCTGCGAAACATCCAACGTGGCCGGCCACTGATCTTGACCAGCGCCAGAACCGCCGTTGCCGCGATTTCGCAATTGCTCCACCACCTGCTGCGCTATCTGCAACACGCGCCGGGTTTCCACGGCTTCGCGCTCCAGCGCGTTGTATTTCTGTTCGGCGTGACGGCTCCACGACAACAGGTAGCCCAACGAAAACAATCCCGCCGCCAACCCCATCACTCCCAGACTCAGGGCGAACAACGCCAGGTTCAGAAACGGCAGCAGCAACAATGCCAGCCATCCCATCACGCCGCGCGTGAACAACAACACCGTCAACGACAGCAGCGTCACCGCCAACGAAGGCGCCAACACCCAACGCAACAATCGGCCTCGCGTCCGTTGCGGTTGCGCGTCGTCGCGCCAGATTGCCAGCAACCCAGCCTTCATCGAAAAGATGCCCACCAGAGCCAGCAACACCACAAACACCGGGTTGACCAGAAACAGCAGAGCCAGGAAAACGCTCAGCGCCAGTTCAGTCACGGTCAATCCCCAGGCCACGCCATTGACCAACCGTGCATCGCGCACATCGCGTTCGATGGCCAGCGGACGCATCACGCCGTTGACCGCGCGCGAAGTCCACGCTTCGAACGTCGCCGTGTACTCTGTGCATTTGGCACGCGCCGTTTCGCTGAGCCGCTTCAAATCCTGCCGCAAATCGGGAATCGCCTCTTCGGCTGCCCCCAACCGCGACGACACGGACCCCTGCGAGATGTTGGATTCAATCTGTTTGAGCTGTTTGCTGTTCATCGTGATCCTCCTTGGTTGAAAAAAGACACACTGCTCCCAACGCAACCCGACATTCGGATTGCGGTAAACATGAATTACCGACTGGCTCAGATAGTTTGTTTGGGCGATCCAGCCTTGGCGCGCATCTCCGCGCGCCGTTTGCGCATATAGCTCCGCATGTAATCGCGGCGCTGTTGCGGGCAAGGCGCATATTCGGCAAAAAAGCGGCGACCGCCCAACTTGGCAATTTGCTGTCGTTTCCAATCCTTGACGCGCTGCCGTCGCAACTGTGTCGCGCACTGACGGCAATACCGCGTCCGTGCTGTCAAAATGCGATCCGGCTCAAATGGATTGCAGCAGCGGTGACAAACGCGCTCTGGCGTCATTGGTTGTTGATGAATTGGCGTAACGGTGTGGCTCTGCTTTGACTGTGACACGGAATCCTCCTTTGCAATGCAACCCAAAACCAACGCAGCAAGTGCATTGGCAAACCATCACGCCGAATTGCTCTCGTGCATTCGGCGTTTTCAGCTTTGAGTTTTTCGCCAAACGCAAAAAGCGAACTTCTTGCGCCTGACGCATTCAATTAGAGGTGCGGTCACTGGTTTGACCGCGATTCATTCCGTGTTCTCAACAGAGAATGGAAGGAATTTGAAAAGAGAAGCAATGACGTTTGATTGACTTACTCATCACTGCGACGGGCTGGATCATAGCACGGAATTTATGGCTGGCAATTGGTTTCCGGTTAACAGCGGTGATTAGTTGTTACAACAACGGCATCCAGTATTCGTAAATCTGCGGCGGCGCGGGCGTAGGCTTGTGATAGAGCTTGACTGGAATCCAGTTGCGAAACAGCGATCCTATAATCGTTCCGGCTTGCACCGGCCCGGCAATGAACAGATGAATTTCGGTGTAGCCCTGTTCATCAAACGCCCGCCGTTTTTCGCGCAAAGCATTGATGAATCGTTCCAAGTCGGCTGCGTTGTTCAAGCCATCCAGGTTCAACTCCTCAATCGGCATATCCCATCCCTGGCTACGCAAGAACCCTTGCACCGAACCTCTGATGGATTCGCTTGTCGGAATTAACGAAAGCGCGAAGGCGACGGGGCTGGCACTCTGAATCCCTTCGTGCAGCGAACGCAATTCCGCAAAATTGCCCAGCGCCGCCTTGTCGCGCAACTGTGCCCGCAACCGTCGCTCCTGCCGCCAGACCAGCACAAACGTGGCGATGCCAAACAGCGCCCCCGCGACGCCCATCACATTGTCTACACGACCAAACCATGTCCAGAATTGTTCGAGCATGTTTTGTTCCTTTCTGCCAACGATTCAGCGAAGCTGCCGCGCCCGATCCCGCACCGCCTGCAAATTGATGATTTCCGCCACTTCAAACTGTGGCGGCGTAGCATTGGCTACTGGACGCAACCGAATAACCGCCGGGAAATACCCCATCCGCCCGTGCAATTCGGCGAGGACAAGGGCGGCAATAACATTGTGACTGGGCAAGTTGATGAGCAGCGGCAGCGTCTGCCATTCGGCGTCAGTCAACCCGATGGACTCAATCAAAGTATGCACTTGCCCGCTGAACAGTTGCGCCGGATCAAGCTGCGTTTTGACTTCGATGACTCGCTTGATGTGCTGACCGATGAGGTGTTCAAGAGCAACGGCTTGGAAAGCGGTGAGCGGGTGGGTGAAGTTGATAATATACACGCTGGCTAATTTCCTTATAAGCCGCCTGAATCACTGTTGCACATAATTTGAATCTCTTTTGCCGTTTTGGATTCTGGGCCGCATCGATAATATGGCACACATTCTTTGGGTTTACCGTTCTCTGGATAGCGGTGTTCGTAGCTAAACTCTCGACTTCCTTTCGTTACTCGAATGGCGATAACAATTCCGCCAGTTGGTAAGTCAATTGCCCACGGATCAAACAACTTCGACGGGTTAGGGGTAATTCTATAGATTTCTGCGTTTATCATCCTTTGAACATGATCATACCCAGGGATGCCATTGTACTCAGGTTTAAAGCCAAGTATTTCACCGTCATTATCCCTGACTCCAACGAACACCCAACCATTACAACTGTTGAGCATTGCACAAACAGCCTTAGCAATGTCGCACCGCATCCTATCAACCAAAATTCTATTATCCACTCTTGCCTCATTCGGTCCCGGCGCTTTAAATTCAAGGAAGCTATGTTCAGTTCTTAGCCCAGCAATACGATGTATATCTAAGAGATGTGTAAGTTCACCGACATTTTCAGGGAAAGGGGGTCTGGGAGAGTGAATCCGATCAAGTGCTTCTCTGGGAGTCACCATACCCAAGCCCAAATCATATGGCTGTATATCTTGTAAGTGCTTAGTAAAACTGCGCGGCATTTTACAGATTTCATTCGGATGGTAAACGACATAAGGTCTGGCGATGTCTTTGCCTACGCCAAGCAATGCTGGCTCAATCGGTGTGCGGCAAAGCTTTTCATCTAGCAGCTTATCCTGATCTTGGTCAAAATTGTAACTGATCTCATGTCGATCCCAACCCAAATCGGCTATCCTCCCTAGGACTTTTTTCAGCAATGATCCTGGCGCAGCATGTTGTCGATATTCTTCAAGAATCTGTCCATCTGAATCTACAGCTAGGCGCAATTCGCTAGGCCTTGCCCGCCAGCATTTCCGCGTGAAATCTTCACAGTCAGTGTCTTGCTCATCAAGAAATACATTTGTGTCAACAACAAATATCATTGATCCTCCTTCTTTTGTCGGCGGCGAGCCTGAAGCAGGTCATCCAATTCTTTATCGTCATCCCCAAAAAATTCAACGAATTCATCAAGTATTTCATTAGAGACATCGTAGCTACCGAATTCATCAAAACGAATGTCCGTTTTTCTACTAACTCCTACTCCTTGCTTGGTAGCATCTTCGCCCCCAGTAGCCAAGTCACGGGGTCTTTCAATGAAGTAACACATGAATGCTTCGGGAACATTTTGATATTGCTGAGGCTTTCCTTGTGATGTTTCAGCCAATCTGACTCGAAGCCGCAAAAATAAAGTTTCACTGTGTGTTTCGATAATAAAGCGACGGCTTGAAGGTTCAGTTTCTTCTTGCTCTGTTGGCGTTCCTTTTCGCTGACGTGGGTTAATCTCGCTTTTTATCGGTATAGGTTCATTAGCGCATTCTATGAGCATGTCAGCGACGTGAGCTTGTGCGCCAGGATGCAAATGCAATTCTGGTTGCTCAATCAAAATTAGCGCATCTCGCTTTGCGGCAAAACATTGCACAACAACAGGGATAATTTGCGAAGCCCCAAATCCTACGTCTGCAAGATTTCTTATATCTCCACGCCCGCTTTCATCAAGTTCCAACGTATACACACCATAAAAGTCGCCGATTCGCTTGGTGTGATGTGGAATACTGGATAGAACTTCTCCTAATTTGAAAGTATGTAACCATTTATTGACTTTCCCACTTACCCTACTGTCTTGACCCATCAAATAGTCGAGAAAGGGTTGCCACCCCCCTACACTCCATTTCTGCATAAATTCATAGGTAACGATGTACGTTCGTTGTGGCTCAGGGCGAATCGGGCCGATATGAACAATGCTCTCCAGCCAGATCGTAATGAGTTTCAGGCAAACCTGCCCAAATTGTTGGATCAATTCGAGCGATTGACGGTTTTCTGATTCTGGCAACTCATTGAGCAAGTTGAGTTCTGGCAAAAAGTGATAATAGCTATCTTGACTGAAAACATTCTCAAGCAAAACGGGAATACCTGGCGCGACGTTCACATATTCGTAAACGACAAAAGAATCCCACTCCTCATCCTGCACTACATAGCCGCAAACGAGCGCCGCATCACTAGCTGATAAACTCTGGCAAATACCAAGATCGAACTTCCAGACGTAGCTTTTGCCGCTCGTTTTATGTTTTTTGTAGCTGACTGCGAGATGAAAGATCGGCTGCTCATTGGCGTCAGGTTCAAATTCACGCAACAACGTTTGCAACGCTGACCATTTCTCATTCCTCCATATCTCAAAATCTTCAGTCAGCGCACCCTTCTTCGCGCGTGCAAAGAAAAACGGTCGGGTGATTTCTTTAAACTCAGCCTCTGATAAATACCCGCGATAACTCAAAGTGAACTGCTCGCGCTCCCACTGCTTATCTTCCACTTCCTGCTGTGTCGGCTGTTTTTCGCTTGCATCGGCTTGCTGTTGATTTTTTTCTGGCGCACGATGACGCACCGTATCGAACGAGCCTAAGTCTACGCCACCTTCAATCCGAAAAGTGAGTGACTGTTTTGCCTCTTTCTGATTCAACCAGCTCTGTTTCATCAGCCGCAGCGCGCGAATGATGGCGCTTTTACCGCTGGAATTGCGCCCTAACAAGAGGTTGATCTTGCGCAGTTCGATCCAGCCAGTGTCTTCAAAGGCCATGAAGTTTTCGAGTCGAAAAGCGTCTACAGGCATTGGGAATATCCTCCGTCGAATGAATTGATCCGCCGCTATTCAGCCGGACGCACATCGTAAGCCTCTGGGCCGCGCTGCCCCTCGCGCACTTTGAAACGAACGCGCTGGTTAAGTTGAACTTTGACACCGCGTGCCAGTTGGCTGAAATGAAAGAAAAGGCGTTGCTCGTTTCCGTGCGAATCCTGGTACTGGATGTAGCCAAACGAGCGGCTCGGCGGCAGTTCTACGACGCTGCCCGTTTGCTCTTTGGTGAAAAGCGGATTGGCTTGCGGCGCAGTGGTTTTTTCGCCAATAACAGCCAGCGGGTCAGGCAACACCGGGCGGTCTTTGTATTCGTTGCCGAACTGTGGATGTTCGATCAGCAGGTAGCGTGTGCGGTCGGCCCATTGCGCATTCCATTCGCGCCATTCGAGCATTGCCAGCAGCATGCGAATGCGCTGGGTCTCAGCAAGTCGCTGGGTGTCTTTTTTCTCGTCTGCGCTCAAGCCATTCCAGACGAATCGCTCAAAGGCCTCAAGGTATTTCCCCGGTTCTGCCGCAGTCGCGCCATCGGCTAATGCAGCGCCTGCAAACAAGGCCGCATAGCGTTGCTGGCGATTCGTCAGATACAAACGCGGCGTGAGTTTGACTGCCCCCATTCCCAGCGGCTTGCCCATCCCCAGTTTGTGGCAATAATTCTTGCCCCCTTCGTCAGGCAAGGTCAGCGCCCAGGCCAGCGCGCCCAGTTCGTAATCGCGCAGATTCTCGAAATGCACGCGGAAGCGGAACTTCACCCCCGCTTTGACCGGGTCAATGCGCGTCAGTTGCGATTCCTTTGTTTTGGCATCGGCCAGCGGAATTTTGGCGTCGCCTTTGTGCCAATACAGTTTGTGCCCGCGTATCTCGGCATCGGTGCTGTAATGCGCCAGCGAGCCGCGCAAATCAGGATCGTGTCCGGCGGTTTTGTCCTGCGTGAGGTAGTGCTGGAATGTTGTGATTTTCGGGCCGCTCAATGGTGCAGGCTTAATCGCTTTGGCGCTGTACCACACGCCATTTTTTTCGCTGACGTATTGCGCATCGCTGAAAGAAACGCGACCGGCGCGCGCAGTAAATTCAAGTTTCTGCTTCTTGCCATTTTCAGTCTCAATCTCAACCAGTTTGGTCGGATTGCCGTCTGCCTTTTCGTCAATCCAGCCAAAGATGGCTTCGGCCAAATCAGGTTCCGTCGCTTGTTTGTCTTCGTTGGGCTGGCGCAACGATGGGGGAATGAAATCGCGCACTGCCGCCAACTCGCCCTTTTCGTTGCGCGCCGGAATGCGGAAGTTCGGCGTATGACCGAACCAGAGCACGCTGCCATCTTTCGCTGTCACATAAAACACCGGCGCACCGTTTTCCAGACCGCCTTCCGCCCACAGTTCATCGCGCTGAAACGGCGTCAGGCTCTCGCGGTAAGCGTCCAGCATTTCGCGCGAAATTGGCAATGACTTGGCGCGCTCATCCGCTTCCAACACCAAAGCGTGATTGCGGCGCGGTGAACGCTGATTGTCCTTGCCGCCTTCGATCATGCTGCCGGTGCAAACCAACACGCCGCGATGCTGGTAGCCATAATCAGCATCGCCAATTTGAGTAATACGCACAAATGTGCCGCGCTTGCCACGTTCATTGACGGCGTTGAAACTGACCTGGAAATGCTCCGGCCAGTAATCCCAATCGTCGAAGCGGTAAAAATCGGTGATCGCCTCGCTGGGTATTTTGGCTTCTTTGACTTTCAGATAAGCGGCCTGTTCCGTCCAGCCTTTTTGTTTGGGTTTGAGCGCGGGCTGAATCGCCCAATCGCCATTGGCTTGCTGGCGCAAATAGCCCGCCAACACATTGCGGCTGAATTGGCCGATGACATCCCGATACGGTTCCGCCAGCGGGTCTTCGCGCGAAGCGGCGACGGCGCGAAAGGTGACTTTCACCAGATCATTCACCCAACGCATTTTGCCGTACCCGGCAATCTCAATCAGGCCGCGAATCATCCCGCGCAGTGTGCTGCCTGGGATGGCCGGGACGGTGCGAACGCCGGGTTCTTGCGCAGGATCATTTGAATAAAAGCCTGCGCGTTCGAGCTTGAGATTTTCCTGCTCGGCGTCGGTCAATTTGCGTTCGGCTTTCGGGGCGGATTTTTCGTGCTGTTCGCGCGTCATCAGCCCGCGCACATACGTCGCCGAGCGCGTTTCCAGTTCGCACTCAAACCAGCCGGTGAAGGTGTCGGGCGCGTAGCTGTCGAGTGGGGGTAATTGCTCCTGCGCGACGGTGATAAGCTGGTCAGGCAGCGGCACGAAGTTGTAAGGCGCGCGTGCCGTGCGGTTGTTGCGGGTCGGGTTGGAGTGCGAGAATCGTTTGTTATTGCCTGTTGCCATTGCGTGCCTCCGCTTTGAAATCCTGCTCCTCCAGCCTGACCAACCGGCTGCATTTGACGTTGGCCTGCCCGTCTTCGTCTTCGCTCAGGTAATGGCGCACGACCAATGCCAGCCGGTGGTCGTCATCAATCCGCGCTATGCGCGGCACGACTTGCCGCAAGCCAGTGCTCTTTTCTCGAATCGCCATAAAATCATCCGGCAGATTCCTAATGCTCTTATTGAAATCATCAGGCGGCTTCGCAGCGATTTCATTGCCAATCAGCAGTTGGCTTTCTTCAATCTTTGAATATTCCACGCCTTGCACGTCCAGCAGTTTGCGTCCGCGCCATTTGCCTTCGGCGATGCGCCAGATGAAAAACTCGCCCCTGCAACTGAACAAGCGGCATTGCTGAATCGTCAACGCGCGCAGTTGCGGAACCCAATCACAATCATCTGCCAACGGAATTACCAGCTTGCCGTTGTCAATACGACCCCACAGCACACCGTCATCCAAATGAATCAGCGCATAAAGCGGCTGATCCGTTGTCACTAAATCAGCCGTCTGTTGCACCAGCCACACACCGCCATCGTCAGCAAAGTCAGACGGAATTGCCGCTGGCTCAAACGGCGTCATTTGCGGCAAGGGCGTAGGGTTGAATTCGATCATTGCCTGTCCTCCTTCTTTTCGCTCAGCGCGGCCCAGTTCACTTGCTGCAAAGCCTGCACGTAACTTTCCAGTTCCGTGATTGTCTGCGTGTCGCGCGGTTCCGGCAGACCGGCGGCATTTAAGGTCAGCGGCTCGCGTTTTTCCGGCTTCCAACGCAACTTGGCTGACGTGCCTTTTAAGCGCCCGCGCCCGACGCTGCTCGCCCCGCCCAGTGGCAAATCCCCCAGCCAGAGGTCTTTCAGCACCAGCAACAACAAGCCGATTTCGGCCTTGCCCTGATTGAATCCGACTTTGGCTTCGCTTTGTTCGTTGGGAATCCGGTTAAGCGTGAGACGAAGTTTGACGGAGCCGCCGAAATGTGGAGCTTCTTCGAGCAGCGCCGTTTCCATTGTGCCTTGCGTGAAGCGGTCAATCTTGATACGCGTTTGCACCAAGCTGCGCCCGCCCTTGATGAATTCTTCGTTGACGATGACGCGGCTGGCGCGCGCCTGGTCGCCGCCTTTGATTTCCGCTGGGCCAAACATTCGATCAATGAAAACCTGTACGCCTTTGCGCGCTTTCGGGTCAGTCCCAGCCAGCGTGTTGGCAATGCGTTGAGCGCGCTGGCGGATGGCTCCGGCGATGCTGGTGCCAGGCAAAACGGCTTGTGACTGTTGGCGCTGTGCATTGTACGTGTGCAAATGAACGGTGTCCGGCCCGCGATCCTGTTCGTCAAAGCCCGCACGCACAAGCATCGAACCATCCAGTGCAAAGTCGGCTTCGATCTCGAAGGTTTCACGCCGATCTTTCGTTTGCTTCAGGTCTTCAGACAACACGCCCAGCAATGCCGCGATGTCACTGCCTGATTGCGAAGCAGGTTTGTTTTGCACCCAGTCAGGATGGTCTGCGGTCAGCCACGCCAGTAGTTCATCCGGCTGCTGCAAGCGGTAACGTGTGACCGTCCATTGTTTGACTTCGCAACAACCAAAGCCGCGCCGTTTGCGCGCGCCCAAACGAATTTCACCATTGCCCAATCCGCGCAAAGCCAGCGCCAAAGCTTTCAATTGCTCTTTGTTTTTGTGGGGTTGATCGTCCAGCAACAACTCAAAGCGGAGGCCAAACTTAGTGCCCGCCGCCAGCAATTCAAAGTCATACTTCTTATCTTCGGCAGCCGTGCGCGTCGTGGCGTCAATTGCCACACCATCGCGTAATTCCACTTCAGGCGAGCCTTGCGCGGTGCTGAGCGCGTCGTCCACGATCAACGGGCTTTGGTCGCCACTCTCGTCACCGCGATGCCCGCCGAACAACTTCGTCGCCAACAGGTCGTTTTCGGTTTCTGTCCATTCGCGGTAATACGGCGAACGCGAATCGCGGGACGGCATCGGCAATTCATAGCCCCATTGCCGTTCGCGCAAATAATTGCGTAAGGCTCCGGCCAGCGAAGCCCCTGTCAGCAACGCGCGCCCATCAATTTCGTCTACGAGCAAAGGCAGGTCTGTCAGTTCATCGGCATCGCCGTTGCCGAAATGCGCCGGGCGCGTCAGCGTCAGTTGCCCAGTGATGACAATGCGCTCGCTCAGATACCGATGACGCTCACGAGTTTTACTTTTCGCGTTTTTTTGTTCAGCCATTCTGCGCCTCCTTTTCGTTCGTGCGGGCCAGTTTGGCGGCGCGTTGCAACACCTGATTAACCAGTCGCAGCGCATATTCCTGCGCCAGTACGTCATTGACCTTTGCGGTTACGTCTGCACCAAATTTAACTTCTAAATCTGACCAGCGTTGCTGCGCAGCTTGAAACACGTCTTTGTTTTTGCCGTCCGCAAATTCTTCACTTTGGGGCAGCAACTGCGCCTTAATCCACAAGGGCAGCGTTGCTTTGATTCTGCTAGGCTTTTCTTCAATCTGCGCCCGCGCCAATTGTTCGCCTGCGCGCCGGTCTGCGGTATTGCGCAGGTAGCGGTTCAGAAAATCGAGTTTTTCGGCTGCGATCAGTTGGTTAGGCTGGCGTTCCCGCTCAATGGCGCGTAACAGAACACGCAGCCGGGCAATCTGGTGTTTGAGCGGAGCGTGATGCAAATCAATACGATTGACCAGTTCGCGCAAACGGACATCCAGCTTGCGCCGCAGCATGCGCTCTGCCAGCGTCCGTGCGAATTGTTTTTCCGTTTCATTCAGTTTAGGCGGCAAAGTGCCGCTCAAGGGGTTAGGCGGTTCTGCGCGTTCTGAATGAATCTCTGCTTTTTCTTCTGAACGCACCAGCACCTGCCCGAAGCCTTCATTGCGCCGTTCGCCGATGCCGCATTGTTCGAGGCGTTCCAGTTGTTCTGTCGAAAGGGGTTCTTTGGTTGCCAGATCGAATGTGCTGCCTGCCGCCAGCGCCAGCATTTGCGGCAATTGCAATCCCCATTTGCGATTGAAGCCGCCCACCACGCGGGTTGTGAGAAAGGAGCTGTCTGGCTGCAAGGTAAACGTAGTCGGCGGCACTCCCAGTGCTTCGGCCACAGCAGCGGACGGATCAAGCGTTGCCTGTCCCCATTCATCGCGCAACAGCGCATCGCTGGTCAGCATCAGGGACAAATGGCCCGGGTATGGAGTTGAGTCTTCATTGCTCTCACTTTCATCCTGGTGCTCGTCAGACTCATCTTCCGAAGAACTCTCAAACGTTTCCGGTTCAGACGGATTTTCAACGACATTGCTTTGCCAGGAAGGTGGTCTTACTTCAGGCGGTCTTGCGTCGCTGCCGTTTTCCCGCAGTCCTTCATCGGCGACGACGGTAATTCGCACTTCGCCATATCCGGCGCGACGTGCACGTCCAATCCATAGTGTTTGATTCTGCTGCAACAGCGTCTCCAGTTGATCGGCAAGCTGTTGCTCGGCTTCGGTCAAAATCACTCCCTGCAACACCAGCCCCGCCGCCAGCGCGTCATAACGATAGACCGTACCCGCCGCCGGGTCGTATTTCTCTTTTTTCCCTTTGCGTGGAATCGCGCGGCCTTTGCGAGGGTTGCGCTGCGTATGTACATTGACCTGGCGCGGCGGATTGAACCGCTCTGCTAACTCAGCTTCTTTGAGCCAGGCAAACGAAGCATCTACCGTTTCTTCGTTAAAATCTTTGCCCGGTTGCGCAACGGCAAAGTTGTAAATCCTCCGTGCTGCCTTTTCTCCTTGGGGCTTTTCGATTTTGTCATAACGCCAGGCGGCGGAAACAGGCAGAGCGCGCCGTTCCTCAAGCACTGGATACGCATTGAGGTAGCGCGTCGCATCGCCCAGAAACAAGGCGCGAATGTCGGAATCCGCCGCATCAAAAGCCTTGCGGTAAAGTCCAATCAACGCGCCGCGTACCAACGCGCCGGGAATGTAGGAAAGCGAAATCGCGCTGTTGGCTTCGCCCTGCGGGTCAGGAATCAGCACAGGCTGGATAAGTTCCAGGTTGTAGCGGATCACTCTCATTGCGTTTTCCTCCCCTGGCAGAAGTCTACGAACTCTGTAAAGCGCGCCTGCGACCAGGCTTCGTCATTGAGCCACGCACGCAACCGCCCGCGTCCGCGATTGCGTCCTGTACCCGCGCGTCGCCACGCCAACACAGTCGCTGTCAGTAATGCCAATTCCAGCGGTTGTGGGTCTTCGTCAAAATGCAACTGCGCGGCAAAGCGTGTCGTGCGCAGAATCACGCGATGCGCCCGCAACGAAGCCGGTTCCGGCGCGCCCAGATGCGTCATTGCGGTCTGGCGGCGCAAGGCGGTGACGGAATCAAGCACTGCTTCGCGCGTGAAAAAAAGTGGCTCTTCTTTCTCCCCTTTTTTCTTTTTCAGCCGTGCGGTTTCCTTTTCATCCTCAACTTTGGCGATTACCAATCGGCGCACAGCTTCCGGCAATTGCGCGTGACCAACGTGCAGAATGCCAGTTTCGTCCAGCAAACGTGCCTCATCGCCTAACAGGTGGTTACGCGTGTCTTTCCATTCTTCTTGCTTGCCAAGCGCATAAAGCAGGCTTTCCATTTCTTCCGCCAGCAAGCCACGCAGCGTGCGTCCACGCAGAAAGGGAAAGCCGTAAGCATCGTGTTCGACTTCGCTGTCCACCAAACCGGGCAAGCCGTCACCGCGCCCGAAGGTCGCCGCGCTGCATAATTCAAAGTGCAAGGTTACATCGCGCTTAGTCTCGCTCATCGCGCACCCCCTGTAACAAAAAATGATGATCCATCGCTTCAATCGCATCGAAGTAGCCGCACCGCTCACCCTGCCAGCCTGTGAACCGATCTTTGCCTTTCTGTGCGCTGTCCCAGCCTTGCAGCCATAGCGCCGCGATAATTTTTTCCTGCGACAGCTCGTATGTTCGCAGGAATTCCTTCACTGCTTCCGGGCCGCTGCGCAAGGCTTCGCGCAGGGCTTTCAGCTTGTTGCGACGACTGGCAAATTGCTTGTGGAAGTTGAACACCGCGACCAGCCAGTTGAAGTTTTGCCAGGTACGCCAATCGCTGGTGCCATTCAGCCAGAGCGGACGCATCAGCAACGAACCAGCCTGTACCTGATATTCGCGCTGCCGGATCACATTCAAGCTGCCGCTCAAACCAGTTGAAGAAATATGCCAGTCGAGCGCCGAGGCTTTTTGCTTCTGGTCGCCGAGTTCTCGTTTAGCTTCCTTGGTCAGGCTTTCGCTGAGGTCATAAGCGCGCCGGAAAGGATAATGCGTTTTGACGATGCACACGCCGCCGCCAGAGTGAATCGTTACGCCAAGTTCTTTCTGCGTTTGTGCGGCAAACTCCTGTGCAAAGGCCGCCGCCAGCGACAAGCCTAGTTGCCCGTTGCAAACGAACGTGATGTCGTCGCCGCCAAACACAATCGGGCGAAACGGCCAGTAGGCTTTGCGCGTATTTGTTGCGGAGCCTTCGTCATCTTCGTCTGGTTCAATCTGAGCAAATTCGATTTCTTTGGGCGCGGCGCTGGGTTCAAGGTCGTGGTCTTTTTCGCTCTCTTTTGGTGCAGCGTTCGGGGGACGCTTGATGAAATTGGGCTTCGGTTCCGCAATGTACCAGACTTCTTCCCCAGCCTGATTCGGATTTGTTTTTTTGTGAAGCAACGGTTCCAACTGCTTGAAGGTCGAGATTAACGCTGCGTTGGATGCCTCTTCCACACCTGCGGAAAACTTTCGTAATCGCTTGATGTATTCCCGATTGTCTTTTGCATCCGCCAGAAAACCTTTGCGCACCTGCCCCATGTCATTGCCATCGAGATGAACAACCGCAATGTAGCTCTCTTCGCCTCCCTTGTGCCCCAACTGGTCAAGCTCATCAGGGAAATCAAAACGCGGATCAAGGTCTTTGAGAACATCCACCAGCCGCCGCTTGGCGTTTGATTCTGCCGCTTTACTGCGCTTGCTCTGTTGGAGCTTGACTTTAGTTTCGCGCCCAATCAGACGCGGTTCCGGCTCAAGTCTGTCTGATCTGAGCGTGGCGACCAGCCCGGTGGCTTCGCATTCCACCGTCACGCCCAGCCCTAGTTGCAACGTCGGCGTAGCCTGTCTCATGTGTTTCTTTTGCGCCAATCGTTCTTTGCGTAGGTCTTTTTCCTGGTTACGCAAATCATTCCCGGCAGCGTCCCAGCGAAACGGCACGCTGTGCGCGATTACCAGTTCCAGCCCCGGCGCATCACACAACACGCGCTGCGATAAAATCTGAGCGAAGCGCTGTGCCGCTGTTTTTGAAGCGAACAGAACTAGCGCATTCCCCCCGCCTGCGTACAACAGTTCCGCGCTTAGCTTTCCATCTTCCATTTTCAGATTTGGATCAGGTTTGCGATTCAGATGAGCCAGATCATCCGAACCTTCTGGAACGCTGGTCATATTGTGTGCCCCTAACTTGTCCAGCGCCTGAAAGACCCAGGCTTTGGTTGCCAGTTCGACCAGATACGACGCGCCCAGGTTTTCGCGCAGCCGGTTGCTGCCGAACACGTAGCGCTGAATCCCCGCCGTATCAATCATCGTCAATACTGCTGCGTCCATAGAGTTCGTCCCTTTCTTATTTCTTCCCCGTCAACCAGTCTGTCAGTTCCGTTGCCAGCGTTGGCAAATGTTTACGCCCGAAAACGCGAATCATTCCTTTGCGCTGGAAATCGCTTTCCGCCTCGCGTTCGACGGTATCCGGCTGATCCGAGCAACAAATCAGCGCTACTTTGGCCTCTTCGCCGCCCAGTTGTTCGGCGCGAATCATCGCCTCGAAAAGCTTGCGTTTGGCGGTGGCAGGATCACCGCCTGCATAACAGGAACAGTAAAAAAGCTGATAGCCACGCAAGACGATCACATCTGCTTCGAACTTGCGGCCTTGCGCATTGACCGATTCGACGTTAATCGCCAACCCGTTGGGGTTGGTCTCGTTCTGCGTCTGATTCTGCCGAAACTGGTCAAAGGTGTAATGCTCCAGCCACAGGCCATCCAGCCATTTGGCAAGCAACAGCGAATCCGCAAATGCGCCGCTCTTCTGCGCTGCATCTTTTAGCGTGTCACCCTCTGCGGCGTTGAGTCCATTCAGGAATTGGCGATACCCGTCAACGAGCTTGTTGGTAACGTTGGCTTGCTGCGCTTGCACCAGTTTTCTGATCTCTCTGTGGTTTTTGAGATCGGTTTCCCATCGGCTGAGTGTTGGCAGTGTTTCGCCATTCAACTTAGAAACGATTTGCTGCCAGTCTCGCCGATCAAGGTTACTTAGGTTTACTTCGCCAACTTTTTTCGTCACCTTGTGACGGCCATAGGTGACTTTCAAGCCACCACACCAGTCACGCCAGCATTTTTGCCCAGCAAAATGACTGTGCATCGCAATCAATCCTTGCGCGGCAGCAGTTGCGATGGCCGTTTGCTGGTGTGGTGGCTGCCAAATTTCGCCATGCAAGCCAAACAGTGTTTCAAGACCTATTTGCAATTGCGGGTATTGGCTTACTTCGGTCAACTTGATTTCTGCCAAAGAGGCTGGCTGATCGAATTTGAGTGTGAGCGACCGCGCATCGAGGTAGCTCAAGCTTGGTTGCGGATCGGCTTTCTTAAAAAACTCCTTGAAGGCTTGGTAGGCATGCACCGCCATCATTTTCGTGCCGCCGGTGTAATTCAACCCGTAGCTTCCCGCTACACCACGTTTGGCATCAGCCGCATGCGCGTGTTCCAACAATGCCTTGACTTGGCGCTGCACGTCTGAAGCTCGAATGTCATCAGGAGTGCCGTGATTCTCCTCATTCGTGATTTCGGTAAACTCTACCTTCAGCTTGTTGTCAAAGGGGGAAAGACGCGGATCCTTTTCCAAGGCTTCGATTAGGCGCAGTCGTGTTTCTTTGACCCCGGAAGTGGCAACTAAATAAACAGTGCCGCCGGGACGAGCCAATAACTGAGCTACGACCCAGTTGGGGAGAGGATTTGTACCGACCAGCAGCATCAAGTGGTCTACCTGTTTTGAACTGTCCATTGCTTCTCTGGTAAAACAAAGCCAAGCGGCATCTTACTGAAAATTGTTCATGGCAGGCGGTACGTCAAGCCTGCCATAAATTATCAAATGCAATTATTCGGGGCGTGGCCGAGCGCTGAGCAGATTGGGGCGGCTATTTCGATCTGTTCAAGGCCCTGTGAATGGATGGTCGCGGATACTGCTTAACGAGCACATCGCAGTGAACTGAAGTGCGCGCATCCTAAGTTAGGAGTTGTCGTTTGTCACTAATTTTCTGCTGAAAACAGAGCAGTTTTTGGCGGGATCAGGCAAGGTAGGAAGAAAGTCGAAGGACTTTGATGCGGTAACGAACCAAGGCTTGCGAAATGCCAGATTGAGCGGCGATGGTCTTTATAGTTTGGCCGCGTGAAAGATTGCAGAGCAAAGCTCGGTACGGCAGTAAAGCGGCGGCTCCGACGGCGTAGGCTTCTTCTTCGATTTGCTGGTTATGAGTTCGATGAGCTTCGGAATTTTCAGGAGCGGCGGAGAGTTCGCTGTGTTTGTGGCCTAACAACACGTGGCAGATTTCTTCCATCAATGTCGCCATTTTTCGAGTTTCGCTGTGGCTGGGATTCAAAATAACGATGTGGGTTCCATCTGGCAGCATAGGAGTCGCGCCGCCAGACCATCCGCCGCTTGGCGATTGCAGCACAGCTTTGGTTTCTTCGCTCAGCCCCGCGATGGATTCCAGCGGCACGACTCTCAAGCCAACAGATTCCGCCAGTGCATACGGATCAAGCCGGTCATGAATGCCGGTCAATCCGGCGAACGATCGCACTCGCAGCGCCAGTTGTTCGTATTGACGAAATTTCTCGCTGATCGGGAACTCAGGCAGTAAACGCTGGCGGTTCTGACAATCGCTGTTGCCGCAGTAACTGGACATTTTCGATCATTTCTTGACGCTGTATTGTTTGTAAGCCAGCCGAAATAACTCCGACAAGGCAACGGCATTTTCCGGCGTCAAATTGGTGTCAGCGCGCAAATGAACCTCAACAAAATCAGGCATTGAGCCTTGTACCAGTTGAGCCATCGAACTTTCGATTGCAGCCTGAAGCCCAATAATCCGATCCAGCGGTAAATTCAGCCATTTGGCCAGCCGTGCCAAAGTTTCGGCGTCTGGGGTTCCCGTGCTGTTTTCAATTCGTGACAGCGTGGAGGCGCTGACTTGAGTTAATTTAGCGACATCACGAAGTGAAAGCCTTTCGCTTTCTCGTTTTCGCTTTACGAACAACCCCAACTCGGCGACATTTACCAAGCTATCGGGATCGCTGACTTCCTGTACTTCCCTTTTTGATTTGTTACGCTCTTCCATAATCAAGTGTTGGTGTGGATAATCGGCACAGCGTCAATTTCGTGGCGCTGTAAATCCTGACAAATTCTGAACGCTCACAAATTAACATGGCAGTGTTGTAAAGGCAACAATTCGTTGCGACGTTGCAACATCGTTTTGCGAATCGAAAGCCGCGTTTATGCTGATCAATCAATCAATAGAGACGACATTTGGCGTTGGGTCTGCGGATGCTGAATTAGTGCAATTTGCCGCACCACCTTTTACTGCGGACGATTATCTGATCGAAAAGACTCTGAATGGTGATGAAACTGCGTTCGAATCCTTGTTACGCAAGCATCACAAGAGGGTCTTTTCGATTGCCAGACGTTTTTTCAGGTCTCGTGAAACCGTCGAAGATATTGTTCAAGAAACTTTCTCAAAAGCATTCTTCTCTTTGGCGACATACAGACGAGGAGCCGCTTTCGATCAATGGCTGGCCAAAATTGCCGTCAATAATTGTTACGACGAATTGCGCCGTCGAAAAAAACGAAGCGAGTCACTGATAACGGATTTGTCCGATGACGAAGAATACTGGTTGGAAAGCAAACTCTCTCAATCAGCGTTTGAAATTCATCTGGGTGAAAGCGAACGTGAAATTGCGGCTGAAATTTCTGGCAAGCTTTTGGTTGGATTATCACCAGAAGACAGGCTGGTGCTGACCTTGCTGCATGCCGAAAACAATTCGATCAAGGAAATCGCTCAAATCACAGGATGGTCGGAAGCCAAAGTAAAAATTCGCGCTTTTCGCGCCCGACATGCAATGCGAAAAGCATTTACTCGATTGAGAAAAGCCGAAGAACGAAAAACACTCGCCAATCTGGGAGAAACCGCCAAATGAAGTGCAGAGAAGCAATTCGATTGATGACTTATGGGCGAGACGCTGAATCCAGTGTGAGATTCGCGCTCAAAGAGCATGCCTCGCATTGTAAAAAATGCAGCCAGGAACTCATTACCAACTCGGCGATTAAATCCGTGCTGGATCATTATTCCGAGCCATTTAACACGGGCGCTGTCGAGCAGGAAGTTTGGCAGGAAGCTCGGTTGATAAATCAGGTCAGAGCCAGGATTCAAGCTGCTAATGAAAATGGATTGGGCACTTGGGAATCAGCGATCATTTCCGTTCGAGGCTGGCTGTTTGCATTTGCTGCCGCAGCAATTTTCCTACTGGCTTTGAGCAGTCAGTCAGCCTTTACCCGGACCAGAGTGGCAACTCCTCAAGTCGAAGATTTGATCAGCAATAACACGCAATTGAACTCACCTCGTGAATTCAACTCCGATGGAGCCGACAATGTTCGTTAATCAGAGCTACACTGCGACCAAGCGCAAAGCCCAACTAATCATTTTGGCCGCGTTTATTCTTGGCATCGTTGTTGGGGCGTCTGGCCAGTATTTGCTGGTGCATCGCACCTTGAACAATCAGGTCGGAACTTCCGTCAAAATTATTGACGAATTGACCCGACGATTGAGTTTAACTTCGGCCCAACGAATCGAAATTGACGTGATGCTGGCTGATGCGCGCCGCCAATATCAATTACTGGATGACGAAGTTCGCCCGCAATACAAAGCCATTCGATTGGACACGCGAAAACGCATCGTCACTTTACTGACACCGGAACAGCAATCACTTTTTGAAGAATACACGCGCGAACTTGACGCCAAGCGCGAAGCGAAAGAGCGCGAAGCCAGAGAAAAAAATCTGACAACACCAACTCCCGCAAAATAACCATCTGCTTTTTTGACTCTATCAATATGAAAAGTTCAAGCAATCGCTTCCCTGCCAATCGCCAGTTTTTCTTCTTACTTCCCGTTGTTTTGGCCGTTTCCATTTCGTGTAACAGAACTCAGCCTAGTAATGAATTGGTGATGATGCTGGAAAAACGTGTTTCGACTTTTGACCCGCGCGTCAGTTCCGATTCCGCCGACGAACGAATGCGTCAATTGATGTTCAACGGGCTGACTCGAAAAAATGAAAGATTTGACCCTGTGCCCGACCTTGCGGAAAGCTTCGAACCATCCGCAGATTTCAAATCCTTCACTTTCAAACTTCGACAAGGCGTGAAGTTCCACAACGATCAAAAACTTTCCGCTCTGGATGTGAAATACACTTTCGATACGATGCTTGCCGCTGGATTTACATCTGCGAAGAAAGTCGAATTCACCAGAGATGTTGCGCCTGCCGTTGCCGACTCGGTTAAATCCGTTGACAACACAGTGGCTCTCGCTGGAACTCCGTTGTTGGCTGGAGTCGAGGTCGTTGACCCATTGACCGTAATCTTTCGTTGTAATGCTCCTTGTCCGGGCTTGCCCAATCAGATAGTTCCAATTGGAATCATTCCTGAAGGCACGACCGATCAACAGGCCAAAAAGCCCATTGGAACAGGCCCTTTCAAATTTGAAAGCTTCACAGAAGATCAAGAGGTCGTTCTGGCTGCCAATGCTCAATACTTCGGTGGGGCATCAAGCGTTGAAAGGCTCCGCGTCAAAATCATTCCAGACAACAGCACACGCGAGAGTGAGCTTCGCAAAGGCTCTGTTGATCTGGCTATCAACGCCGATTTCGACCCGATTACAGTCGAAGGGCTACAAAAAGCTGAAGACCTGAAAGTTGAAACCATTGATGGGACAAACATCACTCATTTGGGAGTGAACTTACTTGATCCGATTTTGAAGGATCAACGCATACGACAGGCACTGTCGTATGCAATTGACCGCGAAGCAATTATTCGAGACGTGCTGCGCGGCCAGGCCAAAACCGCCAGCAGCATTTTGCCCGTTTCACAATGGGCTTATGAAGCCGGCGTTACGTCGTATGCCTATGATGCCGAACGTTCAAAAAAATTGTTGGATGAAGCTGGAAGAAGTGAAAAAGACGGGCAGCGATTGAAACTGACCTTGAAGACTTCGACTGTTTCGATTGCCAAGAAAACCGCTGAAGCGATTCAGGCTCAATTGGCTCGCATTGGCGTTAAGCTGGAAATTCAAACGCTGGAACGGCAGAAACTTACGCAAGATATGACCGATGGTAATTTTCAGCTTTATCTGAACACGTCGGTTGGCGGTAATCAGAGCACGGATATTTTCGCTTTCATGTATGGATCGAAATCCATACCACCGAATGGCCAAAACCGCATGCGATACAACAATCAGGCAGTGGATAAGCTCCTTAATGAAGCTCCATTGGCAAATCAAGATCGTCGCAAGCAAATTTTTTCTGAAATCCAAAAAACGCTTTCCAGCGAATTGCCTCAGATTTATCTGTGGTATCCGGCGACAATTGTTGTTCGTCGCAATCGAGTCAGCAATTTGAAGATCGAACCTTCCGGCGATTGGCAGGTTGTTCGCAACGTTAAACTGAATTAGCTGTTATTCTGAGGCTTCGAAAACGAACTCGTTGCAACCAAGGCTGCCAGCGCATGTGGTCAATTTGCTGAGTTTGAAGTCTCGCTGTTTGAAGAAATAGAAAATTTCTTCCGGCTTGGCTACTTCAAATGGGTAGCCGCCAATCCAATCAACCATGTCGTGCCAATAACTCATTCCTCGATCATTCCGTTCAGCATAATTGAACATATAATCGAAATACTCCCATGGTTTGCCTTTTAAGGTTGCCAGCGCCAGCAATCCAACCTCACGCGCTCCCATAACCAGCACCGTGTACAGCGGTCGTAAAAAATTGGGTAGTTTGTTGTAAGTGCGTTTCAAGAATGTCCAGCGACGACTCCAGCCGCCCTGATTGTTGTAAATCGCAATGAAAACCTTGCCGCCCTTTTTAACCAGCGGCATTACATTTTCTATGGCTCGCCACATTTCGCCGGTGTGGTGAAGCACACCCCAAGAATAAACAATGTCGAATTTCCCAAGACTGGCCAGGTAATCTCTGTCCAGAACAGAACCGCTCTCAACAGTCCATCGCTGATCTTCTGAAAAATATCTTTCTCTTAATTCAGCAGTGCAAGCTACGGATTGAGGATCGTAATCGAAAGAGTAAACCGTCGCTCCCAAACGACGTGCAGCCAGACTGAATAAACCGCTCCCTGAGCCTATGTCGAGAAAAGTCTTGTTTTCCAAATTTTCGGCGTCCAGCATTTCCAATAAAGACCGCTCAGCGTGATGAATCCGATCTTCGTTCAGTAAAGTCAAAAAGCGCGACCAGTTTTCCCCGAAAGCAAAACGATTGCCTAATTCAACATCTATGAGTTGTTGGCTCATTATTTCTCCAGCCCAGGCTTTTCAAAGCCAAAATTTCCCAAGCCAACGATTCAGCAGTTATAGCCGCGAACCGAGTTGATGATTATTTGTTGTTCTGTTTCTGACAGACTGAAATAAAAGGGGAGTCTTAGCAGTCTGTCGCTGATTTGCTCTGTAATTGGGCAGTCACCTACTTTGCCTCCGAATTTTCGCCCCATTGGAGACAAATGGAGCGGCTGATAGTGAAAGACGCTCATTATGCCTAAACGGTTAAGATGTTTAATCAATTTTTGCCTAGCATCAAGTGAAGGCATCAAAAGATAGAACAAGTGATATGCTTGTTCGCAATGGGCGGGGATTGTCGGCAAGCCGACTTTATTCATCTCAGCCCAATCAGTCAATTGCTGATAATAAGTTTGCCAAATCTCTTTTCGTTTAGCCTGTATTCGTTCTCGTTCCTCCAGTTGCGCCAGCAAGAATGCGGCGAGCAGGTCCGATGGCAAAAAGCTTGATCCGATGTCCACCCAGGAATACTTATCAACGTGCCCGCGAAAGAACCGGCTACGATTGGTTCCCTTCTCACGGATTATTTCGGCGCGTTCAATGTCTTCTTCTCTATTTAATAAGAGTGCCCCACCTTCTCCACAAGAAAAGTTCTTGGTTTCGTGAAAGCTTAGAGTGGCAAATTGGCTGAGCGTTCCAAGAAATTTACCTTTGTATTTTCCAAAAAGCCCGTGAGCATTGTCCTCAATTAAGGGAAGGCCTGCTAAGGTAGAAATCTTGTTCATTTCACAGGAGATTCCGCCGTAGTGCATTGCAATGATGGCTTTAGTCTTTTTTGTTATCAGACTAATAATCTTATCTTCATCAAGGTTCAATGTGTCGCTACGAATATCTGCGAAAACAGGAACCGCGCCTCTTAGAACAAAGGCGTTGATTGTCGAGACGAAGGTGAATGAAGGCACGATAACTTCATCGCCGGGTTGTATATCCAACAACATCGCCGCCATTTCCAGCGCGTGAGTGCAGGAGGTTGTTAGCAGGGCTTTTTTTACCCCCAAGGTTTCTTCGAGCAACCGATGACAACGCTTGGTGAAACCACCGTCGCCTGAAATATGCCCGTTAGCTACGGCTTGGGCAAGGTAGTCCATCTCTTTGCCAACTAAGCTTGGGCGATTGAAAGGAATGATGGCTGGCGGATGCTCATTCATTGAAAACTGTCCTTCACGAAAAGCGATAAAAAGCTAAAACCATTTGTGATACCACAGACCAACTTTTTGGGTGCGAAAACCACACCTTTGATAAAGCCGTTGGGCAGAAATGTTGCGCCCTTGTGTGACAACTCGGACTTCATGCGCTCCTGCGGAATGAAAAAATTGCTGGGCGGTTTGCACCAGTAAATGCCCCAAGCCTTTGCCTTGAGCATTGTCGCCCAATCCAAGCAAACCAATACGACCAATCTCTGGATCATCAAATTGGCAGGTAATAAAGCCAGCGACACCGTCTTCGTAATCTTTGCCTGTTGCCACAAAAACTTTATGTAATGGGTTTTGACAACTTAGATTCAGCCATTCCTGGTATAGCTTTGAGACCCGATCAGCAGAAAAGCGATTGTCATAACCGAAGCGGGTGTTGCCATACACTTGAGAAGCAATTTTTCGTAATGCAGCCAAGTCCGGCTCGTGAAATTCGCGTATAGCGGTATCTAACGGTAAAGATTGAAGCTCGACATTCCAATTGAGTTCAATTCTGATGTCAACAAAATGAAAACCTGCAGTTTCAGCCAACAAGACGCTGGCGTTGTCTTCAGGTGTACAGAGAAAGTAAAGGCAATCAATCCTCTGCTCTCCGCACCATTTCAAAGCTTGAGCTAGCTGCGTGGAGGTTAGTCGGTCGTATTCGATTCGAGCAATACGTTGCTCGAAAAGCTGACTGTCCCATTCCAACTGCCGGCAAATTTCAAACATTGTAATCAAGTGAGCGAAAAAGCTGCGAGTATTGTTCAACAACTTGACCTGTTGAATGTGCTTTGTTTGCGGCGTAGTGGGCAGAACGGCGAACGGCATTTCCGTTATCAGCCTCAAGTAATCTCAAGATTCCTGAAGCCAAATCAGAGGTGTCAGCCAATTCAGCCAGATAGCCGTTTTGCTCGTGGTCAATCAAGTCTGGCGCGCCACCAGTATTGAAGGCGACCACTGGTGTGCCGCACATCATCGCTTCAGGAATCATCATTGGGCCTGCATCTTCAACTGACGGACAGGCGAAAATGTCTGCCGCCTGGTAAGCCAATGCCAGCGTGAGGTCGTCCTGAAGTTGGCCAATGTACTTTCCTGAGTACGGAAGTTTGGCCATAAATTGATTACCGTTGAAACCTGCAACAAGCAGGAAGACATCCTCTGGACCAATTGCCGATAATTCAATGCGCATTCGCGTTTCGGTCAGAGCTTTCAGCAACTGCGGCATACCTTTCCGGCGATCTTCCAGGTATGTCGCTCCGATGAGGATAATTTTCTTATCCTTAGGCAAATGCAGCAAATCGCGCGCAACGCTTTGCTCAAACGGGCGGAAGGTCTGGGAATCAATCGGATATGGAATCAGTTCACAGCGATGATGTTGAAAAAGCGAACTCTGTTTCAGCTTTTCTCTTCCCCAGCTTGTCGGCGCGACAAAGCAAATTGGCAGATCAGCCAGAGCTTCTTTCTTTCTGCGCCAAATTATCTGCGAATGATCGGTGGGATGAGACGGAATTAGTTGTGGACAGTTTCCGCATTTACGACTGAAGCCGTCGCAACCAAAAGAGTAATGACAGCCGCCGGTCAATGGCTCCTGATCGGCCATCACCCAAACAATCGGACATCGAAAATGATCGTAAAGCTGGCGAATCGCACGAATATCCAGCAAGCCCGTGATCCAGTGCAAACAAACAATACTGGGCGGCTGTTTTTGCTCAGCGAACAATGCTGACAGATTGATTTGCGATGGCGGGTCAAAGTTGAACGTGTAATTGGCTGAAGGCTGCTGGCGATGCAATATCGGGATATGCTGCCGCACTCTTTCCAGACGGCCACTCCACAGGCGCGGTTCAGGCGGCGGGGCTTGCACAACCGTGTCATCATCTGATTTTTTTTGCAGCACGATCATTTGCGAATCATGCCCGGACTCGCGCAACGCTGTGTGCAACCGATAAGCAGCTTTCGCTGCTCCTCCAGTAACGTCGTCGGTCGAAAAATGAAGAATTCGCATCAAATTTGAGAGAACTTTCCGGCTAGACGATTGTTAAAACGACGCCAGAGCTGTCGGATGCTGAATTGGTCTTGGCCAGTGGGGTTACGCCATCCCTCGGTCACGCAAAAATTTTCCTGAATCAGACGATCAGTCTCGGCGCAGTGAAAAACAAAGGGCGGGTGTTTCAGCGGGAATTCGATGCCATCAGTTGGCATATTCGCAAATGCTCCATCGCCGAAAGTGTGCGTCGCGTCTTCGCGAAAACCTATGTTGGAAACCAGATTGACTTCGGGAAAGACGCGAAAACCGCTGTTAATCCAACACGCCAGTAACCATTGATAATCCCAGATGTCGTCGGCATTGCTGTCGTAAACGTGCTGAAACTTTTCCTGCCAATAACGGCAATGAACCGGGTCGGGGAACATTTGTTCAATGATTTTTGATTCGACAACGGTCGGCCAAATCTTCATTTTGTAATCGAAATGCCGCCAGGCCCTGCGCCACGAAGCCCATCCCCACGAACTACCGAACCGGGAGAAATGATAGCTTTGAATCGGCGACCTCAATTCGTTCAGAAAATTCACGCCGCCGATCATCATCACTCGTTCATCTTGGCTGTAACGTCTCAGCAGTTCTTCGCAGTAAGGAAAGAACGTCGAATGCGGCAGGCAATCGTCTTCGAGAATGATCGCTTCTTCGACGTTGTCGAAAATCCAGCTAATTCCGGTGGCCGGTCGCAAGCCGCAGCCGAGATTCGTGTCGGAGTAATTAGTCAGGACTTCGCAATTCCAATCCACGCGACGAATGACTTCGCGCGCAGCCTGACACTTTTCGACGTCATCCGGATTGCCTATGCGCGGTCCGTCGGCAATCACCAGAAGCTTTTCCGGTCTGGACTGGGCAATAGCCTCCAGCACACGAGCCGTAAAATCCGGGCGATTGAAGATTATCAGGGCAACAGGCGTCTTCAAGCGTTTTGAGTTTGGAAATTGAAAAGAAAGGAAAGGAATTTATCAGCGGCAAGCGATTTTTCGATCAACCACTTGCCGCTGACATTTTGGCTTACCGGCGAGCGGCTTGTTTTTCGCCGTAACCGTAGCTGCCATAAGTCGAAAGATAGGAATCATATCCTTCGCGTTTGATGTCCAGATTGTTGAGCACCACGCCAAAGATTTTCGCACCGACACTGCCAAGCTCCTGACGTGCGCGGCGAACAATGTCTCGCGTGCTGCGTCCGGCTTGAACCACCAGAATCACTCCATCAACCATCGTCGAAAGAATCACCGGATCTGTAACGTTAATCAATGGCGGCGAATCAATCAGTATGTGGTCGTATCTTTCGCCAAGCTCTTTCAACAGCAACCTCATGCGTTCGGAGCTGATTAACTCAGCCGGGTTTGGCGGGATTGGGCCGCAAGGCAACACAGACAGATTCGGGACCCACAGTTTGTTAATCAACGGATCAATTTCGACCTGACGCGACAAGAAGGTAGACAGTCCTTGCGATTGCCCCATCTTGAAAACTCTGTGAACCGTGGGACGGCGCAAATCAGCATCAATCAACAACACCGAAGAGCCAAGCTGAGAAAGCGAAATCGCTGTATTGATAGCGGTGGTCGTCTTCCCTTCTCCGGGCTGTCCACTGGTGAAAAGTATGGTTTTCGGCGGATTACCAGCCGCTGACAACAGCACAGAAGTTCGCAGCATTCGATACGCTTCAACAACGGACGAAAGCTGGTCGAGCGTAACAAGTTTCGTCAATTTGCCTTGAGCGCCTGCGGCAGCGAAACCTCCTGTCAATGCGCGGCCTTCATTGGGGCTGACCGATAAGGCTTGCGCTGGATCGGCTTTCTTCTTTTCGGCCATCACTCTTGGTGCAACAGTCGAAATCGCTGGAATAACTGCCAGCGTAGGCAATTGTGCAATTCGTTCAATGTCTTCAACGCTTTTGACCGTGTTGTCCAGGTATTCAAGGAAAAATGCCAGGCCAATTGCGGCAAGCAGGCTAACCAAAAAACCAACTAGAATTGTCCTGAGCCGTTGCGGTCCAATCGGCACATTCGGAATTTCGGCGGTTTCGACAACTTTCAGATTGTTGTGCTGTTCAACAAGCTGCAAATCGGCCTGCTTGGTCTTGTTGAGAAATTCCGTATAAAGCCCGCGGGCGGTGTCTAGTTCGGCCTGAAGTGTGGCAAAACGAATCGAAGCCTGGTTTTGCTGAACGGTTTCGCTCTTGGCAATGTCCAGCGAACGTTTTAATTCTGCCTCTTCACGAACAGATCGTTCATAATCCGTTTTGAGTTTCTCTTCGAACGAACGTTGATTGTCGGCGATTTGGCTTTGCAGAACTTTGATCTTCTCTTCGACTTCAGCCACTTTAGGATTTTCCGGCCCGTATCTGATACTCAATTGCGACTGCTCGACCTGCAATTCGCCGAGCTTCTGCTTCAAAGTCGAAGTCTTCAGATCGGAAAACGCTTCAGGGACTTGATTGACCTTCCCACGTTTGACCTCATCGTAAAGCGAGCCTTTCAGCATGCGCTCTGTTTCCGCTTTCATCACCTGAACACTCAAACCGGACAGCTTTTCAGCCGTCAGTGATTGCTTTCCGTCGGTAGAAAAAATTTCGTTGCGCGCAGTGTAATCAGCCAATGCCGACTCAGCTTGTTGAACCTTCGTTTTCAGTTCACGGGTCGAACGCTCCAGCCAACCAGACGTATCGGTAAATTTTTCTGTGCGACGGTTCCAACTCCGATTGATGAAGTTGTTGATCGCCGTGTTGACAATGGCTGCGGTCAATTCCTTGTCGGTGTGCTCAAACGAGATTTCCATAATGTTCGTTTGAGCCATGGACTCGACTTTGAATTTATTTCTTAAGACATTTACGTAAGGAGCCAATCGCTTGCTCTCTTCGGCAGTTCGCTCCTGCATATTGATTGACTGACTTACGATGTTCGCATCTTCTTGATGCCTATCATCGCCCCCTACCTGACTGGAAACACGTCCGCTGATTTCACGAACTGCATCCAAGATAGATTTTTTCCGGAGGCTCTCGGTGAACTTCGGATTTTGATCCAGTTGCAACAGAATCACTACGTCTTCCAGTAAAGGTCGGCTAAGAAAGATGACCTTCTTCGTATTCAAGCTGTCAGAATCCTCGAACTGCACAACCTGATCTTTTGCTTTGACGATCATCGGCGAATCGCGCTGAACTTCTATGCTGCCGGTAGAGCGATAAACAGACGGTGTGCGGAAAATCTCAACCGTAATCAAAGTCGTGGCGATGGCGACAATTACAGCCACAAGCCACTTTCGTTTGCGAATCGTTCGCAGAATTTCGCGCAAATGAATGCCATTGGGAGATTCATTGCCGTATCCATACCCATAACCATAAGAACCGCCAACTCTTGGGGTTGCGAATGGCCTCATGATGGCTGTTTCTTCGGTGGTCAGTTTTTTTTCCAGACCATTTCTTTCTTCTGCCATAAATTCTTTTCTTAAACCTCAACGGTAAAACCGCCTGTGGTGGGACAGACGGCTGAATTGAATACCTGGGATTTATCGTGTGCCAACTGGAACGCGCAAGGCCAGTCCGGTTCCCATCGCCATCAACAACGCACCTGCCACAGACTTAACCGTACTGTTCGGAACAAGAATAATATCGTTAGGATAAATGGGGATGTCTTCAGTGCCGCCTTTGTTGATAACGGCTCCGATGTTGACAGAGATTTCATTGAATTTTCCGGTCATTGGGTCTTCGCGGAAAATGATGCCTTTATCGAGCTTGGCTTTGAAATACGGGCCTTGCGACAGTGTTATTGCCTGACGAAGCGTCATGCCTTCGCGGTATTGATACTGACCAGGTGAACGAACTTCGCCGGAAACATAAAAAACTTCGGCAGGCGGAATGTAGACAACATCTCCAGGCTGGATCAGGACATTCTGGTCGAAGCGCCCTTTCGCCAGTCCGCCGATTTGTGCCCGCTGCAATTCAAATTCTGTATCACCTTCGATGGCCGTATTCGAGCCTTTGGCGTTATCAATCGCCTGTGCAACAGGAGTAGCCGGAGCCGTATCAGCCCCTCCGTTTTTTTGTGCTCTGGTTTCAAGCTTTTCTGGCTTGGCTTTGACCTCACGAACAATGTAGGCAGTCGAGCCGTGTTTTTCCTGCAAACCGCCGGCAATTGTTATCAGCTTGAATAGCGAAGGCCGACCTTGAATGATGTAAACCCCCGGTGCCTTGACAGCTCCTTGAATGAAAAAAGTCCGGCTGTTGTATTGTTTGACCGAAACAAACACTCTGGGGTCTTTCAGATAACGCCCCCTTAAACCATCAGCAATCATTTTGCCGACTTCGTCCGGCGTCCGGCCTTCGACTTTCATCGAACCCAAATAATACATAGGGATATTCCCGGAACTGCTGATCTGAAAGTTTCCGGAAAGTTCTGGCGCATCCTGAATGATGATCTCAATCACATCACTTGGCGACAATCTGTAATCTTCATCAGCAGCAATAATTACGTCCGGGCCGACTCTCGGCCTGATTTGATTCGGATTATCGCCGCTACCGTCGGACTTGTTCGTATTTGGAATGCCCGAACGAACCGGCGGCTGCTGAGCTAATGCAGGAGAAGCCAAAAACATCGAAAATGACAATGTCCAGATTGCCACGCGGCCAACCACCTGCTTTAAGAACGAAACTGCTTTATTCACAACAATACCTCCAACGTACGAAGTCACATCGGCTGAAAAATTGCTGCCGCGTGAAATCGAACTCACTCGAATTGTGCTTGCGTGGTCTTATCGGCAGCCACGCTAATATTAGAAATCGCAGCCGTCAATACCAGAAAAAGTAAGGCATTAGACGGTAGCTGAAGGTTAAAATCAAACAGACTGTGAACAAGAATCGCCACAACTCCACCGCCACAGCCCAAAGCCATTCCTGACATCACCGCCAAGCGGTGTCGCATCGCACGATTGATGTCCCTGAAAAGGACGACCAAAAACCAGATCGTTAGAAAAACCCCGATTACTCCGCAGTCAGCAACTATTTGCAGATAATCGTTATGCGCCTGACTGACTATCAATGCGCCATTACTCTTCGTGAACATAGGGAATGCCGTTTCATAGGCCCCCAAACCCACTCCCGTTTGCCAATTAGCGCGAATCATTTCTACCGTGTCGCGCCAAATCCAAAAACGCCCATCAAGAAATCTTTCATCCTGATTGCCGGTATTTTCCACCGCGCCACTCAATTCGACCTGGCTAACCCGCTTCACGATTTCGTCACCGCCAATCCACAAAACTCCAACAATGATTGCCGACACAATCAGGATGACGGCCAACATTTGAAGCAGAAATAGCGGGGTACGACTGCCGATTTCATAACCACGGAACCGCTCAATCGCGGGCTTTGCCCCAAATGCCACGACAAAAATAAATCCGGAGAGCAGGCTGAGCATTCCGCCACGCGACAAAGAAAGAAAAACTGCAATTCCCATCATCGCTGCGGCAAAACAATAAAAAATCGAGATTTCACGATGGACGGAACGAACCAGAAACATCGCCAAAGGAATCGGCGCAATCATTTCCAGATAGCCAGCAAAATGGTTGTGATTAACAAACGAGCCGAATGGAGACGTTGGGGGAGTGCTCGGCTGAACAAGCCAGTAGTATTTCCCGTTCCAGGTGTATTTTTGAATCAGCCCAAAAACCGCCAGGCCAAGACCGAACAAAATAAGAAAACTTCTGAGCCAAAGCAGCCGCCTGCCGCTCACAAAAAAGTTGGCAAAGATCAGAAATGCAATCAGCAAAATCCCAAGAACTTCCAGCGCCAACCGTGTCGCTTCCACATCAAGTGAAATGGCGAACCTCTTACCTGTTTCGTCGAACCGGGAAACCGTCTGCAAAAACCCGTAGATCAAAAAAGCACAAAGTGGCCAAAGAGCCGCAGGAATCGTGACTATTATTCGCTTGTCCAAAACTGCTTTCGCAATCCAAAGTACGCTTAGCGTCAGGACAAACATTCCAAAAACCGAAATTGACCAAGACTCAACCGCGCCAAACGCCAACGCCGTGAACATCAACAGCAATAGCGCGCCAAGCGAAATCAGGCTTCCCAAGGCATCTTCTTTTTCTTTCTCAGCCCCTTTGTGCTGCTCTACCTTTTCGGGCGGATATTCACGAGTTAGATTGTCTGCTGGCACCAATCAATCGCTCCGTTACAATTCCGTCAACCTGAAATCATCAAACCAGACTGTCCCTTTGGTCGGTTCTTCATAATCAAAACGCGGAATCTTGATAATCGCCACTTGAGCCGTTACGCCGTCACTGGGCGAAGTAAACTCAACAACTAAACGCTGCCAATCAGCCTCACCCGCAGCAACAGGTTCAGAAACTACCAGGATTCCTTTTTGGCCAAGCAAAGCGATTCTCGGCCCTTCTGGCGTTACAAAATTCGCAGTCTTTGCAAAGCATTCAAGCCTGTATTTTCGATTCGGATTTAGTACTACCATCTGCTGAATATCGCCCATTAATTTAGTGGTCTCACGTCCGACAAAATTCAGCCTGAGAGACTTTTGCCCGCTGCGAAAAACACTCCTATCAAATCCGATTCGCGCGTATTCACTCGGCCTGAGCGTCCAATCAAAATGGCCGAAATTTTTGGGCGCACTGTGCTCAAAGCTACCATTCCAAACCAAACTCAAAGAGCTTTCCTGTTTTTCCTGGCTGAGACTTCTTAGGGAATCGCCAACAAGCTCTCCCCACAACTGCCGAGCCTCGCTGCTCCGCCCAGCTTGAACCAATAAACTGATGAACAAAGCAGCATTTTGAGAATTCAATCTCGCTTCAGAATCAAGACCTTGAAAAACTTCAATCGCGGCATCTGCCTGAGCTTGTTCAAGTAAAAACTGCGCCATCAACAATCGAGGAGCCGTTTCTTTATTGACGAATGAATTCAATGCTTCAACATCACCATCAAAGGCTTGCCAGACAACATCCATCGCCGCAGGTAACAATTCGTTGTTGAACCTTGTCGCTACTCTAAACGGCCTAAGAGCGCCAATCCGGTTGTTTTGCCGAACCAACAAATTAGCTAATGCCCAGTGGGTTTCGCTATTGCTTGGCGCTAATACTGCGGCGACCTTCATCGCCCGCTCCGCTTCTTCCAGCTTGCCATCGGCATCTTGAGCCATTCCAAGCAAGCGCCAATTTTTATAGTCCCAAGGCGAAAGACTTACTGCCTTCAACGCCAGTGCCTGAGCGTTCAACAATCGCTGCGGCTCCGATGCAGATTCTTCAAATTCCGCATCCGCCAGTCGCTGTAAAATTCTGGACGAGTTCGGATTCCGAATTGCCGCCGAAGTCAGCACATCACGGCTCATCACAATTCTTCGGTCAGCAACATTCCTGAGCAAAAAGTGCCCAAAAACTGTGCGTCCACACCAAAACACTAGAAACAATCCTGCTACAACCAAAATAATCTTGAGCGCCAAATTTTCCAGCTTGATGGTGATTGTCACGCTTTTTCGTTTTTTCCGAATTCGTTATCGCTAATTGCGACAAAAGTCATTTTGCTGACATGGTGGGGTGGTCGGAAGGGATGCAGGCTCAATACAAATTACAGCAGCGCCTGCCACTATGAATGATACCAAGATGCAATCAAGTCAGGTGAGTTGCCTGAATTATCAATCGGGGCTGAAGAGGGGGTCAGGTTGATCAATTAAATATCTGTTCCTGTCTAAGGGCTTATGGGGTTGTGCTGGAAGCCTGCTGTGAACTGAAAGCTGCTCCAGCCACCGCTGTGCCACCCGCGCCCAACAGAATCGCAGCCAAAGCGCCTGAACTTAGAGCCGTCGTCGAAGCAGACTGGGTGACAGCAACAGGAACACAGCGCACACCACGTTGCGTCGCAACTGCCAAAACCGAAGCGTCTTTGCCGTCCGCAGCGGAAACGCCTTCCGGCGTACTGATGGCAATTTTCACTCCAACCGGCGCATTAACGACAATCTTGCCCGTCACCAGATCGCCACTGATCAAACCTTCAGAAAATTTCAAAACCATCTGCGCTCCTGGGGCCAACTCAATGCGTCCAAGCTTCCCCAGATTTATCATTGCGCGATTGCCACCAGCACAAGCAACTCCAACGCGGGAATTGGTGAAGACCGTAGTTCCGTTAATCGCTTTCTTGTCATTAACAGTGACAGAACCAACTACATTTAATTGCCCAACAACCTGATTGTCATTTTTTGGAATTGCAGCGCCAACTGAAGTCAAATTGAAATTGCCAAACAGGCTCAATGACGCCGCCAATGTAAAGGCCGCCAATGAACGAAGATTTGATGATCGAAATGTCATGGCTATCGCTCCAAAGAATTCACGGAGAATTGTAGAATTTACTGTTGGGGGGTCAGAACGGCGCGAAGCTTACCCCAGCACTTCTCTTTTTTCAAACAATTATTTTAGCTGCAATCAATTACACGGCATCCGTCTAATAACCCTGAAGGAAACCTCGTGTCGAGGCAGCTTTAGATTTTCGATCGCCAAAACACCAGCTAAGCTTGTTTACGAGATTACCGTTCAACAACAACCGGCTGACCCGGAGCCAGATTACCTGGGGAAATCACAATCGGAGTGGCTGCATCCAACCCTTCAACCGCTACCCAATCGTCTGATCGGCGTCCAACGATGACATTCTTTTCGACGGCTTTTCCATCCTTAACCGTGAAGACTTTTTGGATTCCGGCAAAAGTGACGACTGCCGACGAAGGAACCATCACCACATCATCTGTTGAAACAGTTTGAATTTCGACTTTAACAAAAGAGCCTGGACGCAATCGGCCTTGCTGGTTATCAACTTCGGCTTCGACAATCAACGTTCGGCTTTGTTCTTGAAACGCTGGGCTGAGTCGCGCAACTCTACCTGAATAATCCTGGCCATCTTCGCCTTCCACAGTTACACGCACAGATTGTCCTTGCCGAATTCCAACAGCATCGCGTTCTGGCAATTCGACCCGCAATCGAAGCGGATGCAATCTAACAATAGTAACCACCGGAGCGCCCGCTGCCAGGAACTCACCAATCGAAGCTCGCCGTTCACGAATCGCACCTTCAAAAGGCGCGTACAGTGTGGTTTCGGCCAATTGTTGTTTGGCGATTGCCAGTTCAGAACGACGTTGCAACAAAACTGCCTGACGATTGCGAACTTCCTCGACGGCATCTTGATAGCGACTATCCGCCACCTTGAACGCGGATTCGACACGATCAAGCTCGGCTTTCGCCTGGATTCCCTGTTGGACCAATTGTCGGGTTCGATCCAGGTTGAGCCGAGCTTCATCCAACAAAGCACGCGCCTGTCGAACCAAAGCCGTATTTTCAGTTTCCACACGATCATCTTCGCCTTGGGCGGCCAGTCCTAACCGAACACGAGCCTGCTGAAGCGCGGCTTCAGCTTGCTGCAAACGAACTCTGAAGTCATTGGTTTCCAATTGACCGGTGACCTGACCTTTGCTGACACGGCTTCCCAGATCAACTTTCAATTCACTCAGCCGACCCGCAACCTTGAAACTCAATGTTGCCTGCTCATCGGCAGCCAGCGTTCCGGGCGACAAAACCGTTCGCGCCAACTTGCGAGCTTCAGAGTTGACGAGCTTAACCTGCCTTGCGGGCATAACAGCGCCAGCCGTCGCCCCTCTGGAAGAGGCGGCCTGTGAATCTCCCTGACGGCATCCACCAAGCAAGACCAGGCAAAGAATAAACGATACAACTGCGGACAATTTCAAACAGGATTTAGTCATTTTTCTTAAAGCTTCTGTTGAAAAGCATAGATGCGAAATATTGCTCCTCAACTCTGTCTTTGGATTGAAATCAGCGGAAGTGAGTTTTCGTAATTGAGCGCGCATTATAGCCGTCAAGCCTTTTTTATGCACTCCCGGACGTAGACTTTTGCGACTTTCGTCTTCGCACTGGCTATGCCATTATGCGGACGCAATACCATACAGACGTTTCACGTCAAAACTCGATAAAGGACCGCACACAACGAATGAAGAAATTGGCGATTTTTGTGACGCTGATTGTTCTTGGCGTTTGCTCGCTACCGAAGCCTTTGGAAATTTCAGCATCGGTAAATCCGGCAGTTAGGCCTTTTTTCACTTCCGAACTGATCTTCCCGCTAGAGCACTGGCATAACCATGCTTCCTGCATCGTCGAATGCCCGAACGGCGACTTGCTCGTTTGCTGGTTTAACGGCTCCGGTGAACGCCAAGCAGACGATGTGAAGATTGAAGGCGCTCGCCTGAAACGAGGAGCCAAACAATGGAGTGCGCGTTTTACTATGGCAGACACTCCCGGTTACCCTGACACCAATTGTGCGATGTTTATTGATCCGCAAGGCAGGCTTTGGCTGATGTGGCCGACCATTCTGGCCAATGAATGGCATACAGCTTTGATGAAATACAAAATTTCCAACCGATACACCAGTGAAGGCTCGCCGGTCTGGGAAACAAGTGAAGTGATGCATATCACGCCTGGCCAGGAATTCGCCGACATCACAAGTCGAACTTTGGATGAGTGGGAAAGACAACGAGCGCAATCGCCTGAAACTCCGCGTGAAACCTTGTCGGCGTATTCGTCCCGGATTCGCAAAATGGCTTCAGACAAATTGTCACGCCGCATTGGCTGGATGACACGCGCACACCCGTTCGTTCTCGACAAACAGCGCCTGATCGTTCCTTTGTATTCGGATGGTTTTTCATTTTCGCTGATGGCGATTACAGATGACTGGGGCAAGACCTGGAAAGCCAGCACACCTTTGGTTGGCGGCGGCAACATTCAGCCAAGCATCGTCAGACGAAAAGATGGTTCGCTGTATACCTTGATGCGTGATAACGGTCCTGCTCCGAAACGTCTCCACCAGAGCGAATCGCGCGACCGTGGTGAAACCTGGTCGCCGGTTTCGGATAGTAATTTGCCGAATCCCGGATCGGGCGCGGAGATAATCTCGCTTAAGAATGGCCGCTGGGCATTGATCTACAACGACACAGAACGCGGCAGACACAGTCTGGCGGTTTCCATTTCTGACGATGAAGGCAAAACCTGGAAATGGACTCGACGCCTGGAATTGGATTCCGCAACAACCGAAGCAGGATCATTCTCTTATCCGTCAATCATTCAAGCACGAGATGGTTCGCTTCATGCGACCTACAGCTATCACTTGAATCGCAGTAATTTGGAAAAAGATGCTGAAGGAAAACCAAAACGCAAATCAATTAAACACGCGCACTTCAATGAAGAATGGGTACTGGCGGGCGACCAACGGTGATTTGATTGCCCGACAACAACTTTGGCGAATAAAAATTCTCTTGAGAAATGATTTCTTGAAGATTTACTCTCGCCAGTCGAACTTTCAGGCGCTAGAATGCCCGCCTTGAAGTCTTATTCCCCAATCAAAGCTTTACGCGGTTTCGCCCCAAAATTCGTTTTACATTTATCTTCAAAAGGACTGACGGTAGAGTGCTAACGATATGATGTACAGCCAACAAGAATACGACATGGTTCGGCGACAGACGATGCAGATCGAGGCTGAAAAACGCGCCCTGCTTCGCTGGACATTGATTGTGGTAACAATTTTGTTTGCTTGTTCACTGGTACTTAGTGGGTTGATGTACCAGAGATACAGTGTCGCCGATGGCAAAATCGAAGCGGCGAACACCCGTGCAACGGTTGCCGAAAACAAATTGAATGAAGTCAGCGCCGATCTGGCTCAGAAAAACGCGATTCTTGAAAAAAACTCTGCAACCGCAGCACAGCAAAACGAAATCATCCAAACGATCGCTCCAAAAGTGGTTTCCCGAACGGCCTCCGAAGCTGAAATGGCTCAGTTGGCGCATGCAATTTATAATCAACCGGGACGCATGATTCCGCTTTCCAATATCCCGCCGAACGAAGTTCTTCGCTCTTACCGATACAGAGTTGATGGACGCCCTAACAAATACACCATCGTACCTGGAATGATTGATGGCAAATGGGTGATTTACTCCGTTTTGGTCAAAAACCAGGAAGACAAATGAGGCTTGGCGAGCCGTAAGACAGATGCTGCAATCGGATAGAGACAGCAAAATCTGTCACCTGCTTGATTTCAAAATACCTTCCGGCTATCATCCGGCTTACTTTCGAGGTGGGCGTCGCGCCCACCTTTTTTATCAGGCTCACTAAAACAGTTGGTTTCCAGCCTATATTCAAATGCTGAAGGAGCAAGCGGTTTATGGTTGATCCGCGAATCAGCGAGATTGCCGAGCGCGTGACTGCGCGCGAAGGAATTGAACTCGTTCACGTTGAAGTCACCAGTGGACGCAACCCAATCTTGCGAGTTTTTATTGATAAGCCTGGCGGAGTGACCGTTGATGATTGCGCTCATATCAGCGAACGAATCAGCTTGATCTTGGACGTGGAAGACCCGATTCCCAACCAGTTCATGTTGGAAGTTTCGTCGCCGGGTCTGGATCGTGGATTATACAAAGAGTCGGATTACGAACGTTTTTCAGGGCTTCCTTCGCACGTAAGACTGTCGGAAGCCATCAACGGGCAAAAGAATTTTCATGGCAAATTGATCGGCCTTGATCGCGAAGGTGAAACATCGGCAGTTATCGAAGAGGACAATGGCAAGCGCCATTTACTGCCGCTGGCCAAAATTATCAAGGCGAATGTCGAAATAGAACCGTAAAAGCAGAGGAAGATGAATACACTCAGCTCAATTGCTCAAAACATAGACTTTCTCAGTAAAGAGAAAAAGATTGATCCGCAGGTAATCATCAGCGCGATTGAAGACGCTGTGGTGACGGCTTCGCGCAAGCATTTCAAATCCGGCGAAGACCTTCATGCTCGATACAACCTGGAAACCGGCGGAATAGAACTGTACGCCATCAAGGTCGTCGTGGATGAGATCACAGATTCATCACGCGAAATGACAGTAGACGAAGCCAATGCCGAAGTCGGCGAAGGCGCTGAAGTCGGCGACATGCTGGAACTTCCCCGCCCCGTCGAAGAGCTTGGACGCATTGCAGCGCAAACCGCCAAACAAATCATCCTGCAAAAAGTCCGAGAAGCTGAGCGCAACAAAGTTTACGAAGAATACATCGGTCGTCTGGGCGAACTCGTCAACGGATTCGTCAAACGATTCGAAGGCGGCAAGGTCATCGTTGATACAGGCAACGGCCTGGAAGCCGTCATGCCGAAATCGCAACAGTCCAAAGTCGAAAATTTCACTCAGGGCGAACGCATCCGCGTTGTTTTGCACGATGTAAACCGCGAAGCCAAAGGCCCGCAAATCGAAGTCTCTCGCACCAGCCCGGAATTGCTGAAACGGCTGTTTGAAATGGAAGTGCCGGAGATTTATGACGGCACTGTGCAGATCAAAGCCGCTGTTCGCGAACCCGGCGAACGCGCCAAAATCGCTGTCGTGTCCAACGAACGCGATGTTGACCCGGTCGGAGCTTGCGTGGGCATGAAAGGTTCGCGCGTTCAATCAATCATTCGGGAACTGCGCGGTGAAAAAATTGACATCATCGAGTGGTCAGAAGACCCAGCGATCTTTGCGGCCAACGCCCTGTCACCGGCCAAAGTCAGCAAAGTCACCGTGCTGGATTTTGAAGACAAGAAACTGCAAGTCATCGTCGAAAATGAACAACAGAGCCTGGCCATTGGCAAACGCGGGCAAAACGTTCGCCTTGCCGCAAAGTTGGTCGGCTGGGACATTGATATTCGCAGCGAAGAAGAAATGAAGCGTGAAATCGCTTCGCAGATGGAACTGATAATTTCCGCGCCCATCGTCAAACTTTCGTCCATCGAAGGCATTTCCGTCAGCGACTCTGATGCGCTGGCAGAACACGGCATCGAAACCGTCGAACAGTTGGCAGAAGCTTCTGTTGACGATATTTGCGAATGGCTGGATGTCAGCGTTGACGATGCGGAAGAGCTTCTTGATATGGCGCGCGCGCTGACCGAAGCGCGTCGTGCCCATGCCAACCAGCAATCAGGCGACGAAGAGGAGCCGCAAGATACAGACGAAACCGAGGACGAGTCTGAAGCTTCAGACGAGACTGAAATCGAAGAGGCTTCTGACGAATCTGACGAAGCCTCCGAAGAGGAAATCGCTGCTGAAGAAGTTGAGGAAGCTGAAGAATCCGCGGAAGCCGAAGAAGGCGCAGACGAAGAAGAAAACACGGACGAAACTGAAAACTCTGCTCAAGGCGCGGAGGATAAAGATCAGGGTGAAAAACAATGACCCGGTCAACGCCTACACAATTTGAATGCAGCGCTACCCATTCGGATTATTCGAAAGGAATAAATGAGCAAGGTCAGAATCTACGATTTAGCCAAAGAATTAAAGTTGGAGAGCAAGAAAGTGCTCGAAGACGCCCGTCGTCTGGGCGTTGATGTCAGTGTGCCCTCGAACACCCTGGAAGACCCCATTGCGGCCAAAATCCGCGAAATGTATTACCCAAAGAAAGAGGTCGTGGCTGCCAAGCCAACAGCAAGATTGATAAAACATCCAACCGCAGCCGCACCCGCGCTCGCTACAAACCCTGAAACCACAGAGTTACCAGCGCCTACTACGGTAGTCGAAGCGAGAACCGAGAGAAAAACAAATGAACAACCGGCGCCCCAACGAACTGCGCCAGCCACTGTCATCAAACCGCTTGCGCCTCCGGCCAGACCGGAAATTCAGGCAAAAGCACCGGTCAAAAACTCTCCTGAAATCGAAGTGAAGGCTCCGCCGGTTCAGCAACCAACTGTGCCTGCCAAGCCTTTGCCTGCCGAAGCCGAAGCTCCCCAATCAAGATTGGTCAAGCTTCCGTCACCGCCCGCAAAGCCTGCTCCGTCTGAATTCCCTGCCGGATCACCGATCGAAGAAGCAGTTGAACCAGGACCTGAAACAGGCGAGATTGTCGAACTTGAAGCGCCAAGAATTGAAACTCCTGAAATTCCGGTTTTGGAGCCAGTGCAGCAAGTCGAATTGCCTGACGACGTGCCACAGGCTCAACCAACTCCGCAACCGACGATTCACAAATCGCAAGCCAGGTCTTCCAGTGCGCCTGCCGAAACAGGCACAAAGGTCATCAAACTGGCAATGCCGACGAAGCCTTTGCCCAAGCCTTCTCCAACGACATCGGCCAGATTTCAAACTGAGAAACCTGCCCTGCTCAAACCAGGCACGACGGGAAAACTCGATCCTTCGCTGCTGCTGAAAAAAGATCAGACGCGCGATTTGAAAGGCAAAGACAAGGACGCTCATTTATTGCCGTCCGGCGCTCAACAGCGAACGGTTTACATTCCGCCGAAGGATCAAAAACCCAAAGGCCGTAATCAACATCGCGCAAAAGACAAAGACCGTGACAAGTTTCAGGATGGCAATACTCACAAGCTGGGATTGCGAAAGCAGGCTTTGCCGACTGCGGCACAAAAACTGATTCCTGTAGAATTGAAGCCTGTGCGATTGATTGAAGGTAGCACTGTCCGCGAATTCGCTGAAAAGCTCGATGTCAAAGCGCGTGACGTGGTGGCAGCGCTGATGCAGCGCGGAGTGATGGCCACAATCAATCAGATCATGAGTCACGAGTTGGCCGTTGAGCTTGGGATTGAATATGGCTTTGAAGTCACGTTCGGCGATTTCGAGGACATGATTATCGAATCGGAATTCGAGATCACTCCCGAAGCAATGGACGACACAGACCCGCGCGCTCCTGTCATCACCGTGATGGGTCACGTAGATCACGGCAAAACCAGCCTGCTTGATGCCATTCGCTCGGCGCGTGTTGCCGAAGGCGAAGCTGGTGGAATCACTCAACATATCGGTGCTTATTCGGTTGAAGTTCCAAGCTCGGAAAACCCTGCCATCAGCAGACGAGTTGTTTTCCTGGACACGCCCGGTCACGAAGCTTTCACCTTGATGCGCGCTCGCGGAGCCAAAGTCACAGACATTGTAATTCTGGTGGTGGCTGCTGACGACGGTGTCATGCCTCAGACGATTGAAGCAATCGAACATTCCAGAGCGGCCAAGGTTCCAATCATTGTCGCCATCAACAAAGTGGACAAACCGGACGCCAACACCGAACGGGTGAAAAAGGAATTGGCCGACCGAAACGTCCTGTGGAGCAACTGGGGCGGCGATGTGGAAATGGTTGAAGTGTCCGCCAAAAAGCGTCAAAACATTGGCGGCTTGCTGGAAATGATTTTACTGACGGCGGATATTCTGGAATTGAAATCGAACCCCAAACGAAAAGCCACCGGAACCGTGTTGGAAGCCAAGCTTGACCGTGGGCGAGGCTCTGTGGCAACGGTCTTGGTTCAGAATGGTTCGCTTCGTATTGGAGACCCGTTCATCGTCGGCAACTTCTCTGGCAGAGTTCGTGCATTGGTCAACGATCTGGGAGAGCGAATTCTGGAAGCTGGCCCGGCGACTCCGGTCGAAGTGCTTGGCCTGGAAGGCGTACCTTCTGCTGGCGACCAGTTCCAGGTTGTTGACGACGTAGTCAAAGCTCAGCAGATCGCCCAATTCAGACAGGCCAAAGCTCGAACAACAGCGTTGGCTCGCTCTGCCGCTCGCGGACTGGATCAACTGGCGGCTCAAATGGAATCCGGCGAAGTCAAAGAACTGCTGGTCATTCTCAAAGCCGACGTTCAAGGTTCTGTAGAAGTGCTGAAAGATACGCTCAGCAAACTTTCCACCAACAAGGTGAAGGTTCGCATCATTCGTTCCGCTGTCGGGGCGATCACGTACGACGACGTGCTATTGGCAAGTGCGTCCCAGGCGACAGACACCGGAGCCGCTACGGTCATCATCGGCTTTAACGTGCGCCCCGAATCGCGCGCTGAAGACATTGCCAAGCAGGAAGAAGTTGATATTCGACTGCATTCGATCATTTACAAGGTCGAAGAAGAAATTCGCAACGCCATGCTCGGTTTGATGGAAGCCACATTGAAAGATGTCGTGCTTGGCAAAGCCGAAGTCCGCGACATTATTCGCGTTCCGAAAATCGGTTCCATCGCGGGTTGTATGGTCGTCAACGGTTCGATCAAACGCACGGCGCAGGCTCGTTTGATCCGCAATAATGTCGTGATCTTTGAATCGTCCATCGGCAGTTTGCGTCGCTTCAAAGATGACGCCAGCGAAGTCCAGCAAGGTTACGAATGCGGTATCACCGTTGACAGGTTCAGCGACTACAAAATCGGCGACATCATCGAAGCGTACATCGTCGAAAAAGTCGCGCCTACGCAGCTATAAAAATCAAAAGGCAAATATCAAAAATCAAAAGTTGTTGGCGACCCCATTCAATTGTTTGCATTTTTGCCTTTTGCCTTTTGCCTTTTGATTTTCAATATGCAGTATCGTCCGAACAGATTAGCGCAAGAACTCAAGACTGAAATCAGCGCGATTATTTCGCGCGAGATGCCCCATCATCGTTTGGGCTTTGTCACCATCACCGAAGTCAAGGTCAGCCCCGACCTGCGCCACGCCCGCGTGTTCGTCAGCGTTTTCGGTTCCCCGCAAGAACAAAAAGATTCTCTGGAACTGCTCAACAACGAAAAATCTTTCTTTCGTCTGTTGATCGGTAAACGATTTCGGCTGCGTCATACACCCGAAATCACTTTTGTTTACGACGAAACAATTGAACACGGCGACCACATGCTGCAGTTGATGGAAGAAATCAAAAAGGAGTTACCGGAAGCGTGATTGCCGGTTGCAATAAGCCATAGCCAACCCGCATCCCAGTCACGCTCCGCGATTGAAAGTATGTTAGGTCAAGTAAGTGATCTGATTGAAAAACACAGCCGATTTGCCATTACGTCCCACATTCGCCCAGATGGCGACAGTCTGGGTTCGTCTCTGGCGCTTTGCTGGATTTTGCGTGGGTTGAACAAAGATGCCGAAGTCATCATGTGCGACAGCGTCCCGCACTCTTACTCAAGGCTTCCGGGCGCTAACGAAGTTCGAGTCGTCAAAGACGTTGACCGGGAATACGACGCAGTGTTTGTCATCGAATGCAGCGATGTATCCCGCCCTGGGCTTCCATCTTTGAAAGACCAGTTCGTCGTCAACATTGACCATCATTCGACGACGGCTCTGTTCGGCGACTTGAACTGGATAGATTCGACAGCGGCTGCCGTTGGCGAAATGATCTACAACCTGGCCAAAGCCATCGGAGCCAAAATCACTTCCGAAGTGGCCAGTTGCGTTTACGCGGCGTTGCTGACCGACACCGGTTCTTTCCACTTTTCAAACACGACCGAACGCACCTTCAAAATCGCCAGCGATCTGGTCAAATACGGCGCGCAACCGGCCAAACTCTCGCAAGCGATTTTCTACAACTACCCTTACGCCAAAATCATGCTGGTTGGCGCGGTGCTGTCCACCTTGCAACGCGATGAATCCGGGCGAATCGCCTGGATCACCATGACCAAAGAAGCTCAAGAGATGAGCGGCGCCACCGAAGACGATTCTGACGGCATCATCACCTACCCGCTGACCGTCGGCGATGTCGAAGCTGTCGCCTTTTTCCGCGAACTGTCGAATTCGACGTATCGAACCAGCTTGCGGTCGAAGAACCGCGTCAACGTCGCGCGAGTCGCCGAACATTTCGGCGGAGGCGGCCACGCCAACGCCGCAGGCTTCACCATCAAAGCCGACATTGACGAACTCAGCCGCGACGTGATCGAACGGTTGAAAGAAGCAGTTGCCAGCGCCCCCGCCGTCAACGGACGAGAAATCAAACCCCGGTAACTCGCATACTCGGACTTTCGGCGTCCGCCATGCTTGTAGTTCCGCCTTCAGGCGGCAGCGCGGATGCAAGCCGCCAACGGTATGGCTCGTGCCGAGCCGCAGCCGCCTGAAGGCGGAACTACGAACGCGAAATTATTTGATTCTGGCTTTGACCGTGTTGGAGGTTTTGCCGTCCACCGTCAGCGCGATGCTGATTTCGCCGCTCCCGGCCAGCAAAGGCGCCAGCCGAACATTGCATTGATCCAAGCCGACAAACTCGCCTTGCGCTCCGGCAAACAGGACTTCGGCGTCCGCGCCGTTGATCGTCACTTTGACGTTGTTCAATCCGCTGTGATGGCGAAAGCCGGTTCCATACGACAGCAAAAAGACTTGTTCAGACGGATTGCTGACATCAATCGACAAGGCGACAAAACGACTTGTCAACGTGTAAATTTGTCCGAATTGTACTCTACCTGCTAGAGTATTTAGGAAACCCAACAATTTATTGAGTTGATCTGTTTCCATTGACCACTCGTTTTTTCGAAAAGAAAGTAATCTGCAGACGCACAACGCTTACCACAACGAATAACTCTGAATACTATTGCTTTTGTAGCGTCAGCATTAAATCCCACCCTGGAAAGAGAGATGTAGCCTGATGAATTCGGATATTTTTTATAATACTCATCCCACCCGCTAATGCTCTCAGGTTTAACCAAGGCATCAAAATCACTCCTGTCTAAAAGCTCATGCTCATGCTTAACGTTAAAAGAGTTTTTGATAAGTTTTGACGCTTTTCTCTTAGTTTCAAGGTCTTGAAATAATAAGGTTAATTCGTTGTTAGCTATTATTTTATTCTGCTTTGCTATTACAACAGAAAAGCAGCCAGAATCTGCAGGAATGGTTTGGCCATTTAGTACAACCAGGCTTATTGCCTTGCCATTGCCTAGGTTCTTTTCAATCCCATCAAGGTACGTCGAGTAAACAGCATATTCATCTGCATTTAGAGCAGGACTGTCTTCTTGAAGCGAATAAAGAGCCTGTTCGGCCCCACTTAAAGTAGCTCTGCCTTCGTGGGAAATCATAGAAAGCAACTCCTCGTTGTCAGTTAAAGACAAAAAAAGAAAAAGTAATATCATTTTCAGCATATTATAGTACCTCTTACTACGTTTTATATCGCTCATTCGCTAATAGACAACTAAGCTAAGAAAACTTAGTGAATTTACAATGTAAATAAGCCTAGCGCCTTACCCCTAATGTCTAGCACTTTATGGCTCTATCGTTCCATCGTCGTTCACTTTACCTCCGAAAACGCATTTTTCAAAAAGGAAGCCTTCTTCACCAACTGCAGGATTTGAAAGGCCAGTAATTTCTGCCAATGAGTGTGCGATTTCATGAACTTGAGTTGCTAAAGACACGATATATGCGTTTGCTGCCATATCTGGGTGAAAGGGAATATCAGATGCCACGTAGTTCTTGTAGGGGCTTTGAGTTCCATGTCCAGCCCAATTATATCCATTTGAGAATGTCAAGCCGTATATCCAGTCATCTTGCCGGTTTACTGTTGCTAATTCCGCTCCTGTGTAGCTTGTTCTATCTGTTAGTATGGTTATGCTTGTGTTTTGTTTACCCGCTATAATGTCGTTGCCTTTTGCCTTGAAGATACCATCACCACGCCCATCTTCACCTGGCCCCTGAAACTCTTCAACTTCGACACCATAGATGTCTTTTGCGCAAGTTTTGAGTTTGTTAAGATCAAATTGCGCCTTCGCCCTATTTTGGCGTCGCTCACCACCGCCGCGGCTGTCTCCACCACCACCGCTTTTTCCAGAAGGATCACGACTGGACAGAACACGAAGCGAGCATTGCTCAATCATAAACCACCGCTCATTACGTCCATCCCATAGCCATCCTATTGTCTCACAAGTCCACAAATATGATTCAAGACCGCCTGGGTCAATGAGATTCACCGGATCATTCTGAACATAGCTATAACTATTAAGCGTATGAGGGCGTCTCAAATCAGCCGCTTTCAACCCAATCGGGTCAGGCGTCATGAACCGTCCCCGCGCAGAGTTATACATCCGCGCGTTCGCATAGTCCAAGCCCGTCGCCGAGTCTCGTTCATACCCGGTGAACTTCTTCGAGTTCAGATTGGTGTTGCCTGAGCCTGACCATTCGGTGAGCGTCGCTCCGTAAGGATCAAACTGCCCCTTGTACGTCAGGTTGCCGCTGCCATCCGTCATCGCGCGGGAATTGCCGAGATGATTGGTGTGCAGCCAGTAAAATTGCCCGTCCGTAGCCTGCATCGCTACCAGCTTGCTGCCGGAGTAAACATACGCCCGCTGGACGCTGCTGGAGTTCACTTCCATCACCGACTGCCCCAACTTCGACGAGTAGACATAGTACGTCGTCGCTCCGTTTTCGGTTTTCTTGACTCGTTTGCCGTCGCCGTCGTAGCCGTAGCTGCTCGTGCCTCCGCTCGCCGTCTTCAGCCGATTGGCTCCGTCGTAGCTGTAGCTCTGCCCCGCGCCTACGGTCATGTTGCCCGCCGCGTCGTAGGTGTAGCTGAAATTCTGGCTGTCGGTGTCAATTCGGTTGGTGGTGGGCGCTCCGCTGGAGTTGGTCTGGTAATTCAGCGTCAAGCCCGAAAAGTTCGTGATGTTACCGAACGGATCGTGCTGGTAATTGCGGCTGAAGGCGTTCGCCGTCGCATTGGTCAGCCGGTTGTAATTGTCGTAGCTGTACGTGGTCGAGTAAGCCGTATCAATGTTATCCGTGATCTGGCGGATGCGATTGTTGTTCTTGCCGTTCGCGTCGTAATACTGGTAAGCGTAATCCACCACCTTGTCGGCGGAGTTGTTCGTCCGATCCACCACCATGCTGGTCGGCTGGTTGCGATTGTCGTTGTACCCCATCGTCAACCGCCTGCCGTTGCCGTAATTCAACTGCCGCAACGCTCCCGAAGCGCGGAAGGTGATGGTGTTCAGCACGTTATTCGCC
>JANRKX010000088.1:0-30394 GCA_033763255.1 Acidobacteriota bacterium | reverse complement strand
CCTTGGCCCCCTCTACCGGGCCCCCCCCCCCCGCACTCCAAATTTACCTCGCTCGGCCTTCGGCGCGTTCGCGGCGAGCGACGCCAGAACGACGGGCGGCTTCTTCGACGGCCTTGGCGACCAGCGGCGCAACCTGCCGGTTGAACACCGACGGAATGATGTATTCCGGGTGCAGTTCCTCCGCGCCAATGCCGGACGCGATGGCCTGAGCCGCAGCCATTTTCATTTCTTCGTTGATGTCCGACGCTCGGCAGTCCAACGCTCCGCGAAAGATGCCGGGAAAACACAGCACGTTATTGATCTGGTTTGGATAATCGGAACGCCCCGTCGCCATAACTTTGACATACGGCCAGGCTTCTTCGGGCATGATTTCCGGCGTAGGGTTGGCCAGCGCAAAAACAATCGGATCGCGGTTCATTTTCTGAAGCATTTCGACTTTCAGCACTCCGGGGCCGGACAAACCCAAAAACAAATCCGCGCCAGCGATAATGTCCGCCAGCGAACCCTGCAGATTGTCGGGGTTGGTGTTGTTGGCGTACCACTCGACGGCTTCGTTCATGCCTTCGGTGCGCCCGCGATAAACGGCTCCGTGAATGTCGCACCCGACGACGTTTTTCGCTCCGGCGCTGAGCAGCATTTTGGTGCAAGCCGTTCCGGCAGCACCTACTCCGACAACCACGATTTTGATGTCTTCGATTTTCTTGCCGACGATTTTCAGTGCGTTGATCAGCGCCGCCATGACCACGACGGCGGTTCCGTGCTGATCGTCGTGAAAGACCGGGATGTCCAGTTCGCGTTTCAATCGCTGCTCGACTTCAAAACAGCGCGGCGAAGCGATGTCTTCCAGATTGATGCCGCCAAACGCTGGAGCAATCGCTTTGACGGTGCGAACGATTTCGTCAGGGTCTTTAGTGTCCAGACAAATGGGAAAAGCGTCCACTCCGGCAAATTCCTTGAACAACATGGCCTTGCCTTCCATCACTGGCAGAGCCGCCGCCGGGCCGATGTCGCCAAGTCCTAAAACCGCCGTGCCGTCGGTGACAACGGCGATGCAGTTTCGCTTGATGGTCAGGTTGTAAACCTTCTCAGGGTCTTTGTGTATGGCCATGCACACGCGGGCGACTCCGGGCGTGTAGGCAATGGATAAATCAGAGCGGTTTTGCAGAGGGCGTTTGTTGGCGATTTCGATCTTGCCGCCGATGTGGCGCAGAAAGGTGCGGTCAGAAACGTTGATGACGGTGACGCCGTCAACTTCTCCGACGGCCTTGGCGATGCTTTCGGCGTGTTCGTCGTCTCCGGCGGCGACGGTAATGTCGCGGATCAGGTGATGTGCGCCGACTTCGACAATATCAATGGCTCCGATGTTTCCACCGGCTTCGCCAATCGCGGAGGTGACGTGTCCCAACATTCCGGGACGATTGGCCAGCCGCAAGCGCAGAGTGATGCTGTAGCCTTCACTCGGTATGACGTTCATTCGTGTGATTCCTTGTAAATAGTGCTGTGATAAAGCTTCAAACAGGGCGCTGAGAATACCTTATGCCCTGACAGGCAGGCAAGAATCACACCCAATGGCGCGTGTTGTGCGAACAGTACATGGGAGCTAAAAGCGATCCCACAATCGTCATCTTTATTGGGTACTTGCTGGGCTGAAGATACTTACAGACCTGGGTCTTTGACGCGGATTTCAAACGGCCATTCGTAGGTGTAAAACGGGAAGCGGACGTTATGTTTGAAGGTGATTTTGGCCGCCAGCGCGCGGCCTTCGCGCCACAACTCGACACGATGATCGTCGGGCAATCCACATTCGCGGGCTTTTTCTTTCAACTGAGCGCGAACGTCTTCGTCTTTCAGGTTCTGCAATGCGCCGCGATGCAAAATTTCCACCGACGCGACGTGCATCGCCTGGTTACCTTGATAAATCGGAACGAAAATCGCCACCAGGTAAACAACCGCTGCGGCAACGGCCAGCAATAGCAACACGCCAAACCGCCCGGCTCCACGTTCGGCCAAAGCTTTTTTACGATCAACCTTATTTCTTTTCATTCTGGTTTGAGCCTCTCTTCAGCAACTCGCGCACGCTGGCGCGAACGATGGCCGGCGAAATGTCGTCGCGTACCACAACCTCGCCGATCCGTGTTGGTAAAATGAGGGGAAGTTTTCCTTGGACAACTTTCTTGTCGTGCGCCGTCGCCGCGACGATGTCGGGCACGTTCAAATCGTCAATGGGGGGCAGCTTGCGACCAAACCGGCTCAGCGCGTCAACGCCTGACCTGATCACGTCGGCTTCAGCGCGCGGGATTATACCCGCTTTTTCCGAAATGGTAGAGGCGCATTGCATTCCGTACCCGACTGCTTCGCCATGTTTCAGCCGCCGATAAGCCGTCACGGCTTCCAGCGCGTGGCCGACCGTATGGCCGAAGTTCAAAATTCGCCGCAACCCCGATTCGCGTTCGTCGGTGGTGACGACTTCGGCTTTGATTTCGCAACAGCGAGCAATGATCTGCGTCAACAACCCGGCATCGAGCGCAAACACATCCGCCAGTTTTTCCTCCAGCAAATCAAACAACGCCCGATCCCAAATCACGCCGTATTTCAAAGCTTCGTAAAGCCCGGCGCGCAGTTCGCGTTGCGGTAACGTTACCAGCGTTTGCGGATCAATGATGACCGCGCGCGGTTGGTGAAACGCTCCAATCAGGTTTTTGCCGAGCCGATGATTGACCGCGGTTTTACCGCCGACAGAACTATCAATCGTCGCCAGCAAGGTCGTCGGAATCTGGACGTAATGAACTCCGCGCTGATAACAAGCCGCGACGAATCCGGCCAGATCGCCTACGACGCCGCCGCCCAGAGCGACCACGGCATCGCTGCGCTCAAAACGATTGGCGATCATAAATGCCAGGGCTTTTTCCGCTGACCGGAGCGATTTGGCGCGTTCGCCTTCGCCCATCAAATGCGTCAGCGTGGCAAAGCCCGCCTGCTTCAAACTCTTTTCGACCCCTCGGCCATACAACCGGTGAACGCGCGCGTTGGAAATAATCGCCAGCTTGCGCGTCTTCGCCCCAAGCGCCGCTCGCGTAATTTCGCCGACCTGCTTCAACGCGCCGTCAGCAATGGTGATGTCATAACTTCGTTCGTCGAGTAGTACCCTAACAAGCTGTTTCATTGTTCCAACACATTTAACTTGAAGCAGATTTAAGCCAAAGCCGATGTGTTCAGTTCCTTTGAATTAGATTTATGTTCGCAGAGATTGCTTTTGGAGAGAGAATAGAAAAGTTATTGTTGAAGACTAAAAAGTATTTTCCGGGCATCAATGGCACATTGATATTTCCAACGGTAATTCTTCCAGAGTTATACCAAGTGTTCACACTGTGGCCGTTTTGCCAATTAGTGAAGGCGTCGGGATCAAGAATGAAAACTTCAACATCATTTCTTTGACCACCTGATACCTCGAACCTTCCAGAAACATAGGCATTTCGATACTGCCCACTCACATTGAATTCATACCAGGAATAATGGGAAGCCTTTATCGTGAACGCATTCGGGACTAAAGATAAACTTACTGGACCAGTTCCTACGCTTGGTGACTCTCTTTGGGGTTCAACTTCTCTTGCTAAGGGCCGATTATCGTCTGAGCAACTTTCGCGTTGGAATCTATAAACCGGCTTACCCTGTCTTTCTCCTACCTGCTTACGTAACCCGCAAATTGTTGGATTGTATTGGGTGCCGTCCCACTTAAATTCCCTAATATAAACCTCGTCTGCAGCTAGGTGCGCCTCTGATACTAAATCTTTGTATCCTTTAGTGGAGGTTTCTTTTGGATATAAGGCTGTTGCCGACATTTCTTGGAGAATAAAGTCGTATTCTTTTTCAGACTTTTGATACACCCAAACTGGGCAATTCCCTGTTGCTCCGCAAAAACAAGTATCAATTACTCGAACAATAAACTCTGGTATCCCATCACTATTAAGGTCTACAACTTGAGCACGGATGGATTTCTCTAAAGCGGCACGCCCAGCAGCGCCTTTGTGCTCACTACACAAATCACCTAACTCTTTTAGAAGATTCTGGACAATTTGCGGCGGTATTTTCACGGGCTTGCTTTGCGCTAGAACAAAATCAGAGGTGAAACAGGCTAACAAGATACAAATCACAATTAAATTGAGTTTTTTACGCATAAGGAACTCCTTTGATTGTTTTAGGGCACCTTTGCGGGGCAGTTTTGGGACAATAATACGCTCTTTTCACTTACGCAAGATAATTGCCTTTCCCTGAAATCAAACTGTCAAAATCCAACTCGCCCAAGCCAATCATCGCAGCCAATTCCTCCACCGAATACTGCTGCCCGGTATTCCACAAATCAATCAGCATTTCGCCCGCTTTGGCCGAAGTCCACCAGCGCGATCCGAATTGGGTTTTCAGGTAATCGCGCAGTTGCGCTTCAAAGGCGGCGGCGCGCAGAAAATCCGCCGAGCGAAAATCGTCGCTGAGGTCGCTCAAACAATCGGCTCCGTCAACGCGCACGCGCAGTGCGTCGGTCATTAGCTCGGCGTACCGTTCGCCAATGCCGCTGGTCAGATTGCCCGAATGAAACTCCAGTTCGTAAGTGAGCCGGGCGGCTTCGCGGCGCAAATCCAGCAAACGAAACAGCGACAGCGCGCGGCGAAATTCCGCATTGGCGACAAAGCCGAAGGTTCCGGTGAGCCAGGCTTCTTCCAGCAGCAGGTTTTCGATCAGCAATGTCCAGGCCATCGGCACGGCTGCGCCTCCGCCACGTTGAAATTCCGGCGGCAGATTGCGCGAAGTCCATGCCGCAGATTGCGCTTTGCCCGCCGCGCGCAGGAATTCGCCGTAATTCAACTGGCCGCCGGTTGGTTGAACGACCAGTTTGATTTCGTCGGGAATGCGAATCGGCGAACAAAACGCACGGCGTTGTTTGCCCGCACGAACGGCAGCATCGAGTTCGACATTCGTTTGTTTGTCAGGATTGAACCCGAACCCGGCAAACAGTTCGCGGTATACGCGCAGCATCTGTTCGCGCGGAAAGAACACATCGAACCGCGTGTAACGCCGCAGATAGGGCAAATCCGCTACGGTTGCTTCGTCCAACGCAACGCCGGTTTCGCGCGCCAGCAACGGCGCAAGCTCCGACACATACCGGCTTTCGGTTTTCGACAAGAATTGCGTCGCCTTCGTCGCCACAGTTTCAAGATCAACTCCGCGAAGCTGCCTTCGCATCATCGTATAGCTTTCAAACCCCAATTCGACGGCTCCAATTCGCAGCTTTTCAAATCGTTCAGCCAACAAATCCTGAGTTCCTTTGACGATGTCGGCTCGGCGGGCATGAAGTTCGCGGCGACGCTGGCGGTCAGGTTCGGTCGCCAGCAATTCTTCGATTTGATGGAAAACGATTCGCTCGCCTTCCCAATCAATTTTCGAGGCGGCTTCGTACTCGGCGATTTCGGAGGAAACTTCGCGGACGCGCGCAAGCAGATTTCCTTCCAGAGCGAAGGCGATCAATCGCCCAATCGCGGCTCGTTCGGTTTTGCGGGATTCGGAAACGTCGTTGAATTTGGCGCGCAGTTCTTCAACCGTCGAAAGTCGAAACAGGTCGCTGTATTCGCTGTGGATGTGCGACACGTCGCGGCTGGTTTGGCGACCGGAACGAAAGAGAAAGTCTTCGCGGTGAAGTTCGGAATGGTACTCGCTAAATCGCTGGCGGTAATCGCTCAACATTGCGCGCCCTGTGGGATAAAGATTCAGCAGCGAACACGCAACATAGTCACGGCAGGAAAGTCCGTCAAGACAAGTCTTGGAAAGTCTGGAAAAGTCTTGGAAAGTCTAGTCATTGTTTCGGCTTCTCAAGACTTGCCCAGACTTCTCAAGACCTCACCAGACTTTTCGAGACTTGATCTCAGCAGGTGGTCTGGTCGGCGCATGAATACGTACTGCGGCGCATCCCTTAACCGCAAACCCTTTCGAGGCACGTAATCATACGCCTACCACGCCATCTGCTTATAAGTTCGACAGTCTTTGACACAAACACAAATCGTTATTGGTTGTTAGCAAGGGGGAACCTTGATGATGGGAGAATGGAAGCCTTTGGCGGTAAGGAATGGTAGCAACCAAACAGACCATAGCACCGAACACCGCCTCCGTGAGATTGTCTGTTTGCTTGAATGCCGGGAGTGCTCTCGGCAATCGTAAAATAAAAGGCGCTACAGTCGTGGGATTGTCTGTAGCGCCATGATAAGTGCGGTCACCTTCCTCACCCTGGTAACCGCTTGACACCGTCAGTGGAGTTAACCACCTGGTATCTCGTTGCCCCACCATCGCTAGAGCAACCACGATGCCACAAGAACCACGCCGCTAAAAAATTTCTAAGTCGTTGAAAACGCAAGCGTTGATTCCATCATTGAGCGTTTGCCGCAAACTTGCCCACCCAACCGCCGAGTAATTCTTACGCCGTCGCGTAAAAACCGCTATGAAATAATTTCCGCCGAGCCGGAGCTTTTTCGACTTTCCTGATTTTCACGCTCAACCGAATTGAGAAAAATCTTCGCGGGAAAAATTTCCGCCGCATTTCGTACCGAAGCCAAACAAACCAGAGGCTTAAAAGGTTGACCCCCAAAGGAAAACCGGCTGCCAAACTAAAGTGGCTTGACCAATCTGTCAGGCCGCAGTTATAACGCGGTTTCGTGCGGGTCCGCACCTCTTTTTCACTATCTTCAATTCACAGGGGAGCAAGTTCATGTTGGCGACGAATCACCGTCTGAAACTTTTGATTGCCGTTTGCTTCATTGGCGCAGGATTGTTTGGCGCGAGTTCGATGTTTGAACCGGCTTCGGCCCATGCGCTCCACCAGACCAACGATCAGGCGGAGTTTTTCGAGAAAAAGGTTCGGCCTCTGTTGATGGCCAACTGCGCCAAATGCCACAACCCGAACGCACAAGTCGCGCAACTCGATCTGACCACTGCCGAAGGCTTTGCCAAAGGCGGCGAAAGCGGAACGCTGATTAACAAAGACAAGCCGGAAGAAAGCCGTTTGCTGAAAGTCATCGGATACGACGACAAATTGAAGATGCCTCCGACCGGCAAGATGAAAGACGCCGACATTGCCGCCATCGCCGAATGGGTCAAGGCCGGAGCCGTCTGGCCCAGTGCCAAACCTGTCGTCGCCGAAGCCAAATCGGCTCCGAAATCCACGCGCGAATTCACCGAAGAAGAAAAGAAATTCTGGGCGTATCAACCTCTGGCCAACCCATCTGTGCCGAAAGTCAAAAATTCGGCTTGGGTGAAATCGCCGGTTGATGCTTTCATTCTGGCCAAGCTGGAAGAAAAGAATCTTCGACCTGCTCCGCCCGCAGACAAAATGACTTTGCTGCGTCGGGCGACTTACGATTTGACGGGCTTGCCGCCAACCGAACAAGAGATCAAGGATTTTCTGGCCGATGCCTCGCCAAAGGCTTTTGAAAAAGTCGTTGATCGGTTGCTGGCTTCGCCGCGTTACGGCGAAAAGTGGGGACGCCATTGGTTGGACGTGGCGCGTTACGCCGATTCAACCGGCAACGACGAAGACCATCGTTACCCACACGCCTGGAAGTACCGCGATTACGTCATTGAATCGTTCAACAGCGATGTACCTTACGATCAATTCTTGCGCGAACAAATCGCAGGTGATTTGTTGCCAGCCAAAGACGGTGGCGAAGTAAATCGTCGCGGCATCATCGCCACAGGTTTTCTGGCTTTGGGCGCGAAAGCCGTCGCACAGCAGGACAAAACGAAGATGCTGTACGACGTGTATGACGAACAAGTGGACGTCACGTCAAAAGCTTTTTTGGGACTGACGATGGCGTGCGCGCGCTGCCACAACCATAAATTCGATGCGCTGTTGACCAAAGATTACTATTCGATGATTAACATCTTTGCTTCGACGCGCAGCTTCAGCAACCCGGATTCGCATGTGTCTGGCCTGCTGGAAAAACCGCTGGTTCCGAAAACCGAATGGGAAAAATACCAGGCCGCTCGCAAAGAACACCAAGCCAAACAGCAAAAGGCACAAGGTGAAATTGAGGATATCGTTGATTCGGTGCGCGAACCTGCGGCAAAACAGCTTGCCCTGCGAACGGCAGATTTCATGCTGGCCGCTCACAAGGTTTACAACGATAACGCCAAACCTGAAGACATTGCCGAGCAAACCAAACTGCCCGTCGAAGTGCTGAAACGCTGGGTCAATGCGCTGAAGCCCCAAGACCTGACTCCGCAACATTTGCTGGAATGGCGCAACGCCAAGCCGGATAAACTGACCGAAGTCGCACAAAGTTACCAAAAACAATTTCAAACTCGATTGAATGAATGGTTGCAGGAAATGGCCAAATGGCGGGCGGCTGAAAAAGCGGCTGAACCGGACAAGAAAAAATCGCCTCAGAGCAAACCTGCATTTGAAGCCGGTGATGATCGGTTCTTTCATGGCGTGTATTTCGCAGGCGACGGACCGTTTGCAGTTTCCGCAAAAGACAAAGCTCGTTTTTCCGCCGAACAAAACCAGCGCATCGCCGAATTGCAAAAAGAAATCGAGACGTTGAAAAAATCCGTCCCGGTCGAACCTGAACTCGCCTGCGCGATTGAAGAAGGCGAACCTGTGGCGCAAAAAGTTTTTGTGCGAGGCGATTACAACAACCCCGGCGAAGAAGCTCCGAAAGCCTTCCCTGCCATACTTTCTCACTTCGACACCAAACCCAGCTTCACCGGCAGCGGTCGGCTGCAACTGGCCGAATGGTTGACGCAACCCGAACATCCGCTGACCTCGCGCGTGATGGCCAATCGCATTTGGCAATGGCATTTTGGCGAAGGCATCGTTCGGACGCCGGATAATTTCGGCAAAACCGGCGACAAACCTTCGCACCCCGAATTGCTGGATTACCTGTCGCGCGAATTCGTCAAACGCGGCTGGGCAGTGAAGGCCCTGCACCGAATGTTGATGCTGTCCAGCACCTACCAAATGGCCAGCATCAATCCAACTCTGTCCGACAACACCGACAGCGACAACCGTTTGTTGACGCGGTTTAACCGCCGTCGTCTTTCAGTCGAAGAATTACGCGATGGGTTGCTGGCAATTGACGGTTCAATTGACCTGACGATGGGCGGCACATTGCAAAAAGGACGCGGAACCGACGGCGAAAACAACCAAGGCCGGTTGAGTTTGAATCCTGAAAAACTGAAACGCCGCACGGTTTACATCCAACTTCGTCGCGCCAATTTGCCCACGTTGTTGAACCTGTTTGATTTTGGCGACGCGACTTCGGTGACGGGCAAACGCCTGTTGACCAATGTTTCGACTCAGGCGTTGTTCTGGCTGAACAGCGAATTCCTGACAGACCGTTCGGCTTCGTTGGCCAAAACGTTACTGGCGGATGCTTCGCTGAATGATTCGGCTCGCGTCGAAAGCCTGTACCGCCGCGTGCTGAATCGCCAAGCTGAAAAAGCCGAACTCGATCAGGCGTTGAAATACATCGCGGCGTTCAAACAAAAAGCTTCGGGCGAAAACGCGGACGCCAAAGCCTGGCAGAGTTTGTGCCGAGTGCTGATGGCTTCAAACGATTTCCTTTATCTGGATTGACGGCGATGAAAAAGACTTTTCTCAATTCAAACGACAAAGCTGAAATTCTGGAACGGCTAAGCCAGTTGCGTCCCGACAGCCCGCGAAAGTGGGGAAGGATGAATGCTCATCAGGCAATCTGTCATCTGGAAGACGCTTTCAAATGTCGAACCGGTGAAAAAGAGAGCGGCACGAAAGACAACTGGTTTTCGCGTTCGATCATGAAATGGGTGGCGCTGAATTCTCCAATGCCCTGGCCTCACGGCATCAAAACCATGCCAGCCTTCGATCAGGAAATTGATGGCACTCCGCCGGAAGATTTCGAGCGCGACCGCGCCAAACTGGAAGCGACAATAGAACGATTTTCCAAACCATCCGCCGATTCCCAACCACATCCGATTTTCGGTTTGATGACCGAAGCCGAATGGCAACTATGGGGATATTTGCACTGCGATCATCATTTGCGCCAATTCGGCGTTTGAGGGCGTATTCAGGAACGTTTTCCACCCAACAGAGTCATTTTGATCTTCGTCTTGCTGTTGGCTATTTTTGCTGTGCTCGGCAATCAACAACCTGCGTGATTCAAGGCCGTCTGTTTTGGGACCTGTTCTCGCGGGACAACCTCAACCACCCAAACTGGAGAAGCCGTACATTAACCAAAGGATCCCCGGATGGAATACACGTTTTTTGATGTCATCAAAACCGGACTGGCGCTAGTCGCGTTGATCACCCCGCCAGCCAGGTATTTTTACAATAAGTGGCGAACCAACCGCGGAGACATGTCATGGCGAGCGGTGAAAAAAGCCATTTTGAAACTGAAGAAGCAATTGGACGAAAACAACATCACTCCCAAATGCATCGTTGGGGTTGGGCGCGCCGGGGCGATAGCGGCTTCCGTGCTCTCCCATCAATTTGGCACTCGATACATCCCAATCGTTGTTCTCAACTTTGCTTATGAAATGAGGCTGAAAGGCGGGGTCTTGCATCGAGTTCCCATCGCAGTTGATGTCAGTCAGATCAAGGAAGGACTAGAGGATGTGCTTCTTCTAGGCGCAGATATAATGTCCGGCGGGACAATGGTAGAGTGCATGAAAGTTCTCGATAAACGTAACTGCGATGTCACCGCTATAGCCTGCTTATTCTTGAATTCGGATATAACGTTGGTTCAACCGAAGTACTTCGTGGAAAAACGCGCGAAACGGCCTCAATACCCCTGGATGCCGATTCCACACGAAAAAATATTTGAAAAGCTATCCCTGTCAGCCCCGTACGAGACGGATTCAAAACAGGTCGAGAAACAAGAATCCAAACCTGACGCAAAAGATAGTAACCAGACATCTGCCTAATCCAAGGAAAGAACATGAACAAACTTCTGTCATCGCTTTATCAGCCCAAGACCGCTCCTCTCTCGCGCCGCGCCTGGCTGCGGGCCGCCGGGCTTGGTTTTGGCTCAGTCGGCTTAACAGCATTACTCGCCGAAGAGGCGAAACTATTCGCTGCAACCAATCCGCAATCCGCAATCCGCAATCCGCAATCGGATAATCCTCTGGCTCCGAAAGCTCCGCACTTCCAGCCGAAAGCCAAACGAGTCATCTTTTTGTTTATGCACGGCGGGCCGTCTTCGATTGACACCTTCGATCCGAAAGAACGATTGGTGCGTGATCATGGAAAGCCTCTGCCGATCAAACGTCCGCTGGCATTTGCCGATGGCAAAGTCGGCCCGTTGATGAAACCGCTGTGGGACTTCAAACCCGGTGGCAAAAGCGGAGTTCCGGTCAGTGACCTGTTCCCCAACATACGCGAATGCGTGGACGATATGTGCATCATTCGTTCGATGGTTGGCGAAGGGGTGGATCACGGAGCAGCAATGTTGCAGACGTTCACTGGCGTATCGAACTTCGTGCGTCCGAGCATGGGATCGTGGTCGGTGTATGGCTTGGGCACGGAAAATCAAAACCTGCCGGGTTACATCATGATTAAACCTACGCTGTCGCACGGCGGAGCCAAGAATTGGTCGTCGGCCTTTTTGCCCGGAGCTTATCAAGGCACGGCCATCGGCAATTCCGGTCTGAAAGTGGACGACATCAAAAACGAACCGATTGAGTATCTGCTGGGCAAACACCTGTCGCCGGATGAACAAAAGTTCGAATTGGAGATGCTGCAAAACATAAATCGTCGGCATCAGGAATTGCGCCGCCAAGACCCACAACTGGAATCGCGCATTCAAGCGTTTGAACTCGCCTTTCGCATGCAGACCGAAGCTCCCGAAGCTTTCCAGGTGGACAAAGAATCCGAAGTCACCAAAAAGCTGTACGGCTTGGACAATCCCATCACGGCGGATTTCGGCTGGCAATGTTTGCTGGCTCGGCGATTGGCCGAACGCGGCGTGCGCTACATTCAATGCACCCACAGTTACAAATGGGATCAGCACGAAGACCTGTATAACCTGCACACCAAAAACGCCCGCGAAGTGGACAAGCCCATCGCCGGTTTGTTGAAGGATTTGAAAGCGCGCGGTTTGTTGAAAGATACGCTGGTGATTTGGGCTGGCGAATTCGGACGGACTCCGGTGTCGGAAAGCGGCGACGGGCGCGATCACAACCCGTATGGCTATTCGATCTGGATGGCAGGCGGCGGAGTCAAAGGCGGTTTTATTTACGGAGCGACTGACGACATCGCTTATCACGCCGTCGAAGACCGCATGCACATCCACGATTTTCACGCGACGATGCTGCATCTGCTGGGACTGGATCATGAACGCCTGACATACAGTTACAGTGGCCGAAACTTCCGACTGACCGATGTTGCCGGAGTCGTTGCCAAAAAAATTGTCGCTTAATCATCTTTGCTCTTCACTCGATCATTGGATAAGCGGATAAGCAAAAGGCAAAAAGATGGGCAATACTCATCTTTTTGCCTTTTCGAGCATGAAAACCAACCCAAAACTCAAAACTTCACATACAAAAGTAGCCTTGCCAGAAAAATTCCTACAAATTCCGACAATTTTCAAAATTTTCGATTGCGATATTGTAGGAATTCAAGCTACTATGCGTCGCGTAAACAACAAGAAAATTAAAAGGCAATCTCACTACACAGTACCGACCCCGTAAATTAAGAACCCGACACATTTTTCGCATTTGCCAGCGAAGCCTGAGGGCAATTGTCTTCTTGCTGACGATCAATTTGTGTTTGTATCAATTTTTGACTAGCTGAGCGTGATTTCAAACTTAACGTCAAAAGAACGTTCGCCAGTCACACCACTTTATCCAGGAGTCGAAGTACAAATGAAAAGCACATCCCAAAATCTCTTTACTCGCAGTTGTCTGAGCCTTACAGGCTCACTTATTTTGCTGTTCGCCCTTTCGTCATCATCCAACATTACTTCCCAAACGAGCCAATCGAATTTGGCACATTCCACCACCAAGCAAACAGGAAAAGGAATCCCGAAATTGCCTAAACGTCCAGGCTATCGTTTATCTGCCTGAGCCTCAGGCTGGCGAAATCATTCAGAATAACAAAAGGCGGCTCAAAATAGCCGCCTTTTGTTATTCAAGTCGTAAGAGCGAAGACTCAACGTCAGTTGGGATTGCCGCTTTATCACTTGATATTAACCTGAACGACATTGGCTGCCTTGCCATCAACAGTCAATGCAATGTCCACAGCCCCACGACCTGCTAAAATTGAAGGTAGCCGCAAATTAACTTGATCAAGTCCGACAAAATCGTTTTGGGGACCAACAAATGTGATCTCAGCGGTTTCCCCACCGATTCGAGCTTGAAAATTCGACAAGGCGAGTCGCCCGCTAATCCCCGTGCCAAAAGCGAGTAAAAACACTTGCTCAGCCGGATTGCCGACATCAATTGGAATGGCGACGAACTTGTTTTGGGATAGATCGAATTGCACAACCGACTCATAAACCTGTGAACCATCGGCTTTGATTCGCAAAGCAACCGCCGCAGCCAAACCTCGCCCACTGGCATCAGCGGAAAACAAGCCAGGCGCCACCTGTTCAATCATTACTCTGCCTAGCGTTGTTGGCTCAATACTGCTGCCAGGAGCGAAAACACGGAACGTAACGTCACCATCAGACAAACCCAGCGGAACCAGCAAATTGATCTGGTTTGGCGATACGAAAAATAACGGAGCGTTGTACTCTCGCGCGCTATCTGTATTTTTGAACGCTACTGTCATTCCCCCCAGCGAAGTCGGCAATGGTTGCCTGGTTGCAACTTGCGTTTGGCTGGTCATCTGCAAACCGAACAGCGCTACGATTGAACCTTGAGCGATTCGCTGGCCGTTATAACTGGCTGCCGAAACCGCCGTCGCTTTTCTGCTGCCGTCGAAATCAATGACCTGGCTGGTCGTCAGATTAAAGTTGCGACTGGTTGGAGTGATGTCCGATCCGGCACGTTCCGGCGTCAGCGTGTAATTCCCCGCAGGCAATCCCGTAAACGAATAATTACCGCCGCTGTCTGTAACAGTCGAATCCGTCCGAGCGCCCGTCAATTTCATTGTCACACCGTTGACGCCGCCCGTCGTCGGCAGATCAATGACCCGGCCAGAAACCGTCAAACCGGGAACGCTGCAACGATTGGAAAGCACCAGCACATTTCGCTTGTCAAAATCGGCAATGGCTATTTCCGGTTTGCCATCTGCTTCAAAGTTGGCAATGGCAACCGATGACACGGATTCGTCAAACTTCGCAAATTCGACCGCAGGTTCGACTCCGCCTGCGCCATTCCCCTGCAAAACCACAGCCCGTGTGGGGCCAACAGCTATGACATCCGGTTTGCCGTCGCCGTTCACATCGCGCACGGCAATTTGTGAACCACCAACAAAACTGCCGAGCAAAAACGATTCGGAGTTCACCGGAGCGCCAAACCTTCCGTTGCCGTCGCCGGGTTGAATTCCAACCATCAAACTTCCAACCGGCAAAGCTGCATTCGTCATCGTCGCCAAATCAACCTTGCCATCACCGTTGAAATCGGCAAAGTCGCTGGAAATAGTCTGTATGGCAACAGTGGATGCGGTCGGTTGCCCAAAGCTGCCTGCTCCGTTGTTCAAATAAACCACCAGATTCTCAATGGACGAGCCGGTGAGGGTGAGCAGATCGCTTGCGCCGTCTCCGTTCACGTCGCCCAATGTCAAAAATCTTTCCCTGAAAGACACAAACTCAATCGGGGCAGAAAAGCTGACATTGTTGCCGGATGAATTGCTAAGGGCGACAAGGACTGCGGGGCCGGCAACTCCAACCAAATCGGCTTTGCCATCTTTGTTCAAGTCAGTTGCCCGCAAATTCGGAATAAAGTTAGCCCAACGAGACGTAGTCACCGGCACATTGACGCCGACAGCAAAACCGTTCACTCCATTGTTCAAGAAAATTTCCGCTTCACCCTGGAAAGAAATTGGCAGCGAAGCCACATCCATTTTGCCATCACCATTGAAATCTCCGGCGGCGATTTCCACCGGCTGGAGCTTCGCCAAAATCGGAACGCCCGGCATCAATTGCCCGCTTGCTTCGCCAAACAAAATCCCAATCGGATAAATCGGCGAGCTTGACGTTCCCGACGAAAAAAAAGGGCCGATGAGCAAATCGCTAAAACCATCGCCATTCAAATCACCCGGCGTCACAAACCTGGGCCTCAAAGGATAAAAGTATCGTTTCGCTTGAACGCAACTGCTGACTCCCTGCAACACATTCAAAACCTGTCCGCCGACTGAGATTCGCCCGCTACGAGGAACGGCGGTCGGCTCTACGGCAAAACTGATGGAGCCGTTTCCCGCGCCGCTCAACGCCGACGTGATTTTGATCCAATTGGCGTCGGTCGTAATCGCCCAAGGGCATCGCGGCGGAGCCGTGAGAGTGAAAGAACCATTGCCTCCCGTTGCCTCAAAACGCTGGCTGTTCGCGGACAAACTGTAAGTGCATGGCGTAGCCGTGAAATCGCCGGATTGATCGCTGGTCAGCAAATTGAAATCGCGCACGGCAGGTTCAAACGAATACACGGAACTGACCGGCGTGATGGTGTAATTGCCGCTCAGCAACAGATTGGCGAATTGAAAACTCCCTTGCGCGTTGGTTTGCTGAGTTGCCGACAAGGCTCCGGTCATCGTCATCGTTACGCTTGCCAACGGAGCGCCATTGATCAAATGCACTCGGCCATAAATTGAAGGCTGATTCGAAATCGTGACCGTTGCCGAAGCCTGGTTGTTCGCTGAAATGACGTCCGGCTCATTAGCTTTGACCGAAGCGGTGTTAGTGATGGAACCGGCGGCAGCGGCAGAAACCGTCAGCGTGATAGTGGCGCTGGCTCGCACGGCCAGATTACCCAGATTGCAAGTCACCATTCCGGCATTGTTCGAGCACGAACCTTGCGAAGTCGTCGCCGAAACGAAATTGATTCCCACAGGCAATTGATCCGTCACAACTACGCCGGTCGCGGGCGAAGGACCGTTGTTCGTCGTCGTCAACACGAAGTTGAAATTATTCGCCACCATCACCGGATTGCGCGAAACGGTTTTGGCAATTGCCAGATCAGCTTCATCGGTGAGTTTGGCGATAAACCCGTCAGGCGAAATCAGCATGTTGGCTTGCAACGGGTTGACGATTGGAAAGTTGAACGAAGCCGTCACACCGACAACATACACATTGCCCCGCGAATCCACAGCCAGCGAGCCAACGAGTTCATCCGAATCTCCGCCCAACAACGTTGAATACACCAATGCCGAACCCGCCGGGTTCAATTTGGCAACGTAAACATCCATGAAGCGAAGCTGGCTTTGCAGCGGATTCAGCAGCGGAAAGTTCGTTGATCGAGTATTGCCCGTGACATACGCATTGCCCACGCCATCAATGGCAATAGAAACGCCGCTGTCGTTGGCGCTGCCGCCCAGCCAGGTCGAATATTCCAACGCTGAACCGGCAGAATTAAATTTGGCGACGAACGCATCGGGAACGTTGAAACCTCCGTAAGCCGGTTGCAGCGGGTTTTTCGTTGGAAAATTGGCGGATGCGGTTGAACCGGTAACGAATACCTGACCAGCGTCGTTGACGGCGATTGCGTTCGCCGAATCCGAATCGCTGCCACCAAAGAACGTCGAATAAACCAGCGCCGTTCCTGCCGGATTGACCTTCGCAACAATCGCGTCCGCTGCGCCGCCGATCGCAGCTTGAAATGGGCTGACTGTCGGGAAGTCGCTGGAAACGGCTATTCCTGCCAAATACGCACTACCATCTTTATCAACGGCGATTCCTCGTAACTCATCGTTGAGACTGCCGCCCAAATACGTCAGCCAGCCAAAAGCCGATCCCGTCGTATTGACCTTCGCGGCAAAACCATCAGTACCGACATAAACGCCGACATAAACATTTGCCGAATTTGTACGATCCACGGCAACAGCAGTGGCGATTGCCGCCAAGCCATTATTGTTTTCGCTCCAATTCAGGCCGCCATCAATGGTTTTGTATAAACCGCTGCTCGTCACTGCATAAACCAGGGCTGGCGTTGACGGATCAATTGCCAACGAAGAAACGCTCAGAAAACCATTTGATCCCAACCCGATGTTGCTGGCGCGCCAGGTGGTTCCGCCATCAGTGGTTTTGAACAGCCCGCCGTAAATGCCTGCCGTCGCCGCGTATACCGTCGTGGGTGACAATGGATCAATTGCCAGCATGCCGATTTCCGAACTTGCCTGACCAAGCCCGTTGCCGGCCAAAACCCAGTTGGCTCCTCCATCGGTCGTCTTGAACACGCCTCTGTCAGTCGCGGCGTAAAGGATCATTCGGTTGTACGGATCAATTGCCATTCCCCGAACCCCGCGGGTTTGACCGGTGAATCCACTGTTAATTGGCGTCCAATTTTCCCCGCCATTTATGCTTTTGTAAGCGCCGCTGGAAGTTGCCAGATACAACGTCGAAGTCATCACCGGATCAATCACAAGCTCGTGAATAAAAAGAGAAGTCACGAAATTGATGCCGTTGTTTTTACCTTGATAGCTCTGACCGCCATCCGTGCTTTTGTAAAAACCGTTCAGGCTGGTGGTGACATAAACAGTGCTGGAATTTGAAGGGTCAACGACTACAGCAGAAGCACGAGAAGGAGTCGAGTCCGGATTTGCCTGCCCGGTCGCAGCCCATTGAATGCCGCCATCCGTGCTTTTGAACACGCCGATGGCAGTTGCCGCATACAACGTCATGGAGTTAGAAGGATCAACCGTGATTCTGCTCACCTGTCCCACAGGAAGGCCGTTTCCGCTTGGCGACCAGTTCGCCGCGCGGTTTGTGCTTTTGAAAATCGGCGAACCTTTTCGGCTGGTTTGAATTCCCGTGGCAGGCAAATTTGTCGAAGTCGTATTCCCGGCCACGTAAGCGTTTCCAGTGGCGTCAATCGCCAAATCATTAAGCTGGTCTTCGCCATTTCCTCCCAGATAACCGGAATATACCAACGCCGTTCCAGTCGTGTTCAGTCTGACCAGAAAAGCATCGCGGGCAACGCCCTTTGTTGGTTGCAACACGCCGGAAGTCGTCGGGAAGTTGTTTGAGGAAGTGTTGCCGCCAATAAAGACTCCGCCGTCCTTGTCCACAGCAATGGCTATCGCCGAATCATCCGCGTCTCCACCAATCCAGGATTTGTACATGATTTCCGTACCTGATGGATTGAGTTTCACCACAAACGCATCGTTGGCGGCGCCGTTCAGACTGGATTGAATTGGACTGCTGCCGGGAAAGTTCAGCGAGTTCGTATAACCGACAACATAAGCATTGGCATCTTTGTCCACTGCAATTCCCTGACACCAATCGAAACCACCGCCGCCCAGATAAGTCGAATACAGCAGCACCGGATCAATCACCAATTCGCGGTTGCGGTCATACGCGCCGAGCCGAAAGCCGACTTGCTGTTTGTTGTTGATGATGAATTCACACTCGACCGGCTGGCGCTGGCCATTGAGTTCCTGCCAGGCGATGGGTTTCAGCAACTTCACTTCGCCGACTTCGGTTTGCAGCACCAGATCGCCAGCGTCATTTCGTTGAAGCTTCTGCGCTCCGCTGAAGCTCAATCGGATTTGCTGCGGATTGGCTCCGGGAGCAAGGACGAAGTCGTGTTCCAGTTGGCGCTGGTCGCCGTGCCAGACCAAATCAATTCCTGGATAAACCTCGTCGTATTTGATGCGCGCAAAGTTGGCGACATTCGTTCGCCAACGTCGCGGATCATTACCGATGAAGTAATTTGATTTTCCCGGCAGTTCATCCAGCGCGCTGACGTTGGCCTGAGCGTTCGCACCAACCAGCTTCATTTTGACGATTGCGGCCAACTCTCCTGAATGCCGCGTGCGGATAGCGGAACTGTTCTGTCGTTCGGCAGTTGAATCATCCAACGGCGTTTCATTCCGCAATCCGAAATCCGCATTTCGCAATTCCAAAACGGCTTCATCGGCGGTCAGAAACAACGTCTGTCCGTTGTTGCGAGAAATGAATTTGACCGGCTTGGCCACCTGTCCGCGATTGGCTTCAAACCGCAGCGGCAACTGTCCGTAAGCGGCTACCAGTTGAGCACGTTTGGCGGCATCAATTCGCGTATCTGAGTTTGTCGAATCGGTTTTGGATTCCTGCTTTCCCGGAACAAGACCGGCAATCAGCAAAAACAGACAAACAACAGACAACAGACGAACAGCGTGTGATTTCATATTTCTCCTTACGGCAAAAGCTTCGTTCATTGCTGAACCAGGCTCGCGGTTTGACGAAACGAGTTTGAAGATGAATTGCGGCTTGACTGATCTGACCTCAACGAACAGACTTTTGGGCGCTTCGGGCAGACAGATTTATGGCTTCAAAAAACAACAATCAGGGGTGGCCGATTTGGAAAGAGTTCTAAAAGTCTTGGTTTCGATGGCGCATCCCGACGATGCTGAAATTCTCGTCGGTGGAACGCTGCTGCATCTTAAACGACTGGGCTGGGAAATTGGAATTCTGACAATGACCAGCGGCGATTGCGGTTCGGCAACCCACACCAAAGAAGAAATTTCGCGCATTCGGTTTGCCGAAGCGAAAGCCGCCGCGCACTTTCTGGGTGCGTGGTACGAATGTGCCGGGCTGATGGATGTGGAGGTGTTTGCCAACGCCGAAAACCTGCGCCGCGTGGTCGAACGCATGCGGCATTTCAATCCCGACGTGGTCATCACCCATTCGCCTGTGGATTACATGCTCGATCACGAAGAAGCTTCAAAGTTGGCGCGTGCGGCCAGCTTCGCGCTTTCGATGCCGTTGTATCAAACCCGGCAAATCGCGCCTTCTGAACCAACCGCTGCGACTCCGACGTTGTATTATGCCGATCCGGTTGAAGGAATTGACGCGATGGGCGAACGGCGTTGGCCACAGTTTTACGTCAACATCACTGAAACTATCGAATCGAAACGCGAATTGTTGAGCTGGCATCAATCGCAACGCGACTGGCTCCGCGCGCACCACGGCGTAGATCAATACCTGAACCGGATGACCAAGTGGGCGGCGAAATTCGGCGCGGAATGCGGATTTGAGTTTGCCGAAGGCTTTCGCCAGCATCTGGGGCACGGGTATCCGCACGAACCGATTTTGCAAAATGCGCTGCGGCAGTTCATAAAACCTGCGGCAACGCGACCTGAGTAAAAGGAACCGGCAATGGCAATCACCGAAAAGTATCTGAACCCATTCACAGACTTCGGCTTCAAGAAGTTGTTTGGCAACGAGCCGAACAAAGACTTGTTGATTGATTTTCTCAACCAATTGCTGCCGCCGCATCACCAGATTCAGGAACTGACTTACGCCCGCAACGAACAGGTTGGCCGCAACGAATTTGACCGCCGAGCCATTTTCGATTTGTTTTGCACCAGTCCCAGCGGCGAACGCTTCATCGTCGAAATGCAGCGCGCCAAGCAAAATTACTTCAAAGACCGCAGCGTGTTTTATTCAACGTTTCCGATTCAGGAACAGGCTCCGCGCGGCGATTGGAATTATCAGCTTGCGCCGGTGTACTTGGTGGGCATCCTTGATTTCGTGTTCGCCGAAGACAAAGACGACACCGAAGTCTGTCACCGCGTGCAGTTGAAAGATCAAGTCAATCGCGTGTTTTACGAAAAGCTGATGCTGATTTATCTGGAGATGCCGAAGTTCACCAAGACAGAAGATGAACTGGAAACTCCGTTCGACAAATGGCTGTACGTGCTGAAACACCTGCCTCGATTGACGGAACGCCCGGCCAAATTGCAGGAGCGCGTCTTCGCACGTTTGTTCGAGGCCGCCGAGATCGGCAAATTCAACCGCGCGGAATTGGAGCTATACGAAGATAGTTTGAAAGTGTACCGCGACTTGAAGAACGTCATTGATACCGCCAGAGACGACGGCGAAAAGAAAAAAGCTCTTGAAATAGCCCGGAAAGCGTTGGCCAAAAACTACTCATTTGCCGATATTGCGGAACTCACGGGTTTGAGCGAAGAAGAAATCGAAAGCCTTCAAGCGTAATTCATCATGGAACCAAATCAAGAAAGCCTGAAAGTGTACCGCGACTTGAAGAACGTCATTGATACCGCCAGAGACGACGGCGAAAAGAAAAAAGCCTTTGAAATAGCGCGCAATCTCTTGAATGCAGGTTTGCCGTTGGACTTTGTTGCTGAAAACACAGGTTTGAGCAAAGAAGAGGTTGTGACGTTGCAACCTTAACCAATCGCAAGCCAATCGCAAGGAGGCTCGATGACCAATCAAAACCCAACACCTCCAATCCCAATTTTCCCTACTCCAGAGCAGTTGATGCCGGACCTGTCCACAACCAAAGTGTATAGCCCCGAACAGGAACAACTATTTGAACAAATCGCCCAAGCTGCTGATTATCATTTCTGTGAGATGACGCGGTATGAATCGTATCTGAAACCTTATCGTGATCTGAAAAACATCATTGCCACAGCCAGAATGGATGGCTGGAAAAGAGGCTTGGAAGAATCCCGGCAAAAAGGTGAAGCGGGAACGACAACCGAAATAGCAATCCGCGCTCTGTTGGAAGAGTTTCCATTGGACTTCATTTCCGAAGTCACAGGTTTGAGCAAAATCGAAATTGAAAATTTGCGTAAGCAGTTCTTCGTTCAAAAATAAATTCGCAGGACATTATTCTTTGTCCCAACATCAACCAAATAGGAGAATTCCATCAAATGAGTCAGTTAAACATTGGCATTGTCGGATTGGGCTGGGTGGCCGGAGCGCACATCGAAGCCTTCAAACACATTCCCGGCGCGGCGGTCACTGCCGTATGTTCGCGCCGCGAACTGGACGAAGCCGCCATTTCCGCGCAGTACGGCACGCCGCTCAAGGCCTACACCGATTACGCGGCGATGCTGGCCGATCCGAACATTCACGTCATTGACATCTGCACGCCGCATCCGTTTCACGCCGAACAAGCCATCGCCGCAGCCAAAGCCGGCAAACATCTGATTATCGAAAAACCCATCGCCATCAAATACGAAGACGCCGTCGAAATCCGCAAAGCCATTCACGCGGCAGGTGTGCAAGCCTGTGTTTGTTTTGAAGTTCGATTCAGCATGCAAGGCACGATGCTGCGTTCGACGATTGACCAGGGATTGATCGGCAAACTGCATTACGCCGAAGTGGATTATTACCATGGCATTGGCCCTTGGTACGGCCAGTTCCCCTGGAACGTCAAAAAAGACATGGGCGGCAGCAGCTTGCTGACCGCCGGATGTCACGCGATGGATTTGCTGCTCTGGTACATGGATTCCGAAGTCGAAGAAGTCACCAGCTACGCCACGCGCAGCAGCAACCCTGTTTTTGCGCCGTACGAATACCCAAGCTCGACCGTCACGATTCTGAAGTTCAAAGACGGCAAAGTCGGCAAATGCGCCTCGATTGTGGATTGTTTGCAGCCGTATTACTTCCACATCCATCTGGTCGGCAGCGAAGGCAGCTTGCTGGACAACAAAATCTACAGCGCGAAACTGGCAGGCATGAACAAAGCCAAGTGGAGCACGCTGGAAACCGGCTTGATTGATTCGGGCGACGTGGCTGACCATCCGTATCAACCGCAGTTTCAGGAATTCGTTGATGCGGTGAACAAGAATCAGAAGATGCCGTTGACGGATTTCGACACGGCGTTTGAATCTCATCGCGTGGTGTTTGCTGCGGATATGTCTGCGGCTGAAGGCAGAACCGTGAAGATGTCTGAACTGAAATTTTAACAGACAAAAAATAGACAGGATGAACATGATTTTTCAGGATTGGTTTTCATCCTGACGAATCCTGTAAATCCTGTCTATTTTCTTTTCAATCCAGCCGCCGAGCCTTAATTCCGTCTCCCCACAACACAGACAGCAATTGATTAACGTGATCGTGGCCGCGCGCTTCCAGCGTCAGATCAATTTCCACGCCGCCGACTTCCAGGTTGGAAAACGCGCGGTTGTGTTCGACTTCCAGAATGTTCGCGCCCAATTCGGCTACGTGCTGGCAGATGTGAGCCAGTTCTCCCGGACGGTCGCGCATCATCGCGCGAATGCGAACCATACGACCGTCTTTGGCCAAGCCGCGCTGGATGATTTTCGACAACAGGTTCGGATCAATGTTGCCTCCGCTGATGACGATGGCGACATTTTTGCCTTCCAGGCACGTCAGTTTGTTGAACAACACCGCCGCCAAACCGGCAGCGCCTCCGCCTTCGACAACAGTCTTTTCAATTTCCAATAGCTTTAGGATGGCGCTGGCGATTTCGTCCTCGCCGACGGTGACAATGTCGTCTACGTAGCGGCGAACGATTTCCGCAGTAATTTTTCCTGCTCGTTTGACCGCCAAGCCGTCGGCGATGGTCGGCTGAGAAGGAATTTCCATGATCTCGCCGGTTTCCACAGCCGCTTTCATCGAAGCGAAGTGCTCTGGTTCAACGCCGATGATGCGAACACCCGGCTGAGATTCCTTCATCGCAATGGCAGTTCCACTAATCATGCCTCCGCCGCCGATTGGCACGACGACGGCGTCGAACGTCACTTCTTCTTCCAGCAATTCCAAGCCGATGGTTCCCTGCCCGGCGATGATCGCTTCGTCGTCGAAAGCGTGAACGAACGTGTAGCCGTGTTCAGCGGAAAGTTCGCGCGCGTGCGCCAGAGCTTCGTCATAAGTCGCGCCGTGCAGCACGACTTCGCCGCCCAAATCGCGCGTGTTGGCGACTTTGATCAGCGGCGTAGCTTTCGGCATGACAATCACCGAGCGAATGCCCAGCCGAGTCGCGTGATGGGCAACGCCCTGCGCGTGATTACCCGCGCTGGCGGCGACGACTCCAGCCTGGCGTTCGGCGGTGGAAAGCTGCAAGAGTTTGTTCAACGCGCCGCGCTCTTTGAAGCTGCCGGTCATCTGCAAATTTTCAAACTTGAAGTAGGTGTTGCAGCCGCATAACCGGCTGAGCGTGTGCGACAACGGACAAGGCGTTTGATAAATCGCGCGCCCCAGACGTTCGCGCGCGGCTTGGATGTCGGAAAGTGTAACCATGCGGCAACGGTAAAAGCCGCGCGGAAAACTGTCAAACTTCTCCTGGCTTCATTTGGCTTAGGAAGCGATGCGTAGCAAGGTTACTTTTCATTCGCGGATGGTTTGGGTTTTCCGGCGGAGCTTTTCGCCTTTTGCAGGTCTTCCTGAAGGCCTTTGGCCAGGCCTAGTTGCGCCAGCGACCTCAATCCTTGATGCGACAAGGCGGAAGCGAGGCTTTGCGTTTGTTGTAGGTCGCGCTTGCTCAAGTCGCGGAACAGTGGGCCGAGCGTTTCGGTCACTTCAAAATAATCCTCTGCCAGAAGAACCAAATTCGACTGATTGATCCAAGCGCCAATTCCCGGCGCCAGCCCCGATTTGCTGGAAAAAGATTCAGTAATGTCCAGCTTGTTGAGCGTGGACACTGCCAGATTGGTCGCAGCAAAACCGCCTTGCTCTTCAGAAACACGCGACTTGGCGATGGCGATGATTCCTTTGGCGACATAAGCCGATGGCTTTTCCCGGTCGAGATTCGCCAATGCGTCGTCATAAAAATTTGCCACCATCTGCTTGTCCTGTTTGGCGCTCAACATTGCTTTCGCCACGCTATCAACAATCAAGCTCATCCCGAACGGATCAGTGACTTTTAGCGCGTAGCTTCTTGCTTGTGGCCAATCTTTTTCAGCCATAGCTTTGCCGACCAGCGGCCCATAAACGCCGACGCTGGTTTGCCGCCGCACTGTTTCGTCGCTGATTTTTGACAGCAAGCGTTCGGCTAAAACGACGTCAGCTTTTTCGGCTGCTTCGATTGCCAGACGCTGATATTCGGCATCTTTGATTTTCTGGTTTCGGATAGCTTCCAGCTTTTCGGATGATCGCTCGATTTCCGCTGTGTCGCCGGGAGCGGCTGGTGACATCCCAGACGTGCTGATGGCTTTTGACGTGGGCGTAGCAGAGTTGACCGCGCGGCTTGCCATCGCAGCCTCGATTTCGGCTGTCAATCGCAGATATTCGTCGCGCCAAACGGGGTGAGTTGCCGCCTGCGAAGCTCCTTTCCGGGCGGCATCCAACAGATTCAGATAACCTGCTCTGTCCAAATCCGGCCTGAAAGCGGCGCGGAGTCTGACCGCCAACGCTTCAAAGTATTTTTCCCGCATCGGCGGCGACAAAAAGAAATGTAGCTTCGTCACCAGAAAGAGATTCACCGTTGATCCGACAGGCAGTTTTTCCAGATAAACCAAAGCCTGTTTTTCAGCCAATTGTTTGTCCTTGTACCAAAGCTGGGTCAGAAACGTGGACGCCGGATACAGCGCCTCGTAAGAAAGCCCCTGTGCGGCCAGCTTCATGGCTTTTTCAGGATCGCGCTGAAGCTCTTCGACGGCGATGGCAACAATGGCCGTTCCGCCTTCTTCGCCCGAAGCGAAAACAGGTTTTGCGTTTTCGCCGTTTGCGCCCGCCCAGTCTTTGATCAAGTCCGGGTTCAATTTGGCAATTCGTCTCAGGATGCTTTGCCGGAGTCGCGCCCGGTCAGCGCCCGAAAGCTTCTCGCCAAATTTCGGCAGCCGGGAATTCCCTTTGTCACTCATCAATTCCTGCAACCGTGACCAGGCATTGGCCAGAATGTCGTTGGCGCGCACACGGTCTTTCTCCCAGAGCAATGCCGCGCTTTCGATTTGGACGATGATGCCGTATTCAACCGGCTCAATCTGAAACGCCGACGACAATACACCGTCCAACGTGGACTGAAATATCTGTTCTTTTTCTTCGCGGGAGATTGTCGGAATGGCTGGAGCTTTTTCGGCTTTGCCGTCCGCTGTCTTGGCCGGAACTTTTGGCTGAGCAAGTTGCTGGCGCTGAGTCGTGGGCGGCGGCTTCGGCGGAGTATTGGATTGCTGAGCCGACACCACCGACTCAACCAGCAAAACTGCCAGCGCAACAACAAGGCGAGAAAAAAGCTGATGGCGCATCACTATCACCTCCGTCGGTTGAAATCGGGATCATTCGGCTTCCCAGTATCGGAACCAGTATTTGCCGTAAATCAGATTGAGCGGCACGGTTCCCCAATACCGCGAATCACTGGAATTACGCCGGTTATCTCCCAGCACAAAGTAATGACCGTCGGGAATCTTCACCGGCTCAGACAAGGAATCATGCGACTTCCATTCGTCGGGAAGATAAGGTTCTTCAAGCAGAGTTCCGTTAATGGAAATCTTGCCCTCTTCGATCATCAAGGTTTCGCCCGGCAAGCCAATGATTCGCTTGATGTAACTGAGATCGGTGTCCAGCGGGTAATAATGCACAACTATATCGCTGCGATTCAGGTCGCTAAACCTCTTTTTCATAAAGACTTTGTCACCGTTTTTCAATCCAGGCATCATCGCCTTTCCCTCGACTCTTACGGGCTGAGCGACGAAAATCACTATCAGAAAAGCCAGCCCGTAATACAGAACCGGAGCGACGATAAGGATCGCTACCACCCCGATCAAGATTTTCCGACGCGACCAAAAAGGAGATTTTGCTGACTCTTGTTGCTGCATAATTGTTCCTGTTCTTGGTAGAAATTTCGATCAACTTGGCATGGTCAGTTTAACTTGGCTACTGTTATGTAGCCAGAATGTTACGGTCAGGCCAGAATTTTTCACGAAATCTGTTAATCCCCTGCTTCGGAGACCGTTTATGCCTGTGGAAAACGATGAAAAGGAGGTCAATGTGCCAGCAAACGCTATTCATTTAAGAGCGATTCCCGGCGGAAAGGCGGACGCCGTCGGCGAAGCTCAGGTGTCGGAGCGCGAATTGGAGTCGCTGTTCCGGGAACATCACGATCGCATTTTCCGCGCGGCTTACCGCATCACGGGCAGCGTTGTGGACGCTGAAGACGTGCTCCAAACCGTCTTTTTGCGGTTGTCGCGGCGCAGCGTCAAAGAGACGATCAATCTGGAACCGAATCCGGCCAGTTATTTACACCGAGCCGCCGTCAATGCTTCGCTGGATTTGATGCGCCAGCGCGTACGCAGCAATTCAGTTTCAATTGACGATGTCGCGTCGGTGTTGTCGGCAGGTTCGGCGGTCAATCCGGAAACGCGCCGCGCGTCGAACGAGCTTCGCGCCAAAGTCCGCCAGGCCATCGGCAAGCTCGGCGAAAAATCAGCCGAGATGTTCGTGCTGAAATACTTTGAAGGTTACGGCAACAACGAAATCGCCGAACAGATGGGGACTTCGGCAATGGTCGTGGGCGTATTGCTCCACCGGGCGCGCGCCAGAGTCAAAAAAGAAATCGGAGACTTTTTGGAGGGAGGACAGGCTTAAAGGCAAATGGCAAAAGGCAAATCTCAAAAGGCAAAAGTCCGGCAATCACGACTTCACTTTTGATCCATTGCTTCAGCCAAAAGCCAGCAAGTTTGTCGAAGCAAAGCCGATGAATTGAACCAATGGCAAATTTTTGATTTTCGATATTTGCCTTTTGCCTTTTGATTTCTCTGAAGGAGCAGTTATGAAACATACAGATCGAGAATTAAACACCATACTGGATGACGTGACAGCGGAAATCCGCGACGAAAAGCTGGATGCAGCGGTCGTTGCCGGAGCCGCTCAGCGAGTTCAGACTCGGTTGGCGGGTCAGCAGGCCGCCGCCGAAGCCGGAGTCACGCCGGTTGAACACATTCGCAGTTGCGACGATTTCCGTTCGCTGATTCCGTCGTATCTGCAAGGCCAGCTTTCCAGCGCCCGCACCATGTTGCTGGAAGACCACACGCGCGAATGTCTGCCCTGCCGCAAAGCTTTGAAAGAAGCCCGGCACGGTCGCCAATCTTCGTGGCAGTTGGAATCGCAAAAAGCCAAAGTCACGGCGTCGAATCGCCGCCTGAAGACGATTCGCTGGGCGGTTGCCGCAGCAGTCGTTGCGGTGGTCGGATTGTTCGCGTGGCCTTCGGCGCAGCGGTTCGTCAATTCGTTCCGCACTCTGAACGCGATTGTCGAAGCCGCCAACGGCAACGTGTACCGCGTCACCGAAAATTCGACGCAGGCGTTGAAACCCGGCGAACAGATCAAACGTGGCGAACGCATTCGCACGGCGAAAAACTCCGCCGCCATCGTCAAACTGGCCGACGGTTCGTTGATCGAAATGCGCGAACGTTCGGAATTTTCAGTGACGAACGGCTCCGACGGAACAACGATCAATCTGGATCGTGGACAAATCATTGTCGAGGCTTCCAAACAAGGCATTGGCAAACAGCGCGACGGCAAATTGTTTGTGGCGACAGATGATTCGCTGGTGTCCGTCACCGGCACGATTTTCACCGTGAACAACGGAACCAAAGGCGCTCGCGTGTCGGTCATCGAAGGCGAAGTCCACGTTGACCACGCGGGCAAAAACAGTGTGCTGCACGCGGGCGATCAAGTCACCACTCACGAAAGCGTCGAAAAGATTGCGGTCAAAGACGAAATCGCCTGGAGCCGCAAATCAGCCGAATACGTCAAACAGCTTGACGCCGTTCGCGCAGAAATTGATCAACTGGTGGCGATGCCAGGCAATCGGTACTCGACGCGGTTACTGGATTTGATGCCGGAAAACACAGTGCTGTACGTGGCGATTCCGAACGTCAGCGAAACGCTGGCCAAAGCCGATCAGATTTTGCAGGAAAATCTGGCGCGCAATCCTGAACTCAATGACTGGTACGGCAAACAGCAAGGACGTTCGGGCGGGCGGCAAGGTTTGAACCAGGCGATTCAAATCGCCAAAGAGTTCGGCAGCTACCTTGGCGATGAAATCGCCATCGCCGCCACAGGCAAAGCCAACGGCGGTGAACCGAATGAGCCAATCATTCTGGCCGAAGTCAAAGACGCTGGCGCGTTGCGCAGCTTCCTGGAAAGCAAAGCCGCCCAGTTCGGCGAAGGCAAAAAACATTTGCAGATCGTTGACGATCCGATGGCGATCAACAGCAACATTGATGGACTGAACGTCTGGATCACTCAGGATTTGGTTGTGGCTTCGCCGCGCATCGAATCGCTGAAACAAGTCGAAATGCAGGTGAAAGCCGCCGCCAAACCATTCGCGGCGAATCCGTTCCGCAAACACATCGCCAGCTTGTATGAAGACGGCGCAGGACTGGTGATTGCCGCCGATCTGGAAAAAATGGTCGTGCAATCGCTTCGCAAAGACAAAGACGCAGCATTCGTCAGCCAGCTTGGCTTGCTCGACCTGCGGTACTTTGTGGTTGAACTGAAAGAAAAAGACGGCAAGCCGTATAACCGCGCGGTTGTCAGTTACAAGCAGAACGATCACGGCGTGACTTCGTGGCTGGCGGCTCCAAACCCGATGGGCGCGTTGGAATTCATTTCGCCGGACGCGACGGTCGTTGGTTCGTTCGTAGTTCAGGAACCGACCTCTGTGGTGGACGATCTGCTGAACTCGCTGAAAACGGCTGACCCGGATGCGTGGCAAAAAGTGATGGATTTCCAGAACGAACAAGGCATCAGCATCCGCAACGACATCGCCGCTCCGCTGGGCAGCGAATACGCCTTCGCTGTGGATGGCCCTGTCGTTCCGGTTCCTTCGTTCAAAGCCATCATTCAGGTGGACGATCAAACTCACCTGCAAACTACGCTGGAACGCACTGTGGACAAGGTCAACGTCGAATTGGCCAATCACGGCAAACAACCGTTGGTTTGGGTTCGCACGGAAATCGGCGGACGCACTTTCTACGAACTGAAATCGCCGGATGCCCCGTTGGTTTCGCTGAATTATGCTTATGCCTACGGATACCTGATCGCAGCGCCCAGCCGCGCGCTGGTCGAAAACGCGATCAAGTACAAAGAATCCGGTCGCACCTTGCTGAGTTCGGCGAAATTCCAGGCGTCGCTGCCTGCGGATAAACAAGCCAATTTCTCGGCGATGGTTTATCAGAACGTCAGCGCGCTGACCGACGCCGCTTCGAAGCTGATTCGTCAGGCCGGACCGAAAGAAGCCAACAAGGCCATCAAGACCTTCTTGGGCAACAAAGCCGGACTGGCTTATGTCTACGCGCTGAATGATCGAATGATTCTTTCGATCAACAGCGAAAACGGCCCGATTGGCTTGACGCCATCCGACTTGCTCGGCTTGCCGAGTTCGTCAGGGCTGGGCAGCTTCTTTCCTCACGCGGCTCGTTAGCTTCCGGCGAAAGATGGAAAGAAGGACGGAGGGATGGAGGGATGGAGGGATGGAGGGATTGAGAGGTTATTCAATTCCCTCTTTCCCTCTTTCCCTCTTTCCCTCTTTCCCTCTTTCCCTCTTTCCCTCTTTCCCTCTTTCCCTCTTTCCCTCTTTCCCTCTT
>JANRKX010000087.1:0-142621 GCA_033763255.1 Acidobacteriota bacterium | reverse complement strand
AAGTCCTCAAGCGGCGCTGTTATGGAATCACGAATCTGAAGCATCTCTATCAACGGTTATGCCTTGATCTGGATGGCTATCGCCTGTTCGGATTATGAGCCACAAGATGTGGGCCGCACCACGCGAATTCCTAAAGAGCCTAAATTCTCTCAAAGTGGGGAGAACGAGTACTTATACGAAAGATGGTTTAACGCCTACAACCGATTTATTGAGCGTGCCTGCGTCGCAGCGCGCAGCTTTAACAATGGTGTAGTCATCCGTTTAGACATCAAATCTTTCTACACCCGTATCATTCGTGATCAGCTTAAAGAAATTGCGTTTGAACAACTCGCTAAAAGCGAACGAATCAAATGGTTAATCCGCCTACTTCTTTCCAAAGAGATTGATGAACATGAAGCTGGTTTGGGGATAGTTCAAGGCAATCTTGGCTCTGGCTTTTTTGCTAATCTTTACTTGTTAGATTTGGACAGCAAGTTCCCCAACAACAATCAATGGGAGGCGCAGTTCTTCCGGTACGTAGATGACATGATTATCGTGTTACCAGACTCCGACCCTGATCTCTGTGCAGAAGTTATTGACATAATTCGATCTGAGCTTAACAACCGTGGCCTTGAACTGAATGACGAGAAAACTGAAATACTTGTACCGCAAGATTTTCTAAACGATTGTGCGATAGACGAAGAAATTAAGAAGCTGAAAGAGCACTCTGACAAACTTATTCCCCGTCTTTGGATTCTGAATAACGACATTCGCAAAATGCTAAAAAGCCAGTTCAGAGACTCAAATGGTCAGTGGTGGGATTCGATCTCAATTTATCGCAATTGTCTCCAAGCTTTGGGAGTGTTCATCAAAGAAACAACTTTAAGCCGTCGCATTTCTTCTTTTCTATTCAACTCTAAGAAAAGAGATAAAGCTCTCAATGATGGAACCGAACTGTCGTTCCCTGTGATTCCGACCGAATATTCGCTAGAGTCTGTGAAAAGCTGGGTCAATGATTATTCTTCGTCCAACCAAGGCTGGATTGAGAGTTTAGAACAGCTTCAGTCTGACCTGAAGAATATGTTTCATCAATCACTTGGCGATTTGGCTTCTGGGCCATCAAGCAAAAGTCAGGAGCGAAAACTGCTACGAAGGCTAAGATACTCGGCTAATCGACTATCGGAAATTGGTTATCAGGAAGATACCGTCGCCAAACTGGTAGAAATTCTCCGCAACAATCCATGGCTTTTTCGAGACATTACCGAGATTGTTGAAGGTCTTGCACGGCAACAATACGCAGATGCAATCAAATTGCTTTTGGACTATTACTCAACAACGGAAGACGAGACGGCTGAATACATGAAGGCGATAAGTATTCGAGCGGTTCGATTTTTGGATCATATCAACAGTAGCCTGTGGGATGAAGTTGCAAGAAGTGCAGTTGCATCGTCAATAGTCACGAGTCTTCTTGCCTCTGAGACTTGGCTTTCTGTCGGGGATCGCTGCCGAAACTTAATCAAGCCAAATCAATTGAGTGAGGTAGAAGTCGCCTTTCAAAGGACGACCTCTACGCGACTTCGAAAAAACTATCTTCTGATACTTGCCAAGTTTGGGACATTCCCGCAGGACAAACTAGACCTCAGCGATTCGTTGTTATCTCAGGCGTTTGATATTGCGGTGGCTGAGGATGTGGACAGCCTATTCGATTATCAAGAGCCAGAAATCATCAAAATCAAGTATTACAGTGGAGCACCAGCTTATGACGGGGATGATGCTTGGGTTTCTTAAAAGCCAAACCATTCTTACCCATTCAAGGCAGGTTCGAGCAGGTGTTCCTGCAGGTTGAAGCGTTTTTCTTCGGCGACGCGCGGGCGGATGTAGCTGCCGTCCATTTGCAGCCAGCGCATTTTGACGTTGTCTTTTAGCGAAGGCTCCAGGATTTCGTGTGTGATGCGGTCTTTCAATCGCGGGTCTTCGATAGGGAAGAGGACTTCGACGCGGCGGTCGAGATTGCGGTTCATCAGGTCGGCGCTGCCCAGATATATTTGTTCGTCGCCGCCGTTCAGGAAGCGATAAATCCGCGAATGCTCCAAAAATCGCCCGACCAAACTGCCGACGCGGATGTTTTCGCTGCGTCCCGGCCAGCCCGGTCGCAAACAACAGATGCCGCGAACGATCAAATCAATCGGCACGCCTTCGCGCGAAGCGTTGTACATTTCTTCGATCATTCCGGCGTCGGTGAAGCTGTTGAATTTGGCCATGATGCCTGCCGGACGCCCGGCTCTGTGATGTGCGATTTCGCGGCGGATCATTTCGGTGAAACTCTGGCGTAAATTGACGGGCGCGACCAGCAATTTTCGATACCGAATTTGTTTCGAATATCCGGTCAGGAAGTTGAACAATTCCGAAACGTCTTTTCCGTAATCGTCGTGGCAGGTGAACAATCCCAAGTCGGTGTAAATGCGCGAAGTCGCCGGGTTGTAATTGCCTGTTCCCAGATGAACGTATCGTCGCAAGGCGTTCGGTTCCTGGCGAACGACCAGCGTGACTTTGGCGTGAGTCTTTAATCCGACCAGTCCGTAAACGACGTGAACGCCTGCTTTTTCCAGCCGCTTGGCCCAGTTGATGTTGTTTTCTTCATCAAAGCGGGCTTTCAATTCGACCAGCACGGCCACTTGTTTTCCGTTTTCGGCGGCTTCGATCAGAGCTTCGACAATCGGCGAATCTTTCCCCGCGCGGTAAAGCGTTTGTTTGATTGCCAGCACATGCGGGTCGCGCCCGGCAGCTCTGAGAAACTCGACCACGGGCGCAAACGATTCATAAGGGTGATGAAGCAAAATATCCTGATGCCGAATGGCATCGAAGATAGTTTCGCCAGCTCTGATGGTCGCCGGAGTGACGGGCGTGAAGGGCTGGTCTTTCAATTCCGGCAAATCCAGTTTGTAAAGCGTCATCAAATCTGGAATGTTCAGCGGGCCGTCAAAGGTGTAAACGTCTTGTTCTTCCAGTTCCATCCATTGCCGCAGCGATTTGACCATTTGCGGACTCATGCCGCTGGAAACCTCCAGGCGGACGTAAAACCCAAATCGCCGCTGGCGCAATTGTTGTTCGACGGTTTTCAGCAAATCGCCTGCTTCGTCTTCGACCAGTTCGATATCGGCATCGCGTGTGATGCGGAACGGCTGGCATTCCAGCACGTGCATGCCCGGAAAGAGCGATTCGATGTGAGCGGCGACGATTTCTTCCAGCAGCACGAAACAATGCCCGCCTTCGCAAGTCACCGGAATCAAACGCGGAACGTTCGGCGGCAGTTTGACTCTGGCAAAACGCGGTTCTTCGTCGTCATTGTTGATTTCGGGAACGACAAGCGTGCCCAGATTCAAACTGATATTGGAAATCGAAGGAAACGGATGACTGGGATCAACCGACAGCGGGGTCAAAACCGGAAAGATGCGTTCGTTGAAAAAGACTTTAAGCTCGGCTTTTTGGTCTTTGTTCAGCTTGCCATAAGGAACTATGCGAATGCCGTATTCTTCCAGGCCGGGCAGAATCTGTTTGGTCAGACAGCGCGTTTGAACCTCCAGCAGCGGGCGAAGCCGTTCGGAAATTCTTCGCAACTGCGCCGCCGGAGAAAAACCGTCCGGCGACAACATCAACGGGTTGGCTTCGTGCTGCTCCACCAAGCCGGAAACGCGCACCATGAAAAATTCGTCCAGGTTGGTTGAAAAAATCGAAAGAAACTTCAGTCGTTCCAGCAAAGGTTGCGAAGGGTCAAGAGCTTCATCCAGCACTCGGCTGTTGAATTCGATCCAACTGAGTTCGCGGTTCAACAGCGTGTGTTCAGCCAACGAACCTGTGCTTTTTCGTTCAGTAGTTATTAGCGCGGGCAATGCGGCAGTTTCCATAACCTGTTCGCCTCTCAAGACCTTAATTGTTTAGATTTGAGAACCTTCGGGGGACATCAGCGGCGCGGATTCTATTTGAGCCGACGGCTTAGCGTCAAAAGAAGTTCACACATCCGGCAAATCAAAAAAGGCTGAGCCTCATTTGTGAGACTCAGCCTTTGGGCGAATTTCAGTCGCTGTTGTCAACGGCTATTCTTCCTTGACGACAATGTAGCTGGAACCCTGCGACGTAAGCACGCTGAGCAGGACGCTCTTCTTGTTGCCAAGTTTTTGCAGAGCAGCGTTGAAATCGTTCAGATTGCTGATCGGCTGGCGGGCGATTTCTTCGATCACCATTCCGCGCGACAACCCTGCGACAGCGGCATTGCTGTTCGGATCAACGCCTGTGATAACGACGCCTTTGGAGCTGGCCGGCAGCCTGTAGCGTTGAATCGCTTCGGGCGACAGGTTTTCGACCCGCACGCCGGAAAGCACTCCGCCAGCATCGCTGGCTTTGTCTTCGCCGCTTCCACCAGGTTTGTCGGCTTCGGGCGATAAATCGCGTTCGGCCAGTTTGGTGGACAATTCGCGTTCGCTGCCTTCGCGCCAGATTTTGAATTTAACGGTTGTTCCGGGCGACGTTTGCGAAGCCAGATTGCGAAGCTGGTCGCGGTCTTCAATCTTTTGTCCCTGGAATTCGATGATGATGTCGCCGCGTTTGACTCCGGCCTGTGCGGCTGGGCCATCTGGCGAGACGTTCTGAACGAATGCGCCTTTGGTTCCTTTGTAGCCGAATTCTTCGGCCAGTTCAGGAGTGACGAATCCGACGTTGACCCCCAACATTCCGCGCCGGACTTTGCCGTTGCGTAACAGTTGATCCATGACATTGCGGGCGTCTTTGGTTGGAATGGCAAACCCTATGCCGATGCTGCCGCCGGTTTGCGACAGAATTTGCGAAGGGATACCGATCAATTCGCCCCGCAAATTGATCAATGCGCCGCCTGAATTGCCTCGATTGATCGAAGCATCGGTTTGCAGAAAGTTTTCATAGGTGCGATCCGTTCCGCCGGGAGAACGGCGACCTTTGGCGCTGATGATCCCCATTGTTACTGTCTGGCCGATGTCCAGCGGATTGCCTATGGCCAGGACAATGTCGCCGACCTCGACTTTGTCGGAATCGCCGAATGGGACAGTCGGCAAATCCGTGCCGTCAACTTTGATGACTGCGATGTCGCTTGGCGGATCGGTTCCGATGACGGTGGCTTTGAGCAGTCGTTTGTCAGCCAGTTCGACCTCGACTTTTTCAGCGCCTTCGACGACGTGGTTGTTGGTGATGATGTATCCGTCCGTGCTGACGATTACACCTGATCCGGTGCCGATTCGTTGCAATGGGCTTCGGCCTTGAGGCTGTTGTGGCGGTTGTTGGCCGCGCGGAATTATGCGGCGGCGCGGAGTTCCTTCGTCATCCTGATCCGGGTCTCCGAACAAATCGCCGAAAGGGTTGAAAAATTGTTGCTGCTGACGCCGTCCGCTGACATTGATGACCACGACGGCAGGCGTGACGGCTTTGGCGATTGATGAAAAGCCACCCGCCAATGTGATTTGTTGATTGATCTGAGGTTCCGCTGAAACATAGAGTGGAACCTTGTTGCCATCGCCGCTTTTGAACCAGCCGCGTGACGTAGCAGCGGAGCCAAAAACGGCCCCGACAATCAAAACTGCTGCACCGATCAGGCTCATCAACGTCCAGTTGACTCTGCCGCGGCGACTTACATTGATGATTTGATCGAATTCGGTTTGCATACCTCGCACTCCTCTTTGACGAATCGAAATGAGCGGCTTGCCACTGGGGCAAGCGCGGTTAAAAACTTACGCTTTTGCGAACGGCGGACATCTTAGCAACGGCCTTTTTCCATTTCAAGAAACGCCTTTTTAGGCACTCGAAATCGCGCTTTTAGATGTGTCGAAGTTGATTTTATGTGAAGTGTCGTTAAAGCGTGAAGTCGCTTGTTAGACTGTAAATAAACAGCATTGACGCGCCAAATTACCGCTTGACGGACTTTAGGTCGTTGGCTAAGATGCGTCGCGGATACGGTGCAACGAATCAAACAGACGGCAACACCGATTCTCCTCACTGGTGATGATTTTAGTTGCTTCTCAAATTGCCGTGCCTCACAAATCTTAAAAAGATCAAGGTTCGATCTAGGATCTCAAGTCTGAACAAGTCTGACGTAAAGACAACAATAATGCCCCCTTGGATCTGTGGATGACTGAAACCTGTGGTTAAGAGTGAAAGAGAATGATTGAGGAAATAAACAAGAATGAGTTTGCCTGTTGCCATTCGACATTGTGCCCGCCAATTCATTTCATCTCGCTCAATATCCGGTTAAGTCACACAAGTTGAATCGCTGACTTGAAAGTCTGCGAAGCCGATTGAAGGTGATGTCTTCCCCTGATCTGTTCTGTTTGCTTGCTCGCGTGGGTGTGGTGCTCCAACACATAAAATCAGGTGCTCCAAATTTATATCTTTGTGTTGTTATCTCGGATGCTGGTTGAATGCATCCTTTGCCGGAATTTGTGTTCGGCACGGTTTTTTACATAAACATTTAACGGCTTTATTGAAAACTGAGTTTATGAAGCTCAGAAAGTAGTTGATAGATCATCTTCAGAAGTGGCTAGCCGCGGAGCCGATGAAGCTTTGCGGCAAAATCTCCTCGCCATAAGAGAAAAAGGAGTCAGAACAACAATGGCTGGTCGCGAATATATTTTAAGTTTCCGCCGTCTGGCATTACGCCGGTCGGCATTAGTTGCGTTTATTGCCTTTTGTTTGGCAGGTGCTGGCTTGATGAGCTGGCGACACCAGGCGGCTGAACGCAAAGAAGCGGGCAAGATGGCTGTGACTTCGGTCTCATCGGCCAGCAATGCCTCGCTGATTTCACTCAATGGCCGCGCGTTCGAGCAAAACGATGGTGCCCAAGGTGTGATTGTGGGTGAGTTCGAAGGGTACTTCGACGGCAAAACCCGCAGCTTCACTTTGCAGCCGAAAGGAACCCGCTCGACCGAAGGCAAAGGCTCAAGGTTGTATTCACGCAGCGATCCGAGTGGCGAAGTCTCGCAAGGTGCGGGCTTCAGCTTCCGTGTCGTTCGCAGTGCGCTGGTCAGCAGCGCGGATCAATCGGCAACCGTCACAGGTGAAATCGAGTTGACCAACAACACTAGCGCGACGCTTTACAACACGCGCATTGTTTTTAACAGCTTCAAAGTCACCAACGCCGCAGGCGCGGATGCCAACAATTTGCCCGGAGCGAATGGTTTCGCTTATTTCAATGATGGGCAGGTTGCTTATAACGGCAAATTGAGCGTCTCGCGTGATTACGGCGACATTGCTGCCGCAGGCAAAAGCACCAGAGTATGGAGTTTTGCGGTTGCCAACCAGCCGCCCAGCTTCTTTTTTGCTTACAAAGTGATTGCCGATCTTGGCGTTGCCGCTGAAAGCGTTGCTCCGGCTGCGGTTCAGATCAATGCTTCGACCGGAACCAGCGTGACCATCAGTGGACGTGGTTTCACAGGAACGCCGACTGTGGAATTGGTTGCTGCTGCCGGAGCCGCAACTCCGATGACTGGAGTGACGGCGACAGCGACTTCAATTACGGCAACAGTCCCGGCTGGAACGGCTGCTGGAATTTACAGCGTTCGTGTCACCAATCCTGGCGGAACGGCCAATGGGCAAGGTTCCAGTACGATTCGCGGTCGTCTGACCGTGACGGGAGTTCCGTCGAACACATTGTCGGGAAGCATTCCTGGTGGCGCTTTCGCTTCGGGCGGAGCCTATCTGGTGACTGGCGCAGCGAGCATTGGCTCTTCGACGCCAATTCCTCCGGGCACTGTGATTTACGTTGCCGGAGGCGCAACGATTTCGATCAGCGGTTCTGGAAACATCAACGCCGACGGTGGCGTTCCCGGAGTTTCTGCGACGGCCGGTCAGATTGTTTTCACGGCTCAGCGTTCGCCTGGAGCTTCGGTTCCGACCAGTGGAGCTTGGGGCGGAATTGATGCCACGGCTGCGGCAACGTCTTCGATGACGATGAGAAACGTTGTGGTCGAATATGGCGGCGGAAGCGGTCTGGCTGCGGTCAACATCACCGGATCGGGGCGCACTCTGCGATTCACCGACGGTATTTTGCGCAACAGTTCAGGGTCCGGCCTGAGAGCGTTGGGGACGAATGATTCAGTCACAGGATTTTCGCGCAATCGCGTTGAAAACAACGGCCTGTCGGCGACCGACCCGGCATTGTTGTTGAGCGGAAATGCTGCGCTTGGGCTGTATGATCTGCCCACAACCGGAGCGACGGTTGCGACCAGCGTTGGCGATGCTTCTTTTTATTATTCGGCTGCAAATGATTTCGCGGGGAATCAGGTGAATGCGGTTCGCATCGGAACTACTGCCGACGCCACGTCAAACGATTTTTCGAAATCGGGCGTGTTGGTTGGTCAGGGAGCCACTCCGATTCAGATTGCCGGTGATTGTTCCAATCCGGCGATTGTCGGCGCGCAAGCTCCGGCGATGGCTGAATTGACGATTACGCCGAGTGCGAACATTCAGCTTGCGGCTGATTTGAACTTGCAGGCTGGCGATTACGCGACGGATCGAGTCGGCTGCATAGCCGCCAACGGATACGCCGGTGTTTATCTGGGAACCCAGCCCGGAGCGCCTGCTGCCAACAGCCTGATCTCCTTTGACAAGATTCCGGGCGGCGGCAATTTCGGCGCTATTTTCTTTGCGCGGAACGCGATGACCAATTGCATTCTGAATTACGTCAGCGTGCAAAACGGTGGCGCGACTTCGTCCTGCAGTCTTGGCAACGCATCTATCATTTCTGACGGAACCAACGTCATAGTCTCCAATTCCCAAATCAGCAACAGTGCAACGGGCGGTTTGTTGGCAACCAGTGGCGCAAAGATTGATTCGCGCGGCACGACGTCCACCAGCACCACGCCGATCATTGATACGGTGATTGGCGGACAGCTTGGCGACGGCAATCCCGGATTGAAGGTGAACATCATTACTCCGGCGGTTGCAGCGGCTGATCCGATGGATCGTGGCGTGTATTTTGTTGATTCGGCCAGTTCCGGCAACTTCGTTCGCTTCTTCAACACCACGCGTAACACCGTGACGATTGGCGGAATGAAAGTCGCTCCGGGAACCATTCGCACGGTGGTTGGCGGCGGATTGGATGGGGGTGAAAACGTTCCGGGCCGTGTGGCTGATTCGGGAACTGTGACTGGTCTGGCGGTCAGCAAGAACGGTGAAATTCTTTATTATGTGGATTCCATCGTCGCCGCAGTTCGCGTTTGGAACGCATCGAACAGCGCCAAGACGATCAACGGTGCAAACATCGGCGCAGGCAATGTCGGCACTTTGTCTCCCACAAGCTTCGGCAACGTGCTTAACGGAGTGGCCGTTCATCCGACCACTGGAGATGTTTACGTGATTGACGCCACTCCAGGAACCAACAAGGTATTCAAGATTCCTGCTGCTGGCGGTGCGGCAACCGATTTCGCCGGTAATGGTGCGAATACGGCTCGTAACGATCCGTTGACCAATGGTGCTGCGGCGACCAGCGTCCCGCTTTCTCAACCGCGCGCTTTAACCTTTGACGGCGCAGGCAATTTGTATATTGCCGACACCGGACATGGTCGCGTTTCTCGTGTTGATGGCTCAGGAAGCATTTTCTCGGTTTACCAACTGGATGTTCCGCCGCCGCCGGGCTCGTGGAATAACCCGCATATTTCCGGCGTGGCTTTCCATGGCGGAAAACTTTATGCGGCGCTTGGTAACCAGCAAACAATTGTTGCTGTCACGAACCCAGCGACGGCTGCGCCCACGGGCGCGGTTGTTGCCGGAACCGCTGATACGGCCTGCGATTACACCTCTTCCACTTGCGGTGACGGGGGCACGATTGACCAGGCTGCATTCAACCTGCTTGGCAGTACCGCTACGCCGCCACTGGCCAGCATTGCTGCTGACAGCAAAGGCATCTTCGTTCTGGATCAGGGCGCTGCTTTCAAAGGCCGCATCCGTTACATGAATCTGGGCGCGAATGCGACGGAAGTTGCAGGAATCGCCATACCGGCCAATAACATCAACACCGTCGCCGGAAGCGGATTGGCTTCGCCGTTTGAAGGAGCTTTGGCTTCAAGCGCCGATCTGTCGGCTCCGTTGGGGGTCGCTGTTGATGCAAACGGCAATATGTGGCTGACGAATTCGACGGCCAACCGCCTGCAATTCGCCAACTGCGGTACGACGCCGGTAACTATCTTTGCCGGTACTCAGGCTCAACAAACGGTTCCGCCCGGAACCATCGTGTCGGTGAATAAAGACGTGGGCAGCGGGCCAACCGATGGCGCTCCGGTCAACACGGCAGCGTTCGACACTCCGCAAGGAATTGTCGCCACGGCGCAAGGACTCTTCATTGCCGATTCCAGACGCGGCCCGACGATTACGACAATGTCTCGTCGAACCGGTCTGATCCGATTCATCAACACGTCGGCCAGCAACGTCACTTTCTATTCCGGTGGCGGCACTGGAATTCCGATCACGGTTCCGGCAGGCAACATTGCCACAATTGCCGGAGGCGGTATTGGAACGATCAGTGATGGGGCCAGTCCGACAGGAGCCAGATTCCTGGGGCCGACCGATATTGCGATTCATCCGACGACCGGTGACATTTATATCGCCGACGCCGGACAGCAAGAGGGAACCAGCGCAAGCACAACAGGCGCTTCGCGTATACGCCGTGTCAATCGTTCGACCGGAGCGGTCTCGACAATTCTGACAGGAGGCGCTAACGACGCCTTTGTCGGACTTTCGTTTGACTCGAATGGTCGTTTGTTGGTCGCCAACGCGGGTCGTAAGACCAGCGCCGCCAACTTCGGTAACAGTTCGATTCTGCGCGAAAAAGCGTCTGGACAGTGCGCCACGACTCCTGCAAGTTGCTTCGACACGATTCTGAGCGGTGGAACCGGTTCCTTGCTCAAGAATCCGCGTGACGTGGCCGAAGGCAAAGACGGGGCGCTTTATGTGACCAATGCCGGACCTTCGGAACTCGGCAGAAGCGACAACAAGATTCTGAGGATCGTCATCAGCGGCACGACTGGCACGGCTTCTGTCTTTGCCGGTAATACTTTGGGGTATTCCGGTGATGGCGGCCCGGCAGCCAACGCGCTGTTGAATCTGGAAGCCACGGACTTCCAAACTTCGACTTCGGGCACACGTTTCGATGTTCGCGTGAATATCGGCATTCTTGTGACTCCGAACGGCGACATTATCTTCGCCGACTCGAAGAACAACGCGATTCGCAGGATTCGCTAAATGTGCGTAAGTCAGAATCAGGCAGGGAAACGTCCTGCCTGATTCTGGCAAAGCCAACAATCTTGATCCCGAACAGGGACTCAACAATTGCCAAAAATTATCGGAGGCAGTGATCTTATGAAAGAATCCAAAAAGGCAAGAGGGATTATGGCTCGCGCTGTTAGCGGAATCGCCGTCCTGATCTTTGCTCTTACCCTTTCAGTTGTGGCTCTGGCGCAGGAGCGAGGCGACGAAAGTTATGCTGTGTTTGTTTCGCAGCGCAACGGAGCCGCAGAACTCTATTCAATTGATTTGAACACGCGTCAGGTCAGCCAGTTGACCAACACCGGACGTGGGCATTTGACCCCCGCCATTTCTTCCAATCGTGGCATTGTGTTCGCTTCGCGCGAAGGCAGCAGCTACGAAATTTTCAGCGGCCAGTTGGGCGCAGCGGTTCGTTCGCGCCGCCCAATGTTGCTTGGCGTCAATCGTTTGACTGTCAACACCGGCGACGAAACCGGAACCTCCACGTCGCGTGATGGCAACTGGGTGGCGTTTCTTTCCGGCGATGGCATCGAAGTGATGACTTCGACCGGAATCAATCGCCGGGTCGTCGTTCCCAGCAGCGAGCAGTTTTCCGACTTTTCTCCGGCGATTTCGCCCGACGGAACTCGCGTTGCGTTTGTTTCCAATCGAGGCGGAGCGTTCGACATTTGGGTTTACACGGGCGCAACCGGCGAGATTCGTCAGTTGACCCGCAGCGCCAAAGCAAACGGCGGGTTGAGCTGGAGCGCCGATGGCAAGCAGATTGTTTTCAACACGACGGCGACCGTTAGTGAAAACAGCGGCATTGCGATGGCCACTGTCGAAACCGGCAGCTTCCGAGTTTTGACCGAAAAAGGCGATTTCAATGGATCGCTTTCCGTTCGCGGCGACCGCATGTTGTTCACTTCAACGCGCGATGGCGATGCGGAAATTTATCTGCTGAACGTCGGCTCAGGTTCAGTTGAACGCCTGACATTTAACGCCGGAATGGATGATGGCGCAGTCTTTTTGGCTGAACCGGTTCGTCCGGGACGGCCAACGCGCTAATTCGGCGCGACCGGATGGCCAAACAAAGTCTTTGGAAAGGACGCAAGGAAATTCCCATGCAGATGCAGACCATTACCCCGACAATAGTCACGAAAGAGCAGGCTTCGTTCACCGAACTGCTCGATAATCAAGAAGGAATCATTCTCGATCTTGAGAACCTTCACTATTACACCTTAAATGCGGCAGCGATTTTCCTGTGGAAACAGTTGCGGTCAGGTTCGGCCAATTCGGCGGAAAGTCTGACGGCTGCGCTCGCCGCCGCGTTCAACATCAACGCAGATTTGGCAGAGTTGGATACGCGCGCATTTCTGGATGAACTGGACGGCAACGGTCTGGTTTTTTATTCGGATTACGGCGTTACGGTTTCCAACAAGGCATTGGCCGCGGCCAGCGGAGAACTGCCTGCGTATGAACCACCTCAACTGAAGCTGTCGAATTCGCTGCAACAGGTCACGCTTTCCGGCTCTTCGACCATTGCGACGAACGCCATTGGCGGCCCAGCCTAAGGTAAATTCTGAATGCGGAATGCGGAATGATGAATCTATTGTTGAAGCATTCATTCCTCATTCCGCCTTCTGAATTCTGAATCTACTTATGCCTGCCATCACGCTGGCGATTTGTGGAAAGCAAATTTCCGTTTCAGCTCGCTCACAGCGTTTAATCCGCCTTTTCGCCGATTACTTTCGTTACTACTCGCCAAGCGACACTGATTTCCCTGTACAACCGTCCGAAAGCCCGTTGCTTTATCTCGAATTGCGAATGCGTGACGGATTGCCCACGCGCGAACGGTTGATTCCGCCAACTGCCGAACTCTTTTCCCAAACCGGAGTTCTTTCGATGTGGCGCGAAGCGAAATCTTCGTTGGAAGAATCCGCAATCCGCAATCTCTGAAGATCGGTTTTATTTCCACATGGAAGTCGCCGCGTTTCGCGTGGACGTTTCAACCGGCCACGCAATCGGCCTGGTCACGCCTGAAGCGATGAAGTTTCCGCACATTCTGGCGAACACTTACGCGCTGTTCGCGTTGCTGCTGCTGTTGAGATCAAGGCAGTTGTATCACTTGCACGCGGCGGCCATTGTGTCGCCTGTGGACGAATTATGGTTGGTGTGCGGAGCGCAACGGGCAGGGAAGACTACCTTGACGACGGCGCTTGGCCTGGCTGGTTGGCGACCGGTTTCGGATGATTCGTTGCTGGTCGGCAGAGACGACGCCTCAACCTGGCTGACGCCGCTCAAAAAGTATTTTCACGTTGGCGATGAACTCTTTGGTCGTTGGCCGAAGCTGAACGACGCAACCAAACATCATCAATATCTGGATCGAACCTGTATCGGTGGCTTGGAGTTTTTTCGTACGCGCGAACTGGCTGAAACACGCTTCCGAAAAATTGACCACATCGTCTTACCGCAAATCATCAACGAATCAACCAGCCGCCTTGAGTCTTTGCCACGCAGCGAAGCCTTGCTGCGTCTGGCTGAACAAAGCATGTACTTTCAACTTTGGCGCGAACACACCGCGCAACAATGGCACTGGCTAAATGAACTGGCGGCCCAAGCCAAATGCCATCGTCTGCTGTCGGCAAACGATTTGTTTGTTGATCCGGTGAATGCCGAGCGAACTCTTCAGCCGATTTCATAGCACCAACAGCATAAACAATTCAGGCGTCGTCGCCGATTTGGCAAACAGGTACACGCGATCTCCGGTCGGAGCCGCTGCCAGTGGTGCGTCGGTCGTGATGGTGCCAGGCAGTTGCAACCATCCGCTCCAGGTTCCGGTTTCGCTGGCGATGTTGGCATAAGCCAGATTGTTGGTTCCGCGCACGAAGATAAAAAGCTGGCCTTCGTTGACGACCGCAGTAATCGAAGCATCCGTTCTTCCTGCGCCAGGAACCTCGCCCCAAGGAGTCCAGTCGCCGTTCAGCGTGCGGGCTTTCATCAAAATTCGTTTTGAAGTCAGGCCTTTGATAAAGACATACAGTTCGTCTTGAAACGACACCAATGCAGGCGTGACATCCGTGTTGCCGCCGCCGGGAATCAAATACCATCCGCTCCAATATCGTCCGCCCGGAGCCAGTTCGTTCAAGTAAATTTTTCGATCCTGACTCAACGCGCAGAGCACCAATCGTCCGTTGACCACTGCGCTGGCGACATTGGTTGAAGTCAGCAAGCTGCCCGGAACTTCCGCCCAAGATTGAATCGTCTCAGCGTTTTCATCCGGCGAATAAAATTTGTGCAGGATTCCGCCTTCGGGTCTGACGGCGAAGGCGTACATTCGTTGGTTGTGCTGTGAACAAGACAGCGCGTGTGGCGTGACGATGCGAAACGGGTCGCGTCGCCAACCTTGCCAGTCGCGTTCGCGTTCGCCGTCCGGATCGGGCAAAGCCGACTGGCTACGTTCGCGCAATCGGTTCAAATACACTTCACGGTCGGCTGAGCCTTTGCTGAACAACAGCACTTCGCCAAACGGATCGGTGGCGGCAGCCGGAGCGCGGTCGGTTGTGAAATTGCCCGGTACGGCAGACCATTTCGACCAGTTCGGAATGCGAGGTTTTTTGATGGCAAAGCAGGCCGATTCGAGTTCGGTTCCTTGCCAGTTGAATCCCTGACTCGACCAGCGTCCGGGAACTCGCCCCACGTTTTGTTGCGTGTAACGGCTGCCGTCCCAAGCGACTTCCCACAATTCGCCGGTCAATTCGTTGTTGACGATCATTCGGCCAAACCGATTCAGAAATTGGCTGGCGCTGACCGACAACAAACGGTTTTCGCGTTCGCGGTCGAAACAAAGTTGAGTTTGATACATTGTGCCGCCAATGGGCGGAATGAACTGAATGTCTTCTGCGGCAAATCCTATGTTGGCCAACAAAGTGACTTCCAGGTCTTTGCTGATGGCCAGCACTTCGCCGCCATGCGGATCGTCGTCGCCATAACCTTCGCAACCGACGATGATGTTTTTCGCGTGCGGCCCGAACGTTGACGGAGCGACAGCCACGCCTTCCAATCGCAATTCCATATCCAGCAACAGTTCGCTGGAACCATCTGCGGAAATCAAAAACACTTTTCCATTCGATTCGACGGCGATCAGCCTGCCTCCGAATTCGCCTTCGGTGTCGAAGGTCAGTCCGCCCCACAAACTGCTGTTCGGAGTCAGTCGCGCAAAAACATCTGCCAAAACGTCTCCGTTTGCCGCCAGCCGGGAAATTTCAGTGTTCGGGCCACGTCCGATGAAAATTTCTCCGGGCGTAAACCCAGCTTCAACCGGCGGGCCGGATTCAGGAACAGTGGTCAGCTTCGATTCGACTTCGCGGAACGTTTTGTAATTTGGCGAAAACCGGCTACGCGAACCATCCGGCGAAACCAGGTTCAACACCTGTTTACGCCCGCCTTCAAACCCCGATGGCGACAGCGACACCAACAACCGATCCAGTTCAGGGTGATAGGCCATGCCTTTCGGATTGGAAAATCCATCAGTCGGCGGAAAGTCGCCGCGAAAATTAACGACTTCGACAAAGCTGTATGGGTACTCGGACGGCGGAATGGTGATGGCGATTGGCGTGGCTGGAATTGGCGGCATAGGTTTAACCTCCGAAGAAATTTGAGAACAAACGCAAAGACGCAAAGACGCAAAGTCGCAAAGTGATTTTGATCTCTTTGCGCTGTTGCGTCTTTGTGTTGAGAAACGTTCTAGCTGGCCTGAGCGTTGGCGGCTGGCAATCGGTTGGCATACAGCGGGAAGCGCGCCGTCAACTCTTTGACTTTGCCGATGACCGATTGGCGAATGGTTTCGTCGCCTGAAGCCGCCAGCACTTCGGCGATCAGCGCGGCGATTTGTTTCATTTCGGCTTCACCCATTCCGCGAGTCGTCACCGCCGGAGTTCCCAAACGAATGCCGCTGGCTTTCATCGGAGGATTGGTGTCGAAGGGGATGGTGTTTTTGTTGACCGTGATGTGCGCCGCTTCCAACAGCTTTTCAGCGTCTTTGCCCAAAATGCCTTTCGAGAAAACGTCCACCAGGAAAACGTGGTTGTCGGTTCCGCCGGAAACGATGCGGAATCCTTTGTCGGTTAAGGCCGTGGCAAGCGCGCTGGCGTTTTTGATGATCTGCTGTTGATAGGCTTTGAATTCAGGCTGCAGGGCTTCTTTGAAAGCGACAGCTTTGGCCGCGATGATGTGAACCAGCGGACCGCCTTGAATGCCAGGAAAAACATTGCGGTCAAGGTCTTTGGCAAATTGTTCCTTGCACATTGCCATTCCGGCGCGCGGGCCGCGCAGGGTTTTGTGCGTCGTCGTGGTCACAAAATCGCAATGCGGAAACGGAGACGGATGCAATCCCGCCGCAACCAATCCGGCGATGTGAGCAATGTCGGCCATGACCAACGCGCCAACTCCATGAGCCATCGCGGCGATGCGTTCGAAATCAATTACGCGCGAATAAGCCGAAGCTCCGCAAACGATCATTTTCGGTTTGTGTTCTTTGGCCAGAGCTTCCATCTGATCGTAATCAATCGTTTCGTCCTCCTTGCGAACTCCGTAAGCGACGATCTTGTAACCTTTGCCGGAAAAGTTCAGCGGATGGCCGTGAGTCAAATGGCCTCCGTGCGACAAATCCATGCCCAGCACGGTGTCGCCCGGCTGGCAAGCCGTCAGGTAGACGGCCATGTTCGCCTGACTGCCGGAGTGCGGTTGAACGTTGACGTGTTCGGCTCCGAACATTTGCTTGGCGCGATCAATCGCCAGCGATTCGACTACGTCTGTGAATTCGCATCCGCCGTAATAACGTTTGCCCGGATAACCTTCGGCGTATTTGTTGGTGAAAACGGAACCAGCGGCTTCCAGCACGGCTTCGGAAACGAAATTTTCCGAAGCGATCAGTTCCAGTCCTTCGTGTTGGCGGCGGGTTTCGTTTTTGATGGCGGCGAAAATGTCGGGATCGGATTCAGCAAGCGAGCGATAGTGGTTGTATGACATTTCAGTTTTGTTCTCTCTATTTTGAGCGCCGCATCTGACAAATGAAACGCCAGTCATTAACCACTGACCATTACGAATTACCCATTAGCGGTCAGGGTAGAAAGTCTCTTACCCTGCCGGATAATGGTTAATGTCCAATGGTTGATTGTTAATTTCATCAGTGGCTTCCTGGCGTCGTTGATCTAAAGCGGCGAAGTTTGGGTTATGAGTTTGAATACTGTTCAAGCTTTGCAATTTTTTCGACGCGCTGCGTGTGACGACCAGCGGCGAAATCGGTCGTCAAAAAAGCGCGAATGATTTGCGCGATGGTTTCTTGCGGCGTGGTTCGTGAACCGATGGTGATGATGTTGGCGTCGTTGTGTTCGCGCGACAGCCGGGCGGTTTCTTCATTCCAGGCCAAAGCCGCGCGAATGCCCGGAACTTTGTTGGCGGCGATTTGCATGCCTATGCCGCTGCCGCAAACCAAAATGCCGCGCTCGGCTTCACCCGCAGCCACTCGGCGAGCGACTCGTTCGGCGTAATCCGGATAATCCACAGACTCTTCCGAATTCGTGCCCAAATCTTCGTATGCGATGCCCATCTGGTCGAGCGTCTGTTTGACGGTTTCTTTGCCCAACAGTCCGGCGTGGTCATTGGCAATCAAAACTTTGTTCATGGAATTAGCTCTTTCGGGGAGAGTGTTGTTAAGAAGGCGGGCATGCTAACGCACGATTTTTTGAATGTCGAACCGTCTTTGATTGCGGAGTTCGGATTGCGGATTGCGGAATGGAAACGCATACTGCCGCCGCTTCGCACTTACTGTAATCCAATCAAGAACAGATGGCCGATCACTCACAAGCAAATCCGAACTCCGCAATCCGAACTCCGCAATTCATGATTTGGGCTGTGTTTTTCGCAATGCTCATCGTGTCGTGGAGGCGTTGGACTTCGCCGATTGCCGACAGCGGACGAGAAATGGATTTGCCGTTGCGCTTGTTGCAAGGCGAATGGCTTTACCGTGACGTTCACCACATTTATCCGCCGCTGGCTCCGTATTTGAACGCGCTGCTGTATCGAATTTTCGGAGCACATTTGGATGTGCTACACGCCGCCGGAATTGTGTGCTCGGCCGCGATTGTCACTTTGTGTTATCGAATCGCGCGCCGTTTGTTTGAACCTGCTGAAGCCTGCATCGCCACAGCCGCAATTATCGTTTTTTGCGTTTTCAAGCCGGCGGGCAACCTGATTCAGCCGTATTCGTTCGCCGCTCTTTATGCTTGCCTGGCTTCGCTGGCGGTTTTGTTGCTGACGTTGCGTTACGTTGAAAAACGGCGAAAGCGGGAATTGATCTTTGCCGGATTGTTGATTGGATTGGCGGCGATCACCAAACAAGAATTCGCTCTGGCCGCAGCCGCAACTGTCGTGGCGGCGTTGCTGATTCAGTGGCTTTCGACTCCTAAATCCCAACTCCTAAATCCCAAATCCTACTTAGCCGATTTGCTGCTTGCCGCCTTCCCGGCAGCGTTGATTGTTTTATCGGTCTACGGTTGGCTGTTTGCGACACTCGACTGGCGAATGCTTATCGAAGACTGCCATTTGTTTTACACGCACTTGCCGCAATCGTTGGTGTTGTACAACGCGCAGCGAACCGGGCTGGATCGTCCGCTGTTATCGCTGGCGCAAATCATCGGAGCCGCCGCAGTCGCTTTTGCCGCTTTGAGCTTCGTTGTCATGCTCGGCGACCGGCGAAGAAAAGTATTGAAATGGTCGGCAACGGCATTCGTCGGTTCGTTCGCGGCAATCTTTGCCATCAAATTCATCGTCGGCAATCAGTGGGACGGCAGTCCGTTGCGCGCTTTGCCAGTTTTATTGTTGGCAATCATTGTCCTTGAACTTAAGCGATGGTGGGCCGGAGAGACGGAGAGACGGAGAGACCTGGCTGCTCAAATCCGCACTCCGCATTCCGCACTCCGCAATCCTGCGCTGTTAATCATCGCGGTTTACAGCTTTGCGATTCTGGCCCGCGTAGCCTTGCGCGTGCCCAGCGGCGGTGCTTTTGGCGGATTCTTTTTGCCAACGTCATTGATCCTGTTTTGTTATCTGTTTTGGCGAATTTTGCCCGACGCGATGGAGCGATGGACGGCGGATGAAGTTTCGATTCGTCGAGTGTTGCTGTTTGGCAGAGCCTTGTTGATCGTCACGATTCTGGTTGGAGCCGTCACCTTTGGCATTCGGTATCGCAAAAACTTCAGTGTGGAAATCCGGGCTGAACGCGGCCATTTGTTTGCCCCGAAAGTGACAGGAAATGAAATCCGCGAAGCTTTGGAATTCGTTCGCCACTCGACGCAACCAAACGAAACCATCGCTGTTTTGCCCGAAGGCAACGATCTGGCTTTTCTGGCTGGGCGTCGAATCTCGTTGCGTCATCAAATCCTGATTCCCGGTTTGATGAGCGGCGACGACGAACAAGTTGCGATTCGACGATTGCAACAGGATCGAATTCGTTTCGTGCTGATCGTCAATCGTCCGATGCGCGAATTCGGTCAGGAAGCTTTTGGCCGCGATTTTTACACGCAGCTTGGCGAATGGATCGAGGCGAATTACCGACTGGCAAAGGTTTTTGGTTCACAACAAACCGCCAATCCTCAAATCGGCGACACAGGCTTTTTCATCAAGCTTTACGAACGGCGCGAGTGAAATCCGTTTGCAAAGCCCGTCCCGGTAGTGCAGTATCACGCCCGTCAATTCCTTCTCTCGCGCATCAACGGTGATGCGCCACATGCCCAAAGTTGTACCGGCGGCGTTTTAGATTGTTCGAGAGCAGGCTGTTATTAACTCAAAGAAGCCGTTCTCTTGAACGCCCGAAACACTCCTTCGCTGCTACCGTTCACCGAAGACAATCTGATTCGAAGCTTCTCTTACACCCCTTTTACGGGGAAAGGTACATCTCTATGAAACTCTATGTTGGCAACCTCTCGTTCCAGACGACTGAAGACGATTTGCTGGACTTGTTTTCGCAGGCCGGAAGCGTCGCTTCCGCTTCGCTGGTGACGGATCGTGACACCGGTCGTTCGCGCGGATTCGCGTTTGTCGAAATGGCGAGCAAGGAAGAAGGCGAAGCGGCGATCAACCAGTTCAACGGTGTTGAAATCGGTGGTCGCGCTCTGACGGTCAATGAAGCTCGTCCGAAAGAAAGCCGCGGCGGCGGCGGTGGATTTGGCGGCGGTCGTGGCGGCGGTCGTGGCGGATTTGGCGGTGGCGGTGGACGTGGCGGCGGACGCAGCGGCGGCTTCGGCGGCGGCGGCGGACGTGGCGGTGGACGCTACTAATCAGTCCTTAGTCCGGGCAAGTTTGGAAAAATCCGGGAAAGTCTGTTCATTCAGGCCTTCCCGGATTTGCCAGAACTTTCCCGGAACTTTCAAGGCTTAAAAAGAAGGAAAGTAATGAATTTTGATGAATTGGGTTTGCTGCAACCGCTGGTTGATCGTTGCAAATCCCTCGGCTTTACCGAACCAACGCCGATTCAAAAACAGGCGATCCCGGTCGTTCTGGACGGTTTGGATTTGATTGGATGTGCCTCGACAGGCACAGGCAAGACGGCGGCGTTTTTGCTGCCGATCCTGCAAAAATTGATAACTGAAAAACGTGAAGGCGGCAGACGCGCCGCCAGAGTATTGGTGCTGACTCCGACGCGCGAACTGGCTTCGCAAGTCACCGACAACCTGCACGAACTGGACGCCAGACGGAAAGTTCGCGCTGTAACCATTGTCGGCGGAGCGAGTTTTAATCGGCAAAACCTGGAGCTTCGCAAAGGTGTCGAAGTTGTCATCGCCACGCCCGGACGGTTGATGGATCACATCGAAAACCGCACGGTTGATCTTTCGCGTGTCGAAGTGCTGGTGCTGGACGAAGCCGACCGAATGCTGGACATGGGTTTTTTGCCTGTCATTCGCCAGATCATTGCGTTGTTGCCGGGAGAACGGCAAACGCTGCTGTTTTCAGCAACGATGTCTGCGCCGGTCGAAGCCATCGCCCGGCAGTACATGGAATCGCCGGAAATCGTGGACGTGAATCCGCGCGGCAAAGCCGCCGTGACCGTCAAACAAACCGCTTACCCGGTGGCGCTGGAATCGAAGACCAATCTGTTATTGCACTTGCTGGAACGCGAACGATTTGAACGTGTGCTGGTGTTCACGCGCACTCGACGCGGAGCCGAACGGCTGGCTACTTTGCTGACTGCTCGAAAACATCAGGTCAACCGCATTCATGCCGACAGAACGCAATCACAGCGCGAAGCCGCCCTGCGAGGTTTCCGTGACGGTAAGTTCCGCGTGTTGGTGGCGACAGACATTGCCGCGCGCGGCATTGACGTGGATTCGATTTCACACGTTATCAACTTTGATCTGCCGGACGTGGCCGAAGATTACGTTCACCGTATCGGTCGCACCGGACGCGCCGGCAACGAAGGGCAGGCATTGACGTTGCTGACGCCGGTGGATGAACTGACGATGCGTTCGATTGAAAAATTGACCGGCCAAAAAGTCGAGCGAGTGGTGGTGGAAGGGTTCGGCGGAATCGCTACGATGCCCGAACGAACTTCTTCGCCGACCAGCCATCGCGGCGGATTTCGTTCGTTTAACTCGCGTCGCTCCGGCAGACGCCAGTTCGCGTAACGAAGATTCAACCGGTCAACCGATTTACCAAAGCCTCCGCGTGTCGCCGACGTGCGGAGGCTTTGGTGCGATTGCTTGCATCAATTTGCCGGATTTCGTAGTCTGCCACCCGATCAAACCAATACCAATTCAAACTCAAATTGCGAGAAAAACCGATGAAGTTATCCAGTTCGCGTTTTGTCTTTTTACTTTTGACTGCTGTTTTTCTGATTGGCTGCAATCAATCAACGACTCAACAACCGCCAGCCACACCCGCTGCCGAAACCGCGCCCAATGCTTCGCCCGAAGCCGCTGTATCGCCTTCGCCGACGGTTGCGACCTTGCCGCCATTGCCTGACAAATTCACGCCGGTCGAATTCACCGATGTCACAGCCCAGACCGGAATCAAGTTTCGCCACAACAACGGCGCTTACGGCAAAAAGTATTTGCCAGAAACGACCGGCTCTGGCTGCGCCTTTTTGGATTACGACAATGATGGCTGGCAGGACGTGTTGCTGCTCAATGGCATGGATTTTGAAGACGCGCCGAAAAAGAGACGCTCGGTCATGGCGCTGTATCACAACAATCAGAACGGAACTTTTACCGACGTGACCGCCGCTGCTGGTTTAGCCAAACCGATGTATGGCATGGGCGCAGCCATCGGAGATTTCGACAACGATGGCTTTGACGACATTTACGTCACGGCGCTTGGCGAAAACAAACTCTTTCGCAATGCTGGCAATGGCAAGTTCGTTGATGTCACCGCAAAAATGGGAGTCGCCGGTTCAGCTACGGATTTTTCCACCAGCGCAGCCTGGCTGGATTATGACAAAGACGGACGCCTGGATTTGTTTGTCGCCAATTACGTTGCGTGGACGCTTGAAGGTGATTTGAATTGCACTCTGGATGGCGCGAACAAAAGTTATTGCACTCCCGAAAGTTACAAAGGCCAATCTGCCAGGCTCTATCGAAACATCGGCAGCAAGTTTGAAGACGTCACCGAAAAAGCCGGAGTCGCTGACCCCACCAGCAAATCGCTTGGCATAGCGACTTTCGATTACGACCGCGACGGCTGGATTGACCTGTTTGTCGCCAACGATACGCAACCGAACAAGCTTTACAAAAACAACGGCAACGGCACTTTCGCAGAAGTCGCCACCACAGCCGGAGTCGCTTTCAGCGAAGAAGGCAAAGCGCGCGCTGGAATGGGTGTGGACTTCGCCGATTACGATGGCAGCGGTTACGCCAGTTTGATTATCGGCAATTTCTCGAACGAGATGCTGGGCGTGTACCACAACGAAGGCAAACCCGGATTCCTGTTCGTGGATGAAGCGGCTTCTTCGACTCTGGGACAGGCGACATTGCTGAGCCTGACGTTTGGGCTATTCTTTTTCGATTACGACCTGGATGGTCGCCCGGACATTTTTCTGGCGAATGGTCACGTTGCGGATGACATCAACAAAGTTCAGCCGAAGATTACTTACGCGATGCGTCCGAAGCTTTTCCACAATGAAGGCAAAAAGAAATTCAACGAAACGACAGCGAAAGCCGGAAAGCCTTTTGCCAAACCGGTTGTCGCTCGTGGAGCGGCGTACGCCGATTTCGACAACGACGGCGACCTGGACGTGTTAATGACCACCAACGGAGGCCCGGCTTATTTGCTTCGCAACGAAGGCGGCAACCAAGCGCGATTCGCTCGGTTCAAGACTGTTGGGGCAGGCTCCAATCGCAGCGGCATCGGAGCCAAAGTCACAGTCTTCCTGCCCGACGGAACCAAACAATGGCAAGTCGTCCACAGCGGATCGAGTTACTGTTCGCAGAGCGATCTGGCGTTGACCTTCGGACTTGGCCGCAACGACAAAATTGATCGCGTCGAAATCGAATGGCCGAACGGTAAAGTCGAAAAGCTGGCAAGTTTGGCCGCAAATCAGCTTTACGTCGTCAAAGAAGGCAGCGGCGTCAGCGAAAGCAAACCGCTGCCGCTGGCCACTCCGTCGCCTCAACCTTCGCCAACGGCTACAGCCGCTACACGTTAGAAAAACTGTCTGGATAATCGAATGAGATTTCGAGCCATCGTTGTGACGACAGCCACTTCGTCCGCCAACTTACTTTTGGCTGGCAAAATCGCCTCAGCCACCGCCGCGAATCCAGTATCGGTGTGAACTCGCAAAATATCTTCGACCGCAGCCATCGGTGGCTTCGTCAAATGCCATAGGAAACAGGTGCGCGGCAGACAGGGAACTGCGAATTGTTTTCTGTTCGGCCTGTTGATTGCATTTAGTTATTTGTTTGTTGTTCCCAGCGTTTTGTCATCAAAAGTGTGGCGAAAGCCGACAACCGGTATCGTTGCAAAATTTGCCAGTGTGGCAAAAATGAGCGCCAATTATTTTCGGCAATTCGCCTGACTGAAAAGATTCATATTGCGTTCTTACTTGGCAAGATCGAATCCAGTAACCAGAGGTACACGATGCTATTCAAAAAACTTTTCTTTTCCTTTGCCATAATTTTTCTGCTCATGAATTCGGCTGCGGCTCAGCAATTGGTGTCAGCCAAAATCACCGCCATCGAAGGCCAGGTCGAGATTCAACGCAATCCCGGCAATCAACCCATTCCGGTCAAAATCGCGTTCAAAGTGGATGACCGTTTGTCAGCAGGCGACAAAATCATCACAGGCAAAAACGGGCGATTGGTGTTGGGGTTGTCGGACGGTTCGCAAGCTGTGATTGCACCGAAAACAACAGTCGTGATTCAGGATTTGAGCCAGTCGCCGCGCACATTGTTTGAAGTGTTGAAAGGCAAAACGCGCATTGAAATTCAAAAACTCGGCGGCCAGCCGAACCCTTACCGCGTAAATACTCCGACGGCGGTGATTGCCGTGCGAGGCACGATCTTCGATGTGGTGGTCAATGACAACGACACCGAAGTCTTTCTACACGAAGGCGAAGTCGCCGTCACCAATTTGCGATTGCCAAATCAACCTGTGATTTTGACTGCCGGACAAACGACGCGGGTGTTTCTGCAACGTCAGCCGAATCCACCCGGAGCATTCAAACCGGGACGCAATGACGGTAACTTCCGAATGGCTCAACCGGGCGGCTCAGGCCAAAACGGACGGATTGCCGATACTTCCGGGCGGCCTCCGCAAAACAGAGACGGTTCCGGTGGTAGCACGCAGCGCGATTCCGGACGCGGAGTTCCATCAACTAGGCCGCCTGCGACAGATACAGGCAGAGGCGCTCCGCCACCCACAACGCCGCCCCGTCCTGCTGGCAAACGCCCGTAAATTGTCTCAGAGTAGTTTTTAGCTCAACTTCAGGAGATTCAGGATTATGGATCGAATAATCAAGGCTTTCGTTTTCACGCTGTTGTGCGCTATTCCGGCAATAGCTCAACAACAATCGAAATTGACAGACAGAGCCGCAGTCTTTTTTGACGACTCGACGGTCAAAGAAATTCGCATCTATTTCGACGATCCGAACTGGTACAACACGCTGGTTCAGGCGCACCAGAATCAGGCGCAAACCGGCGACCCGTATTTTCCCTGCCGGTTCAAATACGGCACGATTGATTTGCCCAAAGTCGGAGTGCGGTTCAAAGGCAATTCTTCGTTTCGCCGCAACGGCATCAAACGGCCTTTCAAATTCGATTTCAACGAATACGACGACAACGTGAATTTTCTGGGCTTGAAGAAGCTGAATCTGAACACAAACGATCTGGCGCCGGATTTCATGCGGGAAAAGCTCTTTTCGGATTTCGCCGGTAAATTCGTGACTTCCATGCGCGCGGTTCATGTGCGTTTGTACGTCAACGATGCGTATTACGGCCTTTACACGGCGATGGAACAGCCCGACAAGCAGATGATGACCAGCCGGTTCGGCTCCAACGAAGACGGCAATTTGTACGAAGGCAATGAAATTCTGGGCGGCCCCAACGGGCGGCCTGACCTGACGTGGCGTGGCACGGATCCGGCAATTTATCGGCTGTTGTATGAACTGGAAACCAATCAGGAAGCCAACGATTATTCCGGCTTGATCGAATTCATCAACGTGTTGAACAACACATCAATTGCCGAGTTGCCCGGAAAATTCGAGCCGATTGCCGACGTTGAGCAATTGCTGACCTGGCTGGCCATTAATCATTTGTTCGTCAATCTGGATTCTTACGTGAACGATGCGGGCGAGTATTACCTTTATGACCGCAGCCGCGATGGCAAATTCATTTACGTCCAATGGGATCACAACGAATCGTTCGGCACGACCGGTGACGGCACGCCGCGCATTGCCAATCCGTTTACGTTTGATGTGTTCTGGCTGCCCGCGGCGACTCAGCAACGCCCGCTGGCGCAAAAGCTGTGGGACGTGCCGGAATATCGGCGGTTGTATTTACGAATCTTCGCCAAACTGTTGCGCGAAGGATTCAATGTCGAAACCTTTACCCCGCGCGTCAATGAACTGGCCAGTTTGATCCGCGATCACGTTTACGCCGACCCAAACAAAATCACGACCAATGCCCAGTTTGAGACTTCTTTGACCAGCCAAACTACCAGTGGCGGCGGTGGCGGTGGAGCCTTGCCGATTTACGGGCTGACGCAATTTATCCGCGAGCGATATAACTATATGCGCGCATGGCTGAATTCGCAGGCGCAACCAAGCGACGTGCGATTGAACGAAATCGTCGCCGTCAACAATGGCTCGTACAAAGACAGCGCTGGCGACGCCGATCCTTGGGTGGAAATTTACAACGTTGGTCCGGGCCCTGTGACGACTAATAATTTTTACCTGACCGATGACCAGTCGAATCCTACGAAATGGCAATTGCCGGTTAAGACTCTGGCCGATGGAGAATTTCTGGTGTTGTGGCTGGATGGAGAAACTGCGGAAGGAGACACGCACGTCAGTTTCAAACCGCAAACAGCGGGCGGCAAGCTGTATTTGTATTCGGCGCAGAATGCGATTGACACTGTGACGTATCCGGCAACGACTGCTGGCCAGGTTTATGTTCGTCAGGGAGATTACGGTACACGCTGGGCAGTGTTGTTTCAGGCGACGCCCGGCATAACCAATCCGGCGGCGACATCTGAAACCGTGCAGCCGCCGACTCAGGGGACGGGATTGTTGCTGATCAACGAAATCATGGCCGACAATGAAGACACTTACCAAGACCCGCAGGAACCCGGCGCTTACGAAGACTGGTTCGAGGTTTACAATCCGGGAACCACAGCCGTGGACATGAGCGGCATGTACATCACCGACAACCTGAGCAATCCGATCAAATGGAAAGTGCCGAACGGCGTGACTATTCCAGCCAAAGGCTATTTGGTGTTTCTGGCCGATGGAGAACCAGCGCAGGGAAATCTGCACACCAGTTGGTCGTTGAGCGCCGATGGCGAGGCGTTGGGCATTTTCCAGACCGATGGCAAAACGTTGATTGATTCGTACACGTTTCCCGCTCAACAGGGCGATGTGTCCATTGGGCGAACGACCGATGGGGCTTCGGCTTGGAGTATTTTTCAGCCCGCAACGCCAGGAGCAGCTAATGTTTCGGCTTACGCCGATTGGGTGACCAGCGCCGCCAGTTATTTGAAAGCAGCGGTGGCCGCAAACACCATTGCCAGTTTGTTCGGGCAGAACATCGCTTCGGGGGTGGTGTCGGCAACCAGTGTTCCTTTGCCGACGACGTTAAGCGGCGTAACTGTGACAGTCACCGACAGCGCCAACGTGGCGCGACCGGCTCCGTTGTTTTTTGTTTCGCCGGGACAGGTCAATTTCCTGGTGCCGGATCAAACCGCCAACGGGCGCGCCACCATCACGTTGCGTCGTCAGGATGGAAGCACAGTGACAGGAGATTTGCTGGTCAAAACTGTCGGACCCGGTTTGTTCGCCGCCAACGCCAGCGGACAGGGAACCGGAGCCATCGTCGCGTTGAAAGTGGATGCGGCTGGCAATCAAACTTATTTGCCGGTTTCGATGTTCGATAACGCGCAACAAAAAGTCGTGCCGGTTCCGGTTAGTTTAGGAGCGGAAACCGACAAGCTGTATTTGATTCTGAATGGCACAGGAATTCGCGGCAGGCCGAGTTTGACCGATGTCGAAATAGAGGTTGGTGGCGTGGCGGTTCCGGTGTTTTATGCCGGAGCGCAGCCGGATTTTGTCGGTCTGGATCAAGTGAACATCGGCCCGCTGCCTCGTTCGCTGGCCGGCAAAGGCGAAGTTCAAGTGGTGATGACCGTAGACAACAAACGTTCAAACCGCGTTACCATAACCATACAGTAGGCAATTTTGATTCAACCCAATTCTCAATCAAGCAAAATTTTGGTGGTGGACGATGAACGCGGTGCGCGCATGGCTCTGGAAGTTCCGTTGCGTATGAGCGGTTACGACGTGGCCGCCGCGACTTGCGGACGCGAAGCCATTGCGCTTGGACAAAGCAAACGCTTCGACGTGGTGCTGACCGACATTTACATGCCGGACATCACCGGTCTGGAAGTCGTGCGCGAATTTCGCCGCTTCAGTCCTGACACCAAAATCATCGCTGTCACCGCGCAAGGTTCGCTGGAAATCGCCATGCAAGCCGTTGAAGAAGGCGCTTTCGATTTCATCGCCAAGCCTTTCAACATTGACGAAGTGCTTTCCATCGTCAATCGCGCGGCTCAACATTCGACTACGACAGAAGCCGTCAGTCCTGATCCTTCGCACGATTTTTCGGCTTCGGGGTTGATCGGCCACAGCCCGCAAATGGTTCGCGCGTACAAACTGACGGCTCACGCCGCGCGAACCAACGCCACCGTTTTGATCGAAGGCGAATCCGGCACGGGCAAAGAACTCATTGCCCGTGCCATTCACAACAACAGCTCGCGCGCCAATCGTCCGTTCACGGCGGTGAATTGTTCGGCGATGACCGAAACATTGCTCGAATCGGAATTGTTCGGTTACACCAAAGGCAGCTTCACCGGAGCCGCAACAGACCGCGCCGGATTGTTTGAATCCACCGAAGGCGGCACGATCTTTCTGGATGAATTGAGCGGGACGACTCAATCCTTTCAAGCCAGCTTGTTGCGCGTCTTGCAGGAAAAAGAAGTCCGCCGAATTGGCAGCCGCGACGCGCGCAGCATTGATGTTCGCGTCATCGGCGCAACCAACGTCAATCTGGAAGAGATGGCCAATCGCAATGAGTTTCGCGCCGATTTGTTTTATCGGCTGAGCGTTTTGACGATTAACCTGCCTCCGCTTCGACAACGCGGAGCCGAAGATGTGGCGTTGCTGGCGCACCATTTCCTGAAAAAATACGAACGCGAACACGGCGACCAGATTCGCATTGGCGAAGACACCGTTGATTTGCTGGCGCGGTATTCGTGGCCGGGCAACGTGCGCGAACTGGAAAACACCATCGAACACGCCGCCGCCGTTTGTGCCGACCGATTGATTACGATCAACGATTTGCCGCAGCGAATTGTCGAACGCGCCGCTCCGCCGCAGTCTGTGGTTGCCGCTCCCAGCGTTTCCCTGATTGACGACCGCCCAAGTCTGGCCGAACTGGAGCGCCGATACGTGCAACTGATTCTTTCGGAAAACGACGGCAACAAATCTCGCGCGGCTGAATTGCTGGGCATAGACCGCCGGACGATTTACCGCTATCTGGAAGAGGCTGCGCTCGAAACACCGAATTCCAATTGACCATTAACCATTCGCCATTACCCATTATTCGCCCGGTAGAAAAATTCCCTCGTGGTTGACGATGCCAAATCGTTTCCAGTCCATACGAACGACAATCATTCTCAGCGTGAGCGTTTTGCTGGTGGTAGTCGTGACGTGGTTTGTGCCTTCGCTTCAAGCGATTTCGCAGAACGTGTTGTTCCGGTTGCGAGGCGCGATTGACCCGCCCGCCGACATCATCATCGTGGCGATTGACGATCACAGTTTGCAATCGCTGAGCGCGCGGTTCGGTTCGTGGCCGTGGCCGCGTTCGGCGATGGCGACGGCGATTGAAGCTCTGACCGAAGCCAGACCGCTGGCCATCGGCCTGGACGTGATTTATTCCGAAGCCTCCACGCCCGAAGACGACCGCAGATTGGCCGCCGCCATCGCGCACAATGGCCGAGTCGTGTTGCCTGCTCAGCTTTACGAAACAGCGAACAGAACTGCCTGGCTTCGCCCAATTCCCGAATTTGCCAACGCCGCCCAATCCATTGGCCACGCGCACATTTCGCCCGGCGTGGACGGAATGGCGCGCAGCATCCAACTCAGCAAAGCCGACGACCGCGCCGGGCGATTGTGGGCTTTAAGCGCCGAAGTCGTCCGTCTGGCCGAACGTATTTCTGACAACACAATCGCCGAACAATCAGGCGCGTTGCAGTTCGGCGTGCATCAAATCCCAGTCCGCGATGAATCCACAGCGTCGGCGATTCCAGGCGTCAGCATCGTTCGCCAAAACGAAATGCTGATTAACTTCGCCGGGCCGACGGGATCGTTTACTTCGGTCAGCATTGCAGACTTGATCGAAGGCAAAACTTCGCCGCAGACGTTTGCCGGAAAGATCGTCTTGATCGGAGCGACGGCGGCTTCGATGGGCGATTCGCGCATTGTGCCGTTTATGAATTTCAGCACGGCCAGACGCGAAGGCGGACAGGAAATGCCCGGCGTTGAAATTCACGCCAACATCATCAACACCATTCGCAACCAGTCGGCTTTGCGTATGTTGCCGGACTGGTTGGCGTTCGCCGTGGCGTTGGGCGTGATTCTGCTGTCGGCGTTGGTGGTTCGCCGATTCGACGGTTGGCGGCAATTGCTCAGCTTGGGTTTGATTCTGTTGGCGATTCTTGTCGGCAGCTTCGCGGCGTTCAGCCAGTGGAACATCGTTCCGCCACTACCAGCGATGTTGACCGGATTCGCCGTCGTCATTCCGCTGCTGTGGAATCGGTCGCTGAACGCCAGCCGCGAACTCGACACCAAACTGGCGGCGCTGGTCAGCAGCCAGCAAAGCTTTCTGTCGTCGAATTCCAACAGGCAAAGCGAATTCGTCACCGATCAATTTTTGCCGCAACCGCTGGCGTGGAAGCTGCGCGCGGTGGACGATCTGACCGCACAGTTGCTGGCGCGAATGGGTTTCATCAACCGCATTCTGTCCAGCATGGACGAAGCCGTGTTGGTGGCTGATTTGAACGGGCGAATCGTCTTTGCCAACCGCGAAGCTCAACAGCTTTTCGATTGCGACGAATCGGAATTGACCGGCAATTACTTTGCTGAGTTTTTGGCCGCGCGCGGAAAGTTGAAGCAATTGAACGAAGCCATTGCCGCCGCGCTCAACGGCCAGAGCGCACAACTTGAATTTGAAACTCCGTCGCCCGAAACGCGCCACTTTTCGTTGCTGCTGTCGGCGTTGACCTCCTCTGGTGTTAGTAGCCCGACCATAAGGGAGGGCTTTGACCTGGCGACCCAAGCCATTGATGACGCGCGGGCTGCCGACACGGCATTGGGCGTTGTGGCGTTGATTTCGGACATCACCAAACGAGTCGAGTTGGATCGAATCAAAACCGAAACGCTGCAACTAGTTTCGCACGAACTGCGAACGCCGCTGACTTCGATTCAAGGCTTGAGCGATGTGTTGTTGAAATTCCCTGTTGCCGCCGAGGAATCGCGCGAAATGCTGGGGCTTATCAATTCCGAAGCCGTTCGGTTAAGCGAAACGATCAATCGGTATTTGGATTTGACTCGATTGGAATCCGGCGCTCAGACGTTGCGTTTGTCGCCGGTCAATTGCCAGGAACTGATTGCAGACTGCCTTCGCAAACTGTCTGTGTTTGCCGCCGAACGCCGCATCAAACTGAGTTCGCAAATCGAACCCAGCCTGCCTGAACTTAAAGCTGACACCCAATTGATGACTCAAGCCATCAGCAATCTGCTCAGCAACGCCATCAAATACAGTCCGCCCGAAACCGAAGTCATCGTTTCTGCCGAACGCAGCCAAAACCAACTGGTCATCCGCATCAAAGATCAAGGTTTCGGCATTCCGCCGGAAGCGCAGGAACGAATCTTTGAAAAGTTTTTCCGCCTTGAACGTGACGCTTCGTCGAACGTGGTCGGCACAGGATTGGGCTTGTCGCTGGTGAAAGAAGTCGTAGAACAACACGGCGGACAAATAACGGTTGAAAGCGCGCCCGGCGCTGGCTCTACGTTTACGATTTCCCTCCCTTAGCTCCTTGTGCATCTTCGCCACAGAAATCCGGGCGATGACTTCAACCTCGCGTCGGTTTTCGTCACGCTGACTGATCGGCAAGCACGCATCGCTCAATCGCCAAATCGCAAAACATCAATAAACACAAGGCTTCAGGCAAAAATTGCCGGACGGCAACATTGCGGCACAGTCATTGCGAAAGTAGTCGGCGAAGATCAGGACTCGCATTGATCTTCCTGGTTGGCGCGTTTCACCGCCCGGTAAGGGGAGCGGTTGAATTGAAATCAAAAAGCTTTGATTGCCGCTTGGGCGGTGAAACGCGCTTTTAAGAAAACAAGCACTGAATAAGGAGTACAAACGAATATGAAACAACAAGTGAAATGGATTGGCGCTTCGATGATGTTGCTGTGCGCGATTGCGCTCAGCGTGACGACGGCTTTTGCTCAACCGCAGCGCCCGACGCGCGACCCGTTGTCGTTTTTGAAACGTGCCATCACTGAAGCCAATGCTCCGGCGTTGACCACCGCGCAGGAAACCGAACTGACCGCCTTGATCACGGCTTACCGTGATGCGCAACCGGACGAAGCGGATGCTGAATTGGAAGCCGCGCAGGATGCGTACAACGCAGCGATTCTGGCTGGCAATGCAACTCAAGCCGCAGCGCAAGCGACGGTCATCGCCAATCGCATTGCAGTGTTGAGCAAGGCTCGATTGGATTTGCAGGCAAGATTTGAAATTGCCGTGCTGGCCAATTTGAACAACGGCGGCCAGCTTGAACCGCTGAAAACCAAGTTCGGCGAACGCGTTCTGGGAATTATTCGCTCTTTGGCTGGACACGGCGGGCGCGATGGCGGCTTTGGCGGCAGCCCTGGTGGCAGACCCGGCGGCGGTCGTCCGTAATCGAATTTCCTTCGTCTGAATCTAAAGTCATCCTTTCAACCGGGCTGAGCGCCGATCAATGGAACCTTCCTAGATCGGCGCTCAGCCCGAAATCATTTTCAGCCAAGCCGGGCAAGACTATTTGTTCAGTTGAACCCGTGCGAACCAAACCGAATTTGACTCATTGTGTAAAGTGAGAACTGCACTGACTCAGCGGCGTGTATCAAAGGCAGGAGAGTGGCGATTAGACGAATTTTTCATTGTTTTCTACTGGATAACAGGCTCACTAAAATGATCTTCCGGTAAAGCGATGCGGAATTGGTAATAAGCGAATCGAGTGCAAAAGTGTTCAAGATATGGACTGGCAAAAGTGCAACGTCGTTGCGCTTCTGATTTGAGCCGCTCGTAAACTTCCTCGGTCGGCATTGCAAAGTATCGTTTGAAATCTGCACCAAGCTCCGGCAATCCTTCTCCCAGCAAATCTTCTTCAGGCTTTACTTTCTGAAAAAAGTGATAACGCTCATCCTTATTGATTTTTACCCGCTTCCAAATATCCGATCCCATTTCGTCGCGCCCGCGCATATCTGTGGCTGAAGTTAGTTGGCAAAAAAGAATTGAAGGAAGTAATTTGTCAGAAGCCTTCTGAAACTGCCTCGCTTTGAAATCCTGCTCAAGGTCACAATCCTGAGTCACAATAATTGCAAATGGATGCTTCTCAAATTTGATGGTTGGCTCAGACGAGAAAAGAGTGTCAATCCGAAGCTTCGGCTGTAGGAGGTTTGAAATAATCTCTCCTTGTCTTAACGCCTCAAACGAAGATGGCAGATAAATTGGCTGTTTTTGCTGTGGCGCCAATCAATTACTCCTCAGCGATTTGAAATGACGGTCTCAAATAGGTCTCACCAACTTTGGCCTGAATCTCTTTGGGCGGAAGGGCATTGGAAATAGGGAAAGGCTCGGTATTATAGAAACTGAGCATTTCCTTCAACGTTTCAACCAACTCTTTTATGGCGCGGTCGGGAAGCACGTCAACCATTGCGTGCGAAATGCACCGTGCTTTTAGCAATGGCAAGGTCTGGCCTACTTCGGCGTCATTTAAGCCAGCATATTGAGAGCATTGGTGTGTAAAAAGCCCACCGGGAACGCTGTACTCCCAACTCAAAAGAAGCTCAAAGGATTCACCCGTATTTGTGGTGAGCATTCTTGAATTAGAGGGGATTGGGTTCCATTGCCTCATGAAGGCGGTCTGTAATGCACCAGCGAAAGAGGCCGCGGGATATTTGATTGAGGGTATTAAGTCTTGTGATGGCATCATTCACCTCCGTGTTTTCATCCATGAAAAAATCAGTGTCAATAATATAGCAAGTTTCAGCTTCTTGATCCTGAACGAAACCATGCTGCATCAGAATCTCGCAATTTTCATCAGGGAGCTTAAACTGTACCATTTTAGCAATCCCGGTAATACAAGTTGCAATCTCCTCTGATGCTAATTCGCCGACAATGTTTGGCTTTAGCAACTCTGCCCAAGGAGTTTCCTTTAATCCAAGTTTTGACCGCTTGATGACATCCCTGTACCGCAAGCCAATCCTTGAAAAAAACGGCGGCTTGTAAACATCAATCAGTGTGAGTAATGGTAAATTTAAGTGTTCCTTAAATTTTTCCCATTGCCTATATTTCGTTGTACTCAGAGCCAAAAAATCCCTTGTTAGACCGACCTTCCACTTTTTATCCGCCGACACAAAATCGTAAGACGCTTTTCCTGCACGCAATGTTTTTGGGAAAGCCCCCTTTGAAAGCTCTACGACTTCTTGAGGCAAATCAACTTTTAATTCACTTTGCTGGCCTTCCGCAAATAATGGATAAGAAGTGCGAATCTTGTCTTGAAAGACAGCAGGCACATCTGAATCAATCAACAAAATGGATGGATAGCGAAGTTGACACAGCACTTCGATTAAAGGGTTTTTGCCGTAAATCACTCTCTGCGAATCAGGAAAAGGCATATCGTTTGTGAGTCGGGAATCTGGATATTCTCAACAGGGTTACTTATGTGAAATCTTCACTGCACGACTTCGTGCTTAAATCGTTCAAGGCTACCTTTCTCATCATCCCACGCAAGAAGATTTATCTCAAGATCAAGCCTGCATTTGTCTTTATCAAGTTTCTTTGCCTATCGAATCAGGTCTTCGTGCCTACTAGGCGAGTAGTAGATGTCATATCCATTGTCTGCGTGTTCGAGAATTTCTTTCACGTAAAACGGCGGAACGCCCGTTTTTGTCACACGTGACCCGAAGCTGTGGCGCGGAGTGTCAAGACCAAAGATGGGGGCGAACCTGTCAAATAGAAGTCCGCCCGCATTGACTCATTGTGAAATGATGTGCTACTTATCCGCCCTTAAATTCAACGCAATTCTTATCGCTATTGCTGATTGTGCAGCAAAATTTTCTGAGAGGAGCGGCCTTCGACCGTGATTGTCCTTGCCTTGGCGGGTAGTGTACTGAGCATTGATGGATCGTTTTTAGTCGTTTTCATTTCCATCTTTGTCCTGATCTTCATTCTCAACCGCACGTTGTTCAAACCCATCAATCAGGTGTTGGATGAGCGCGAACGGCTCGGCGCGGGGCGTTTGTCCGAAGCCAAACAGTTGCTGGCGCAATACGAAGAGCGGCTCGGCAAATACGAACAGCAGATTCAATCGGCGCGCGCCGAAGCGTATCAGTTTATGGAAACGCAACGCCGCGAAGCGCAGACTGCTCGATCCGAAATGGCCGCTCAGGTCAAAGCCGAAACCGCCAAACAAATTGCCGCCGCGCGCGAAGATATTTCCAAACAGACCGCCGACGCCAAAGCCAATTTGGAAGGCGAAGCCAGGGCAATGGCTGCTGTGATTTCGTCTCAGATTTTGCATCGCCCAATCAGCGCCGGAGGGAATTGAGCAACAATGATGACCATTACTTTTTTATCCGCTCTTTTCGTTCCAGTTCTTGCAGAAATGTTTCCGATCCTGCTTTCGGGCGGCGCTGGAATGGCTGCCATTTCCAAACTGTTCAACCTGACCATCTTTCTGGCGTTTTTGTTCTGGGTGCTGAGAAAACCTGCCAAAGAGTTTTTCTCGACTCGGCTGGCTGAAGTGCGTGCCACGTTGCAACAGGCCGCCAAAGAAAAAGAAGCCGCTGCCGCCAAAATGGCCGATCTGGATGCGCGGTTGAGCCGGTTGGATGCGGAAATCGCCGACATCAAATCTCAGGCTCAACGAGAAGCCGTCGCCGAACGCGAGCGTTTGGAAAACGAGGCGAAACGGGACATCGAAAAGATTCGCCAAAGTTCGCAGCGCGAAATCGAATCCGCCAAACAGATTGCAATGTCTGAATTGCGCGAATTCGCAGCAACCAAGTCGGTTGATCTGGCCGAACAGATGATCCGCAAAGAATTGAAGCCCGAAGATGACGCGAAACTGCTTCAGCGGATGGGCGAAGAAATGAGCAGGATCAATTGATAATTGACAATGGGTAATTAACAAATCTGCCCAAGACGCAAATACCCATTATCAATTATCAACTATCAATTAAATTATGAGTGTAACCACCATTGCCAATCGGTATGCACGCGCGCTGGCTGATGTCATCACAGAGCGCGGCGAAATGAACGAAGTTGTCGCCGAACTGAACGGTTTTTGTTCGATGATGATCGGTCACGATCAATTGCGCGACGTGTTTGCCAGTCCGGTGCTTTCGGGCGAACGCAAACGCGCCGTGTTGAGTGATCTGCTGGCGAAACTGCAATTACGGCAAACTTCAAACAACTTCTTGAAGTTGTTGCTGGACAATTCCCGGCTGCACAATCTGGATCAAATGCTTAAAGCTTTGGCGCGCGAACTGGATGCTCGGACGAATATCGTTTCGGCGGAAATCATCACCGCGCGCGACATCAGTCAGCAGGAAGAAACCATGCTGGCCGACAAACTGAAAGCGGCGACGGGCAAACAAGTGCGGCTGCAATTTCGCACTGATCCCGGCATCATCGGCGGAGTTGTGACGCGCATTGGCAGCGTGGTTTACGACGGTTCGATCAAGAGTCAATTGGCGCAGATGAAACAGCGCCTGATGAATGCATAGGTGAGTGGTGAGAGTGAGCGGTTGATTTCAAAACCGACCACCGACCACCAGCCACCAACCACCTTACGGAGTGAACATGGCTAACGAAATCAGAGCAGATGAAATCAGTAAGATAATCCGGCAACAGATCGAAAATTTCGACGCCGGAGTGACCGTTGCCGAAGTCGGCACAGTTATCAAAGTGGGTGACGGTATCGCCGAAATTCACGGCCTGGAAAAAGTCATGGCCGGCGAGTTGTTGGAATTCGATAAAGGCGCTGCCGGTTTGGCGTTGAACCTGGAAGAAGACAAAGTCGGAGCGGTGCTGCTCGGCGATTATCTGGCGATCAAAGAAGGCGACATTGTCAAACGCACCAAACGCATTATCGAAGTTCCCGCAGGCGAAGCGATGTTGGGGCGCGTGGTCAATGCGCTGGGACAGCCCACCGACGGCAAAGGCCCAATCGCCACCAACGACTTTATGCCCGTCGAACGTATTGCGCCCGGCATCGTTGATCGTCAACCGGTGAAAGAGCCGATGCAAACCGGTTTGAAATCCGTTGACGGAATGGTTCCCATCGGACGCGGCCAGCGCGAACTGATTATCGGCGACCGCCAGACCGGTAAAACCGCTGTGGCTCTGGACACCATCATCAATCAGCGCGGCAAAGACGTGATTTGTGTGTATGTCGCCATCGGCCAGAAAGCTTCGACCGTCGCGCAGGTGCAAGCGACGCTGGAACGTTACGACGCGATGAGCTACACGATCATCGTTTCGGCTTCGGCTTCAGAACCGGCGGCGATGCAATATCTCGCTCCTTATTCCGGTTGCGCCATCGGCGAATACTTCATGGATCGCGGCAAAGCCGTGTTGTGCGTTTACGACGATTTGTCGAAACACGCGGCGGCGTACCGCGAAATTTCGTTGCTGTTGCGCCGTCCGCCGGGACGCGAAGCTTATCCGGGCGACGTGTTTTATCTGCACTCGCGCTTGCTGGAACGCGCCGCGAAATACAGCGACGCGCGCGGAGGCGGCAGTTTGACGGCTCTGCCTGTGATTGAAACTCAGGCGGGCGACATTTCGGCCTACATCCCGACGAACGTGATTTCGATCACCGACGGCCAAATCTTTTTGGAATCCGATTTGTTCAACTCTGGCATTCGACCGGCCATCAACGTCGGTAACTCCGTCAGCCGCGTGGGCGGAAACGCTCAGGTCAAAGGTATGAAGCAGGTCGCCGGCACGTTGCGACTGGAATTGGCGCAGTTCCGCGAACTGGCGGCATTCGCCCAATTCGGTTCCGATCTCGACGCGGCGACTCAGCGGCAGTTGGCTCGTGGTCAGCGTTTGACCGAAATCTTGAAGCAACCGCAATACGTTCCGATGGATGTCGAAAAACAGGTTGCCATTATTTGGGCGGCTTCCAACGGTTACGTTGACGATGTGCCGGTTGAAAAGGTGCGCGATTTTGAAGCGGAGTTGGTGAAGTTTATGGAAACCGGCGGCACGGCGGCGCTGGCTGCCTTGCGCGAAAATACCAAAGCAGGCATTAACGACGACGTGAAGAGCAAGCTGAAAGCTACGCTCGACGAGTTCAAACAACGCTACAACGCGCAGGTCAAAGCCGCGAAAGCGTAACGGCTTTCAGATTGAAAAAAGCCAGAGGACATTATGCCTAGTGTTCAGGATTTACGGCGGCGAGTTCGCGCCGTCAAAAATATGCGGCAGATCACCAAAGCCATGAAAATGGTTTCGGCTGCCCGTTTGCGCAAAGCGACTGAGCGCGTGACTGCTGCGCGCCCGTACACGAACAAGATGTTGCAGATTTTGGGCGATGCGGCTCGCCGTTCGCCCGATTACCGCGATCCGTTGCTGGTCGGCCACGAACGCCAGGAAGGGCACAAAGAACGTGTGGTGCTGGCGCTGGTAACAGCCGACAAAGGTTTGTGCGGAGGGTTCAATACCAATCTGGTCAAAGCCGCTCAGGAGTTTTTGCGGCAGAACACCGACAAAGATGTTGAGTTGGTGTTGATCGGTCGCAAAGGTTGCGATTATTTCCGCCGTCGTCCGGTGACGATCCGGCGCGAACACATCGGCATCACCGGTTCAGGCAAAGTCAGTGTTACGGACGTGGTTGAAATCGGTCAGGCATTGGTTGCCGATTACAAGTCGGACGAAAAACCTGTTGACCGAGTTTACCTGCTGTACAACGAATTCAAATCGGCGCTTTCGCAGCGCCCTGTGGTCGAACAGTTGCTGCCGATTGGCCGCGATGAAGTCGAAGCCGGTCAGACTGATGTTCTGATTGATTATTTGTACGAACAGCCGCCGCAAGTGATTTACAGCGAATTGTTGCCGAAGCTGATCGAAAATCAGATTTACCACGCTCTGTTGGAATCTGTGGCTTCGGAACTTGGCGCGCGTATGACCGCGATGGATTCCGCGTCGAAAAACGCTTCGGAAGTGATTGATAAACTGACGCTGGTGATGAACCGCGTGCGTCAGGCAAAAATCACCCGCGAAATCATCGAGGTCGTCAGCGGCGCTGAGGCTCAGTAAAGTCATCAGGGCTGAGGACTGAGTTTGAAAGACACCGAACCCAAAAACTCAGCACTCAAGGCTCAGCACTCGAAACTGTTTTATTGGCTGCCACCACTTACCTGGATGGCGGCCATTTTCTTTTTCTCGACCGGTTCGTTTTCCGGCGAGCGCACGGGGTCGTTGCTGTACGACATGGTTCACTGGATTTTCCCCGATTTGACTTACGAACAGTTTCGCCCAATTCATTTTGCCGTTCGCAAAGTCGCTCATTTCACCGAATACGGTTTGCTGGCGTTGATGCTGTTCAGGGCATTTCGGGCAGGGAACCCGCTTCGCTGGCGCTGGAGTTGGGCGATTTCGGCGTGGTTGGTGATTGTCGCGTATGCACTGTTGGACGAATACCATCAATCGTTCGTTCCTTCGCGGACGGCTTCGATCAATGACAGTCTGATAGATATTGTTGGTGGAACTGCGGCGTTGTTGGTGTTGTGGCTGAAGCGCCGAAAAGGCTGATGGTCAATCGTCGCCGTGTTCGATGCGTATCGTTTGCACTGGCGAAGTCACGATGCGCTGGCCGCCGGAATAAAACTCGATTCGGAATCCAATTCCCAGCCATCCCATTTTCAGCATGCAGCCGCCAAAGGTCGAACCGCTGACGGTGGCTTCAATGGGTTCAGAGAAATAACGCCCACCTTGTACCAGAGCTTTTCCGGTTTCCGGTTCCAAAATGAAAATGTAGTAGTTGGTGTTCAGTGTGCGGGCGCAAACCGTGTCGAAAGGCGCAAGCGAGCGCAAAACGATTCCTTCGAGCGAAGAACTCATCTCGGTAAAACCGTCCAGCGAACAGTAGCGTGGAATACGATGCACGCGCACCTCCAAAATCAGAATTAAACCCGCTCGAAACAATCGTTCTGGCTTCGAGTCTTTAACTAACAGCAGCGGCAACTTGGAGTTGCTCTTCAACTTGCGGCAGTTGTACTCCACTCTTCCTGACCGGTCAAGACGTGGAAAACTCTCCACACCGGTTGTCGAAAAAAGTCTTTCGACCTGAAGCATTCTGTCCGAATTGTGAATCGGGATTGCTTAGAAAACCAAATGTGGAGAGTTTATGGGGTGAGGAGAAAAATCGTTTAGCGGCAACGAAAAGGCCGATTGCTCACTGGGTACAATCGGCCTTTTTCGTGCCAAAGAGCGAGTCGAGAGGTAGCAGCGGGGGTTTTTAATACCGGCATCGGACCGCCACATCCTTACCCAACACCAGCAGATCATGCTGGCACTGGTAAAAAACGCACAATGAGGTGTTTCTTCCAGCCATTCGGCAAAAAATCTTCAAGAAAAATTTCGGCTGCCGTAAATTCTTTTGTCAGAGTCGTTAATTAGGCTGACCGCTGTCTCGCCTGTCGCAGGGAAACTTTGTAGAATGCGTCGCACTTTACCGAGCAACCCAAACCAATCACTTTCAAGGCTCAAAAACGTATGAACAACTCGCTGACTTTTCGTCGAATGGCTGGCTTTGTGCTGGCAATCATCGTTTTCTCAACTTTGGTAGTAGCAATGCCAGACAACTCTTTTCGCAAGACGCTGACCAGCGTTGCGCAAAACATTTGCACCGAAACCTGGCAAATCACCAGCCGCGAGCTTGATTTGAAAACCAGAGCGCCGTGGTCGGTCAAAAAGCTGACGCTGCACGGCGGTAAGCAGGAAGGCGTTGACGTGATCGTCGTCAACAACGGCAAACTGGAATTCACCGTCATCCCTACGCGCGGCATGAGCGTGCTGGAAGTCAAAATGGGCGACATACGGCTGGGCTGGAATTCGCCGGTCAAGGAAGTCGTTCATCCGCAATTCATCAATTTGCAAAGTCGTGGCGGACTGGGATGGCTGGAAGGCTTCAACGAATGGATGGTGCGCTGCGGGTTGGAATGGGCTGGACATCCGGGCAAAGACAAATTCATCAACAACACCGGCGACGAAGCCGAAATGGATTTGACGCTGCATGGCAAGATCGGAAACATTCCGGCTTCGGAAGTCGAAGTCGTGATTGATCGCGCGCCGACGCCGCGCATTCGCATTCGTGGTCGTGTGGACGAACGCATGTTTTACGGCCCCAAGCTGCAACTGTGGACGGAAATTTCCACCGAGCCGGGCGCAGACACGTTTCGCATCGAAGACGAAGTGACGAACTTCAGCGTGTACGAGCAGGAATTTCAGGTGATTTATCACGCTAACTACAGCACGCCGTTGCTGGAAGGCAGCAGCAGATTCCTTGCCGCCGCCAAAGAAGTTCGCCCGTTCAATGTTCACGCGGCGAAAAGTTTGTCGAGTTACAACGAATACGTCGCCCCGACCAAAGGCTTCGTTGAACAGGTGTACGGCATCATCCCGTTTGCTGATGCTCAGAATCGCACAACTGTCATGCTGCACAATGCGGCGGGCGACAAAGCCGTTTCGATGACTTATTCAGTGGATCAACTGCCGTACTTCACGCTCTGGAAAAATACGACGGCGGTCGAAGAAGGTTACGTCACCGGTTTGGAGCCGGGCACGGGCTTTCCCGCCAATCGCAGCATCGAACGCCAGGCCGGTCGTGTACCCAAGTTGAAGCCCAACGAATCGCGCAAGTTTGCCATCGAGTTTGGCATTCAGATCGGCAAGCAGAACGTCGAACAAGCGGCAGCGGCAGTTGCGAAGCTGCAAGCTGGTCGCCAAACGAAGCTCAACCCACAACCAATCAAACCTGAGTAATCACTCAGTCAGGAGAACCGAGTGTCCGAAGAAAACAAAGACTTCACCGTTGACCAATTTGCCGCCGGAGTTCGCCACAAGCTGGGGGAAAATTCCGGTATTGACGCCACGATCAAGTTTGTCTTCGATTGCGGCAGCGTCGTGTTTGTGGATGGCAAATCCGTGCCAAATTCCGTGACGCACCACGATCACGACTCTGACGTGACGTTGCGGCTTTCGATTGAAACGGTCAATTTGCTGTATCGCAGAGAACTCAATCCGATGATGGCGGTTATGTCCGGCAAGATCAAAGTCGAAGGCAATGCGATGGTGGCGATGAAACTGGGGCAGATTTTTGGCTGAGTTCTCGCGGTTTCCGGCGAATTGCTAATTCAATACTAACCTAAGATTAAAAGATCAAACCTTTCGTAGTGAATTTCTGCCCCGAAAGGTTTGATCTTTGGTTTTACCATTGCCCTTCCAAAGTCATTATGCAGTTTGGGTTTGCACTTTTCGCTTTATAGCAATTGCAACAAAAATTGAGCCTATTGCTAGAAGAGCAGCGTAAATACGTAGCGTTAAATTTTCAGATGCGTACACGAGACAAGCGCAAGCAAGTGGATACGCAACTAACACTACGCGTCTAGCCAACCGCAATGAGCTATTCAAGCTATTTCGAGCAGCCAAAAGGGTGATGTGGCACACAAGGTAGAACACAAGCCCAATGGCAACAAACTGTAAAATCAATCTTCCGTCCATAAAACCCCCCTTTTTAATTAGCTTGGTTCTGACAATCACTAGCTGCATCTGCACATTCGGCTGCAGCAAGTGCAGCCGTTACAGGATGAGCGGCAATTGCTGTATAGCACACTGCTGCTCCAATACCTGTCAGAGCGCCTGCACAGCCAGCAACAATACCAACAACGTCAATAAAGTGAAGTAGCAAATTACCGATACACTTAATTACACCTGTAGTGCAACTGCCAGGTTCTGCATACCCAAAATTTTCTGCCACGCCCGCACTTGCTTGTGCCATAAGAGCAAGATGGAAAATCTTGGGATCAAGAGCATTGGCTCGTTCAATAAAATGAAAGAGGCTAGGTTTCAATCGAAGACGCTCACCAAGTTGAAAGAGGCCACTACTTTCATTCCAAAGTGGAGTAGAAAGTTTTTTTAGATCGTTTGATGTTAGTGTGACTGAGAAACTATCAACTTCGAAGGTCGTATGCTGGTCGAAACCGACCTTATACTGACGAAGTGTTAGTGATTCACCGCTCACATCTGTCATATGAAATAACGTTTCTCCTTTTCTGAGCCTTTCAATTCCGACAATGCCTCTGCTGCCATCAAGAGTTCTTACTTCCAGTTGGACTTTATTCCGCTGTAAGTCAAGAAATGTAGCTATTGTGCCATCACCTTTTCGCTTCACAAAACTGCGCCCATCAGCGTCAATGCCGAAAGAGTATTCCTTCGATTCTTGAATCAGTTTATCGTTTGTTGCTGCCGTTCCTTTCAAAGCAGGCCACTGGTTTCCATGCGCATTAACTCCGGCTAAGGCAATAGTTTGGCTTACGAGTAAGCTAATAGCCATAAGAATGCATCTGAGTTGTTTCTCTTTACCTTTCAAATACAAAGTAAAAAGCTTCATAGTTGTTGTCGCGCTAATAACGCAAGACAGCCTGACGTTCCTAGTTTGTGAGTGGTCATATTTCATATTTTAGTTCCCCTTGTTGTCGAGATAGGTGCTAACACCTATCTGATAAAACACTATTTTTGGAAGGCACACTGAGAAGTGTTGCCTGAGAAGTGTTGCCTTCGGGCAAACCTTGCCGGGAATCACTTATCAAATAACTTTTGGGGTGGCGAAAGGGCTTATAGTTCAACAGTCTTCAAAGTGTCAAGAGGTTGAAACAGAATTTTTGATGTTTTTGTCACAATAACTCAATTTTTCTGTCGCAGATTACAGCGAATAGGCGAATTGCTGACATGTCAACCATTTATGCTTCGGTCAGATCGCAATTGCTTTGACTGTGGTTATGAACACGAAGAAACACGAAGTCATTAATGTGCTTCGTGAATCTTCGCGTTCCTTCGTGGAGAAACTTACTTTCCGCTCATGGCAGCGTTCTGTTCGTCCAGCCATGTTTTCAGCGGCGCGAAATAATCAATGATCGCGGTGGCGTCCATTTTATCTTCGCCGGTCATGGCTTTCAGCGCTTCCGGCCAAGGTTTGCTTTGCCCCATCGCCAACATCGCTTTTAACTTTTCGCCCACCTGTTTATTGCCGTAAATCGAACAGCGGTTGAGCGCGCCTTTGTAACCGGCTTCGCGGCACAGCGAGCGGTGAAACTGGAATTGCAGAATGTGCGCCAGAAAGTAACGCGCATAAGGCACGTTGCCCGCGACGTGGTATTTGGCTCCGGCGTCGAAATCCGATTCGCTGCGCGTTTCAGGAGCCGAAACTCCCTGATACTTTTCGCGCAGTTCCCACCACGATTTGTTGTAATCGGCGGCAGCGGTTTCGCCGGAAAAGACTTTCCAACGCCATTGATCCACCAGATAACCGAACGGCAGGAACGCGACTTTGTCGAGCGCCTGCCGCATCAACAATCCCAAATCGGCTTTTTCGTCCGGCACGGCATTGATGAAACCCAACTGTTTCAGATATTCCGGCGTTACTGACAGAGCAATCGTGTCGCCGATGGCTTCGTGGAAACCGTCGTTGGCGCTGTTTTGATAAAGCGGTGATTGCGGCGCGTAAGCCATCTGGTAATAGTTGTGGCCGAGTTCATGGTGAATGGTGGTGAAATCTTCTTCGTTGATGACGATGCACATTTTGATGCGAACGTCTTTTTGGTTGTCCAAATCCGAGGCGCTGGCATGGCAGACGACATCGCGGTCAGCCGGTTTGGTGAACAGCGAGCGTTCCCAAAAGGTTTGCGGCAAAGCTTCAAAGCCAAGCGAGGTGAAAAAGCCTTCGCCGTATTTGACCATTTGCCGAGCGTCGGTTTTGCGGCTTTGCAGAATTTTGGTCAGGTCAAAGCCCGGATCGTTGGTCGGCGGTTTTACCAGTTCGTAAATGTTTCCCCACTGCTGGCTCCACATATTGCCCAGCAAATGCGCCGGAATCGGGCCAGTGGCTGGAACCGCGTCGCGGTATTTTTGCCGCAGTCTGGCGCGGACGTAAGTATGCAGCGAATCGTAAAGCGGTTTGACCTGCAACCACAGGCGTTCCATTTCGGCGGCGAAGGCGTCCGGTTCCATGTCGTAATTCGACCGCCACATTGCGCCGTTGTCTTTGAAGCCCATTTCTTTCGAGCCTTTGTTGACCAGTTCGACGAAGCGCGCGTAATCCTTGCGATAACTGCGCGAAACTTGATGCCAGCCCAGCCAGGCTTTTTTCAATTCTTCCGGATTGCGGCTCGAAGCCAGAATCTTTTCCAGATCGCCCAAACTCAGGCATTTTCCGCTGTCGCCGTCGGGACAGTATTTGCCTGCGCCATAAGCGCCATTCATCTTGACCGAAATGTCCGCCAATTCTTTGCGTTCTTCGTCATTGCCAGGAGCAGGCAGAGCCAATGCCAGTTTCAGCAGCTTCAATTTGCGAGCAGCATCAGGCGACAGATTTTGTCCGTCGAATTGTCGAGCCTGTTCCGCCAATTCTTTGATGACCTTGATCGTTTCTTCTTTGGCGGCGGCGGCGATGGCGTCGGTGTCTGGGGTAATGAAATTTTCCTGCACCCAAGTGGCCTGACCTTCTTTAATGGCAACTTCCAGATAGCGTTTTTCGGCGTCGGCGATGAATTGTTCTGCATTGCTGGCGACGGGTTTCAAACCGTTTCCGCCGCCGGAACACGCCGCCAGCAAAACCATTGCCAACAGAATGCCAGTCTTGATTCGGGCAAACTCAAAAAAGAAACTCTTCATAACAGCCTCCAGAAAAAAAATGGTTGTAGATCGTTTTGACGGATGAACTTTGTCAGGTCAGAATGCGCCCAGCGATTTACCAATCGCCTCAGGCAAACAGCTTATGCACTCAAACACCATCAGAGAATTGCTCACCGCGTTTCAGTATTTGTTGATCGGCTTGATTGCCGAATGCTCGGTGATTTTATGGTTCAGCAATCGGTCGCTCGCTCAGCGATTAGCCATTTGGACAGTCATCGCCGCCGTGCTGAGCGTAGTGCGATTCATCGTTCTGGCTTTTTCCGACTGGACTCGCAAAAACGATTGGCAGAACGTGTCCAGGCGAAACTGGTGACTAAACCATCAACTGCCCGCCATTGATTTCAATCATCTCGCCGTGAATGTATGCCGCCGCATCCGAAGCCAGAAAAGCAATCACTCGCCCGCACTCTTCTGAAGTTCCGGTTCGTTTCATCGGAATTCCAGCCACAAACTGTTCGATCATTTGCGGCGTAGACATTCGTTCGTGGAAAGGCGTGTCAATCACTCCGGGAGCGACGGCGTTGACGCGAATTCCGTGCGGAGCCAGTTCTTTGGCCAGAGCTTTGGTCAGGCAATGCACACCCGCTTTGGCTGTGGCGTAAACACCAGCGCCGGGACCTCCGCCGTGATGACCTGCGATGGAACCGACGTTGATGATCGTGCCGCTGCGCCGAGCGATCATTTCCGGCATGACGGTTTGTGAACAGAGCAGCACGCTTTTCAAGTTCAGATTCATGACGCGATCCCACAAGTCTTCGCTGAAATCCTGCAACGCACAGCGTTCGACCAAATCGCCCGCGTTGTTGACCAAAATATCAATTGCGCCCAATTGCGCCCGCGCCGCTTCGGTCAGAGCGACGGCTCCGGCTTTGGTCGAAACGTCCGATTGGATGATGGCCGCGCGACCGCCAACGGCTTCGATCATTCGTTTGGTTTCTTCGGCTCCGGCCAGGTTTTTGTTGTAATTGACTGCAACCGCCGCGCCGCATTCCGCCAACGCCACCGCCGCCCAACGGCCAATGCCTGTGCTGGCTCCTGTAACCAAAGCGACGCGCCCGGTCATGTTCTGTTTGTTCATTTAATGCTCCTTGCCTGTAGATGAGTGATAAACGATTTCACCGTTGACGATGGTGGCGACGACGTTCAGCTTGGCCGCCGTTTCGTCCCAATCGAACAGCACCAAATCTGCCGCTGCGCCTTTTTTAATTCGTCCGAAGTTTTCTGTTTGGCCAATCACTTCCGCCGGATTTGCCGTCGCCATTTGCAGAGCTTCGTCGAGTGTCACGCCAGAATACAAAACAGCTTTGCCGATCGAATCGTGCATTTCCACCGCCGAACCCGCCAGATACGGCGTGCCCGGCAAACAAACGCGCCCGGATTCCAGCACTTCGACTTCGACGTTGCCGAGTTTGTACTTGCCAGGCGGACAACCGGCAGCGGCGATGGCGTCTGTCACCAGAATGCTGCGATTGATGCCTTTGCTTCGCACGAAACATTTGACCACCGACGGTGGCAAATGGTGTCCGTCCACGATGAAGCTTGCCCACAAATCGTCGTTGGCCAGTTGTTCCCAGATGTAATTCACGTGGCGATCAATTTTCGCGTGCGAACCGTTGCCCAGATGCGTGGACATTTTCGCTCCGGCAGAAACGGCGTCGGCAATCTGTCGCGGAGTCGCCGCGGTGTGACCGATGGCGACGACAACGCCAGCGCCAGCAGCGCGTTCGATGAATTTGCACGCTTCCGGCCATTCGGGCGACAAAGTGGTAATGACTATTCGCCCGTTTGCCGCTTCCTGCCAACGCTGAAACTGTTCCCAATTCGGCGGGCAAGCGTGTTGGCGAGGGTGCGCTCCGCGCGGGCCGTCTTCGGTGGAAATGAACGGGCCTTCCAGATGGATTCCGGCAAAAGCGCGCTGGAATTCCGGCGAACCGTCAGTTGCGCGCACCAGATTGCTCAGGCATTTCGAAATGTGTTCAGCGGATTCGGTGATGATGGTTGGGCAAAACTTTGTCACGCCGGTTCGCCACAATCGCCGCGTAATTTCGGCAATTTGTTCGGTCGTCGTTGCAGAGTCGTTGAAATCCATTCCGCCGTAACCGTTGACCTGCAAATCCACAAAACCCGCCGACAGCCGCAAGTTCGCATCGCCAAAATCACATGGCGAACCGGCAGCGTAAACTATGTCGGCAATCTGGCCGCGTTCGATCAGCAAATCTACGGCATCGTTGTTTGTGCCAATGCACCCTCTAAGCCTCATTCAGTCGTGATTCTCTTTCTGGAATTGTTGTGCAGGGAAAGCGCGCGAACTTTAGCACACGCCCTTCGCGGCGGAGTAGTGGTTGAGGGTATAATCCGCGCGCCTTCTTCTGAACCACGCTTTCCGTTCAAACATTATGAGCAACACCATGTTCAAACGATTTTTGGCCGCAGTGCTGCTGGCGCTTGGCTGTGGATTCGTCCCGGCTTTGGCGCAGAAACCTGATCCGCAGCAAATCGTCGAACTTCGCCGATTGCGCGATGAGTTGAAAGCGACGGATTCGCTTCGCGCTGCCGACGCGGTGGTCGTCATCAGCGAACGCGCGGTTGTCGAAGCCGCGCAGCAATTCATCGGTTTGGAAATCAAAATGGCCAGCGGCAACGTCGTCAAGCTGACTTCGATTGAAAGCCGGCTGGCGACGGGCGCGGCCATCGTCAAACTTGGGCTTCAATACAAATCGGTCAATCTGCAACTGACCGGAAGAATTGCCAGCGGGCAAATCAGCGACGGCCAGATGAAAATGCCGATTCGCGTCACCGAAGTGAAGCTGCTGAACGGAGGCGTTTCGGGATTACTGGTCAAAACGATGTTTGGCGAATGGTTGAAGCCAGACAAATGGAACGAAGAACTGCCTTCGCTGGATTTGCCTCTGGAATTGAACGAAGCGATGGAAATTCCAGCCAGCCAGTTCACCGTGGGAAGCTCCGGCGACAACAACGCAAGCGGCGGCGAAAACCAATCGCTGCCGGTGGAAATTTCCACGCCTGCTTACAAAGCGCCGCTGAAATTGACGTTGAGTTCATTGTTGGTGATGGACAAACGTGTGGTGTTGGCGCTGCAAATCAACTCGATGGTTTCGGCGGCGAAACCGGTTGCCGAATCTGCCTCAAACCCACAGGACGTTGTCGCGCTGGAAAATGAAATCTTTCAACTTGGAGCGTTGTTGACAACCGACAGCGATGTTCGATTGCGGCTTGGACGCAATGTGCTTGGCTCGCTGTTGGCGAACATCGCCGGGCAGCAAAATCCCGACATGAACTTCAAGTTGAAACAGGGAAGAGTTCGCACCAACGAAATCAACGCGGGCATTTCGATCACCAATTACACCGATGTCGAAAGTGGCGAAGGTCAGGCAGACATCAGCGAACTGAACGTCGAAACCATCGCCGACAACAAAATCAACGTTCGGCTGAGCGGGCAGGGCGTGGTGGATGCTCGCGTCAAAGGCAAAGAATTTGGCGTGCCTTATGGTTTGTCGCCGCGAACGAATTTCACGGTCAAAGATCAACTTGTGCCGTTGGAGTTCCTGAGCGACAACGGCAAAGCCATATTTCGCGCCGTGCCAGGTTCGACTTTGCCGATCAATTTGCGGTTCGCGTTGACCGTGGCTGGAAAAGAGATTGGCGTCAATCGCTCCGAAGCCGTGCAAATTGACCGATGGCTGAATAGAATCGAATTGCCAGCATTACTTAATCGAGAAATTCTGTTGCCGCGCAAGATGGAAATAGACGACGGCAGCAACATTCATACGACCGAAAAGAAGAAACTCAATTACACCCTGTCGAATCTGCGCGTGGCAACCGGCAACGACGCTTTGGAACTTTTTGCCGATGTCCGGCTGTCTCCGCAATAAGAGTTCGTATCCGACGATCAAGGTTCACCGTCTGTAAGGCCATCTATGGAATTCAAAGAAACTCTCAGACTGGCATTTGATGCCATTTGGGCTAACAAGCTGCGCTCGGCATTGACGCTGTTGGGAATGATTATAGGCGTCACGGCTGTGGTGGTTGTTGTGTCGCTGATTCAAGGTTTCAACCGCTACGTTGACGAAAAGATCGCAGGCGTTGGAGCGAAATCCTTCAGCGTTCGCCGGTTCGGTTTTGAAGATTGGAAAAACACCGACACCATTGCCGAAGCTCAGCGCCGCAACAAAGATTTGACCTTCGACGAATTTGATTATTTGCGCGAACGCGCTGTTCAGGTCGGCCTGCTTGGAGCCAAGGCGATGGGCAGCCCATCCACCATCAAGTTCGGCAATGAAAGCGCCGAAAACGTCATGGTTGATGGCGCGACATCTAACTGCGCCGAAATTGACAACCTGGAAATTGGCGAAGGTCGTTACTTCACCCAGGTCGAAGACAATTCAACGCAAAATGTCGTGCTGTTGGGATTCGACGTTGCCGACAAACTGTTCCCGAATACATCGGCCATTGGCCAGGAAGTTTCCATTCGAGGTTTGCCGTTTCGCGTTGTTGGCGTGGCTGCCGCCAAAGGAACTGTGTTCGGCATGCCGCAAGACGTGTTTGCGACCGTGCCGCTCCGAACCTACATCAAAACCTTCGGCCCGGCGGTTCGCCAACGCAGCATGTATTTCGTCGGCACAGCCAAAGACGACAACAAATTCCAGGAAACGGTGGAAGAAGTTCGCGCATTGATGCGCGGTCGTCGCCAGTTGAAATACAACGAAAAAGACAATTTCGGCATTGGCACTCCTGACGCAATTATGGGAATGCGCGACCGCATTCTCGGCCCGATCTTCATCGCGGCGATAGCGGTTCCGGCAATTGCGTTGGTCGTCGGCGGCATCGTCATCATGAACATCATGCTGGTCAGCGTGACCGAGCGCACCAAAGAAATCGGCATTCGCAAAAGTTTGGGCGCTCGGCAAAAAGACATTCTTCGCCAGTTTTTGATCGAAGCGGTTACGCTGTCAGCCATTGGCGGCTCCATTGGAGTCTTTATCGCCTGGGGCGTAGGGCGAATCGTCACGGCTGTGTTCTTTCCGACGTATCTTTCCATTACCGCTGTGGTAATCGCCGTCGGCGTTTCAGGTTTGATCGGCGTGTTGTCCGGCATTTTGCCCGCACGCAAAGCCGCGATACTTGATCCGATTGAAGCTCTTCGAGCGGAGTAGTCGGGATTCGGTAGTCAATACGAAACTCCCGACTCCCGCTCCCTAACCCACAATTACTTATGAAACTCTTTCGCAACGACATCTGGGAAAATCTGAAAATGGCCATGGATACGTTGCGCATGAACAAAATGCGCTCGTTTCTGACCGTGCTGGGCGTGGTGATTGGCGTCTGGACGGTGATGGCCATTGCTTCGATCATCAGCGGCATTGATTACGCCGTCACCAAACAGATTGAATCCATCGGCACGAATTCGATCTTCGTCACGAAATTCGAGCGCGGCGTTCGGTTCGGGCCGCCGACGCGATCGGAGCGAATGCGTAAACCGCTGACTTACGATGACGCCATCGCCGTTGGCCAATTGCCGACAGTCAGTCTGGCGGTTCCGTTGTTGAACATCACCAACGATTATTTTGGCCGTAAGCTGGAAGTGAAGGGTGGGGGAAAACAATCCGCAGCCGTGGTGTTGAACGGCGTGACTTCAGATTACGAACAGGCCGGTATTTGGATTGTTTCTTCGGGGCGATTTTTCACCAAGCAGGAAGACGATTCGCGTGATGAAGTTTGCGTCATCGGCAGTTCGGTTGCCGAACAATACTTCCCGATGATGAATCCGCTGGACAAAAACTTAACCATCGGCGGACGCGAATTTCGCGTTGTCGGCGTAATGGAAAAACGTGAACAGTTGTTTGGCGGCGGCGAAGGCAGCAACGATTCGAACAACATTATTTATATGCCTTTCAACGTGGCTTTGAAACTGAAACCCAGAGCCGAAGACATTTATCTGACCGTTATTGCCAAACCTGGAATGCTGGTCAGAGCCGTTGATGACGTGACCAACACGTTGCGAATTCGGCGACAGGTTCCATTCGATGCGCCAAACAATTTCGGCATCGCCACTGCGGATCAAATGATTCAGACGTTCCGTTCCATCACCTTTGGCGTAGCCATTGCGATGATCGCCATTTCTTCGGTCGGGTTGATGGTCGGCGGCATAGGCGTGATGAACATCATGCTGGTCAGCGTCACCGAACGGACGCGCGAAATCGGCATCCGCAAAGCCATCGGCGGGCGGCGGCGCGATATTCTGTGGCAATTCCTGATCGAAGCGATGACTTTGACCGGAATGGGCGGATTGATCGGACTCGGCATTGGCTGGCTGACTACCTTGCTGATTCGTTTGGTAGTGCCCTCTTATGTTCCGCTTTGGGCGCCGATCGCGGGTTTTGTTTCCAGCGTCGGCATCGGACTGATTTTCGGATTGTGGCCGGCGTGGAAAGCCGCGCGGCTTGATCCTATCGTTGCCTTGCGGTACGAGTAGCTGAGTTTGTGGGAAAATTTTTCAAATAGTTCCGCTCGGCAAGGTTAGCAATTCCAATCGAGTCAAATTCTTCATCGCTTCGTTATTGTCGCTGCCGCACATTTCCTGGCTGGGGCGTAAGCTGACGCAAACTGCCGGGCGTTCGAGTTTTCCAAACAGCAAACAGCGGTTGTCCGCCGTCAATTGCACGCAACGAATTCCGGCGGGTTTGCCCATCGGCATTCCCGGAATTGGCGAGGTAATAGACGGCGCGATGCAGCAAGCTCCACAGCCGACACGGCACTCCATCATCTTCGTTTCCACAGCACACAGAAAAAGAAACTTTCCGAACCGTGTTTGTGCGTAAAAGTTCGCGCGCCGAAGCTGGCGGTCAGCAGCGGCGTCGGATCAAGGCCGACTTCGGTCAATCGTTCGCGTGTCATATCGCGGTATTCGGGATGCTGGCGGCGAAACCAGGCAACGATGTCTTCGCCTTCTTCCGGCTCGGTCGAACAAACCGAATACACCAGCAAACCGCCAGGGGCAACTTGGGCGGCGGCGTTTACCAACAGCTTTTTCTGCAACTCAGCCAGTTCAATGATCTTGTCTTCTTTGACGCGCCATTTGATTTCAGGATTTCGTTGTAGCGTGCCCAATCCCGAACAAGGAGCATCAAGCAATACCAGATCGAAGCTTTCCGGCTGGAATGGCATGTCTTTTTCCGCGTCGAGTCGCACAGTGTGGATGTTTTCCGCGCCGAGTCTTTTGCTCAATTCGTTGAGCGTTCTCAACCGATGAAAGTGCAAATCGGTGGCGACAATAGTCGAAGGTTGTGGCGAAGGGCTTTGGGCAAGTTCTGCTGCAATCAGTGTCGTTTTACTGCCCGGAGCCGAACAAATATCCAAAACTTTCACCGGTTGATTGGCCGCAACCATTTTGGCGGCCAACCGTGCGATCAACTGCGAAGATTCATCCTGCACATACAACCATCCGTTTTTGACCGAACGAGCTTTGGGCGACAGGCTGCCGCTTTCGACTACAAACGCTCCGGGCGTCAATGTCGAAGGCCGATATTTGACGTTGAGCATTTCCAGTTCGGCAACGGTTTCTTCGACGGGTTTTTGTTTGGCGTTGAAACGAAACGCCGCGTGCGGGACTTTGTTGTTGGCCAACGCCATTTGGCGCGCTCCGTCTTCGCCAAACCGTGCCATCCATCGTTTGACCAGCCAGATCGGATGCGACGTTTCGACGCTGAGCTTTTGCACTGGGCTTTTGCTGCCCGCCAGGATATTGAATTGCAGTTCGCGCTGAGCGCCACGCAATACGGCATTGACCAGTGGAGCGCCTTTTTCCTTGCCATATTCCTTGGCCAGATTGACCGATTCGTTGACGGCGGCAAACGCCGGAATCCGATCCAGATACAGCAACTGATACAGCCCCAACCGCATGGCTATGACCAGTTCCAGGTCGAGTTTGTCAATTTCGCGGCGCGTGTGGCGTTCGATCAAAAAATCCAGCTTGCCTTGCCAGCGCAACACGCCCAACACCAGTTCCTGCAACAAGGCGCGATCTTCGGTGGAGTATTTGTCGAATCGCGGAGCCGCCAGCAAATTGCTGGCATACGAATTTTGTGTAGCGACGCGCTGTAAAACTTCAAACGCCCCGACACGTGCTTGAGACAACAACGGAAGTTTTGCACTCATGATTGCTTCGCCTCCGGTTGGTCGAATTTGGTTCCGACAACAAGTTTGGCTCCGTTCAGAAAGTCGCGCGCGGACATTGGACGTTTGCCTGCGGGTTGAACTTCAGTTACTCGAATCGTCGTTTCACCGCCGCACGCAACTTTGAAGCTGTCCTTCGCCACTTCGCAAACGACACCGTGTTGAAGTTGAGCGTTTTCGTGGAAAGTTTCGTCAACCGCGATGCCAGTGAGTTCCAACCGCTGTTCGCCCAGAAAGGTGTAACAACCCGGAAACGGCGTGAAGCCTCGTTGGCGATTGAAAATTTCCGTCGCGTTTTTTGCCCAATCCACCTGTCCGTCTTCGCGGTTGAGAATCGGCGCGAGCGTGGCTTCAGCGTTGTTTTGCGGTGTCGGCGTCAGTTCGCCGCGTTCCAGTTTGGCCAGAGTTTCGACCAGCAACTCAGCGCCGAGTTCAGCCAATCGCGGCGTCAATTCGGCGGCGGTTTCTTGTTGGCCGATTGGCAACCTGCCTTGCAACAACATTGCGCCGGTGTCCAAACCGGCGTCCATCTGCATGATCGTCACGCCGGTTTCAGTTTCGCCGTGAACAATTGCCCAGTTGATGGGCGCGGCTCCGCGATATTTCGGCAACAGCGACGAATGCACATTGATGCAGCCTAAACGCGGAGCCGCCAGCATCCAGTCCGGCAAAATCCGCCCGTAGGCCGCGACGATTCCGGCGTCGGCTTGTTGGAATAACGGCTCGATTTCGGCGCGAGCTTCGGCGGTTTTGATTTTTGTTGGTTGAAACACCGCGATGCCGCGTTCGGCGGCAAAAACCTTGACCGGCGGCGGAGTGACAACCTGTTTGCGCCCAACCGGACGGTCAGGTTGCGTGAACACGGCGAAAACTTCGTGGCCGGATTCGATCAGTTTTTTCAGCGAAGGAACGGCAAAATCCGGCGTTCCCATAAAAATCAGTTTCATACTTGTGTTGATGAGTAGCGATTGTTTCGTACGTTTGTTAATTAGCTGTGCAGTCTAAATCGAAGCCAAAAACTTTGAAACAGGATGGATAGGATTTTTTCAAGATGAACAAGGCTTAGGCTTGGCTGAAGCAACATGAAAAAAAGGCTTCAAGGCGAAAGCTGTGCCTTGAAGCCGTAGTTGAGGATGGTAGTGGTGTTGCCTCGAGAGATTATTCGTTGCGGCTATTCATCTGCGGATTTGAAACTGATTTGTGGAATCAGCGGAAGTCCTTTGACCAGACGCAATGAAGGGTCTTTCAACACGTCCGCCGCTTCGGTGTTCAGTTCCGATTCGCGCAATTCCTTGTATTTGCCATTTGGATACAGCAGCAAAAAGACCGGGCCGGAGCTTTGAGCCGCCGGTTTCGGTTTGGCCGGAGCCGGTTTTGGTTTGGCCGCTTTGGGCGCAGCCGGTTTGCTGGACGCTTCTGCCGCAGTTTCGGTCGCCGCGGCGGTTTCGTTGCTTGGGGTGTCGAGATTTGATTCAGTCATTGATTCTTTGACCTCTACGAAAATGATATTGGTGATGTTGTTTGGGATTGGCTCGCCTTGATCGCCGAACTCCGCTTCGCCGCGAGCCGTTGAAAAGCCGCTGGATTCTAAGCGAGCAATCGGCGATTTGGAAACGATAGCCGCCCGATTCTTTTTTGGACTTTTTTTACTGCCAGAGGTCAGGACCAACGTTTGCGAATCGAACGTGCGACCGGATTTTTTCGCCGCTTGAATCAGTTCTGCGGTGATTGCTTCGCCGTTGGCGGCCAGCGCGTTGTGCCAGTCTTTGCAATCGCGGCGGTATTTGCACGCCCAATAACAAACCTCTACGGCTTTCTGACAACTGAATCTGTTGCAGGCGATTTGCATCGCGGCACCTCGCTTTCGGGATTAAAACGGAATTTCGTCTTCTTCGATGCTGACCAGCGGGCGGCTGGCGGCGCGTTTGGATTTCGCGGCTTTGGAATTCGCAGGAACAGCCTTAGTTTCCTGATTCTCGACTTCGATTCGATTTTCGACGCTGCTGATTTGCGGCGGAGCGAATTCGTTGCGAGTGCCGAGAAATTGAATGTCTGTGGCCGTGACTTCGGCGCTGATTCGCGGATTGCCTTCGCGGTCGGCGTATTCTTCCAGTCGCAACCGGCCTTCGACGTAAACCTGACGCCCTTTGCCCAGATATTCATTGGCCAATTCCGCCTGGCGTCCCCAAACCGTCACACGAAACCACGTTGTGTGCTCTTCAGATTCGCCAATGGAGTTTTTGCGGCGTTCGGTAGTTGCGACAGACATTTTGCAAACTGCCGTTCCCTGCGGCGTGTAACGCAATTCAGGGTCGCGCCCCAAGTAACCAATGATCGTGATTTTGTTGAATGACATCACTTCAATCCTCCTTGCTTCGGCCTTGGTTGATCTAGGAATTGGCCGAAACCGGACGCAGTCTAATGATCTTTGCTTGATGTGTCAAGTGTGAAACGTTAAGTTTTTCGGTTGAAACAAAAACGGGAAATGGCACGACAAGCAGCTTTGCCTATCGTGCCATTTCCCGTTTTGCATTCTATTGAGCGATCAGCTCATTCCCATTCACCGAGCTTGATCTTCTTTTTAATTTTTTTGCCGACCAATTCGCGCTTCAACGGGTTCAGGTATTCGATGAAAACCTTGCCGTTGATGTGATCGGTTTCGTGCAACACACAGCGAGCCGCGAACCCGGATACCTCAAAAGTGAATTCCTTGCCATTCAAATCAATTGCCTGGACGGTGACGATTTCCGGGCGTTCGACTTCCAGATAAATGCCGGGAAAGCTCAGGCAGCCTTCTTCGCCGACGACCTTGCCTTTGGTGTCAACGATCTTGGGATTGATGCAAACGATGCGCTCGTTCGATTCTTTGCCCGCGCTGATGTCCATCACGAACAATTGTTTTGACAGCGCGACCTGTGGAGCCGCCAAACCGACGCCTTTGGCCTCGTACATTGTCTCGAACATGTTGCCGATGAATTCAGCCAGTTGGCCGTCAATGTTGGTTATATCTTCGCCCGCTTTTTGCAGCACCGGGTCACCGTATTTCACGATAGGTAAAATCATTTCAGCTTTCTTGCTCCTCTTCGCTTTCTTCCGCAAAACGCACGCGGTGGTAAATGTCGGCCAGTTTCAACGTCAAGCCGACGGATTGAAAAGTCACTTCAGATTCTGTGTCATCAAATACTTCGCACTGCCAGGCTTCGCCAGCCTGTTCGTGGCGGTAAACTTCCAACCGAACGCTTTCCTGAGAAATGATGACGTATTCGCGCAAGCCAGCCAGTTTTTGATAAGCGTTCATCTTTTCGACTCGGTCATTGCGCTGAGTGCTGGAAGATAGCACTTCGATAATCAACAACGGGGCTTCGATGACGTAAGCGTCTTCGCCTTCTTCTGGCTCCAAGCAGGAAACGACAACGTCCGGGTAGTAATACCGAGTCGGACTGACTTTGACTTTGACGTTTTCGATGAAGGCTTCGCAGTTTCCAGCGGCCAGATTAAAGCTTAAGCCTGAGTATAACCGCCCCGCTAACCGATTATGGTTTTTGGACTCGCCTGCCATTGCGAAAAGCTGGCCGTCTACATACTCGTGCCGAACCGGGCTGGTCATTTCATAGGCCAGATACTCTTCGACCGTCCAATGTTTGTGAGTTTCAGCTTCTTGCAGTTTGCGTTTTGCCTGTGCCATTTCAGTACTCCCTGACTTGCTGGCAGTAACTTTCGTAATTCCGCTTCATTTCCCGCAACGAATCGCCACCGAATTTTTCGCGCATGGCATTGGCTAGCACGATGGCGACCATCGCTTCGCCGATGACTCCGGCGGCAGGAACCGCCGTCACATCCGAGCGCTCAAAATCGGCTTCCATCACTTCCTTGGTTTCGATGTGAACGCTGCGAAGCCGTTTCCGCAACGTAGCAATCGGCTTCAAGTATCCGCGAACGCGCAATTCTTCTCCATTGGTCATGCCGCCTTCCAAGCCTCCGGCGCGGTTGGACATTCGATAAAAGTTTTTCTCGTCGGCGTTGTAGCCAATTTCATCGTGGACTTGAGAGCCGGGCATCGCCGCGTTGGCGACGCCCTCGCCAAGTTCGACGGCTTTGGTGGCGTGAATGGACATCACCGCTTGAGCCAGTTGCCCATCCAGTTTTGAATTCCAACTGGTGTGCGAACCCAAACCCGGCGGGCAGCCTTTGGCTACGATTTCAAAAATCCCGCCGAGCGTGTCGCCTTCTTCGACGCCGGCTTTATCAATACGAGCGATCATTTCAGCTTCGGCGTCTTTGTCCACGCAACGCAACATCGTGTCGTCGTAAACTGCCTTGATCTGCTCCCAATCGGCTTCACGATTGGCGATGGAAATTTCACCAAGCTGAATGACGTGGCTGGCCAGTTCGATGCCGAATTCGCAGAGCAACTGTTTGGCAAAGGCTCCGACGGCCACGCGCATGGTGGTTTCGCGGGCGCTGGCTCGTTCCAGAATGTCGCGCAAATCTCGGCGGTCGTACTTCAATCCGCCAACCAAATCGGCATGACCTGGGCGAGGACGAATGACTTTGCGGTCGCGCTCTGGCGGCTGAGCAGGCTTTTCCGCTGCCATTACTTCCAGCCAGTTCTGAAAGTCACGGTTTTCGACCAATATGGCAATCGGCGAACCAAGCGTTTCTCCGTGACGTACACCGGTCAGAATTTGAACCGTGTCGGTTTCGATTTTCATGCGACCGCCGCGCCCGTAACCTTGCTGGCGACGCCAGAGTTCGTGATTGATGTAGGTTTGATCTATTGGCAATCCGGCAGGCAAACCTTCGATGGTGGCGACCAGAGCGCGCCCGTGCGATTCGCCTGCGGTGGTAAAAGAAAAAGACATTCTAAAAACTAACCTCACACATCCAGTAAATCTTCGAGCGATTGTGCGCTGTGCCGCACTCGCCAAATTTCCACAGCCTCTTCGCCGGGCTGATAGAAGATCAGATATTTGCTCATAATCAGACAACGCAAACCCAAAAGAATGTCGTTACGTTCCCGTCCCAAATGAGGAAAGCGAGCAAGCAGGTTGAACTTTTCCCGGAATCGCTCCATCAAGAGAAAGGCCTCATCCTGGTTGGTTTGTGCAATGTATTCGGCAATGCTCAGTAAATCCGTTCGTGCCAAATCAGAAAGGAGCACCTGTTTCATTGAGAAACTCCGGTGGGTTTGCTGGCAAGGCGACCATGCAACTCGGCTTCAAGGTCGTCCATCATCGCATCAGGCGAATCGTAGCGGCGATATTGCCCCTGCCGGATTTGATCGCGGCCAAGCTCGACTTCATGCCGCAACGATTCGATTTGAGGCTGCGACAACGTCAACAGGGCATATTCCTGTTCGATCAAAGTGCGTAAGTAAGCTTCGGTAGTGCTGCCCGCGTCTCGCGCTCGGCGTTCAATCGTCTGCAAAATTTCCTGGCTCAATCCCGTAATCTCTATGGTGCCGGTTTGTGAGTTCATCGTTTTCTCCTTGTCTGATTCCGAGCAGATAACGAAGCCATAAGCGCCTGCAACAAAGATCAGGAAAGAATCGTTATCGCGTTTTGACCGCCTTGAATCCGAAGTATAAAAGTCGTATCGGCGATGGGCAAACATCGCCGAGCGCGAAAAATGCTTGCTTGACGCTCTGTCAGAGCGTCAACTAGAATTTTCAATCACTTGCACGACTTTAATCACATCTATGTCACCAACCTTGAGGTAAGAAGCACTCGCCATGAACGCCATCGAAAAAGCACTAACTATGATCTTCGGATCGGCCAACGAACGTTTGCTGAAAAAGTTGTGGCCGGTAGTCGCGGAAATCAACGCGCTGGAACCGCAGATCAAGCAATTGTCGGATGACCAATTGCGCGCCAAAACCGAAGAATTCCGAGCGCGACTGGCTGAACGGCTGGAAGGCTCAAATGAGTTGGAACCTGCGGCGCGTAAACAAATCGAGCAGGAAGCCCTGAACGAAATTTTGCCGGAAGCTTTTGCCTGTGTGCGTGAAGCTTCGGTTCGCACCACAGGCATGCGCCATTTCGATGTGCAGTTGATTGGCGGAATGATCCTGCACAGCGGACGCATCGCCGAAATGCGAACCGGCGAAGGCAAAACATTGGTGGCGACCTTGCCGGTGTATTTGAACGCGTTGTTGGGCAAAGGTGTTCACGTCGTGACGGTCAACGATTATTTGGCCAAACGCGATTCCGCCTGGATGGGCAGGATTTACAAGTTTCTGGGCATGACGGTCGGCGTTATTCAAAACGACCTGGACGATTTTGAACGACAGGAATCTTACAACAGCGACATCACTTACGGAACGAACAACGAATTCGGTTTTGATTACTTGCGCGACAACATGAAGTTCGAGATTTCGACCTGTGTTCAGCGCGGTCATTATTACGCCATCGTTGACGAAGTTGACTCCATTCTGATTGACGAAGCGCGAACGCCGCTCATCATCTCCGGCGGGTTGGATGAAACCACCGGCAAGTATTACGAAGCCAACGAAGTCATTCCTAAACTGACGCCTGAGACCGATTATCAGGTTGACGAAAAACAGCACCGCGCGACGCTGACCGAATCCGGCATTGAAAAAGCCGAACGCATGCTTGGGTACGGCAACCTGTTCGATCCGTCGAACATGGAAATCCTGCATTGTTTGAATCAGGCGTTGGTGGCTCACACGCTGTACACGCTAGACAAGCAGTACATCGTGCGAGATGGCGAAGTCGTCATCGTTGACGAATTCACCGGACGCATCATGACCGGTCGTCGCTGGTCGGACGGCTTGCACCAGGCCGTTGAAGCCAAAGAAGGCGTCAAGATCGAACGCGAAACGCAAACGCTGGCGACCGTCACGCTGCAAAATTATTTCCGCATGTACCAAAAACTCGGCGGTATGACCGGTACGGCGGAAACCGAAGCCGCAGAGTTCGCCAAGATTTACGATCTGGAAGTCGCCACCGTGCCGACGCATCGTTCGATGGTTCGCCTGGATCATCCGGACATGATTTATCGAACGCTGGACGAAAAGTGGGATGCGGTAATTGACGAGATCAAAGAGCTTCACAAAAAAGGCCAGCCTGTGCTGGTCGGCACGGTGTCGGTGGAAAATTCCGAATTGATTTCCGATCAATTGAAACGCTCCGGCATCAAACACAACGTGCTGAACGCCAAGCCGGAAAACGCCGGACGCGAAGCAGAAATCGTCGCGCAGGCCGGTCGAAAAGGCGCAGTCACCATCGCCACCAACATGGCTGGACGCGGAACCGACATCTTACTCGGCGGCAATCCTGAATTTCTGGGCAGAGAGTTGCTGAAAAAGCAGGAGATCAATCCCGACGACGCTACGCCGGAGCAATTGGAAGAAGCCATCAACAAAGTGAAGCCTTCGATCCAGGCCGAGCACGAAGAAGTTAAGCAGCTCGGCGGGTTGCACATACTAGGCACCGAACGCCACGAATCGCGTCGCATTGACAACCAGTTGCGCGGACGCGCCGGTCGTCAGGGCGATCCCGGCTCATCGCGGTTTTACCTGTCGTTGGAAGACGACCTGATGCGAATTTTCGCAGGCGATCGCGTCAAAGCAATCATGCAGCGGCTGGGCATGGAACAGGGCGTCGCCATCGAATCGAAGATGGTCAGCAAACGCATCGAAGCCGCACAGAAAAACGTCGAAGGCCACAACTTCACCATCCGCAAACACCTGCTGGAATATGACGACGTGATGAATAAACAGCGTACGACGATTTATACGCTACGTCGTCAGTTGTTGGAACAGAGCGATCAGCGCGAAGAAATTCAGACTACGGCTGAAGCGATTTTGGACATGCTGATGGACGATTACCTCAGCCTGGAAACAATGCCGGACGACTGGGATTTCGATGCTTTCAAGGTTCAGATCGAATTCCAATTTGGGTTGGACATTACAGAATCCGGCATTGATCTGGTGAATCTGGAACGCGATGAAATCAAAAAAGCCATTTGGGGCAAACTTCAGCAGATGTATGCCGAAAAAGAATCTCTGGTCGGCGCTGAAGCGATGCGTTATTACGAACGCATCATTCAATTGAACATCGTGGACACGCATTGGAAAGACCACCTGACGGCCATCGAACACATGAAAGAATGGATCAATCAGGTTGGTTATGCTCAAAAAGACCCGCTGGTTGAATACAAGAAACGTTCGTTCGAACAGTTTGAAGCGATGCTTGATCGAATTGATTTGGACACGGTTCGTTCGCTGTATCACCTGCAAGTCACAGTGGAACAACCGCCCGAAGAGCGTGTGCAACGTCGCCCGCGTCGCGGCCAGATAACTTTCAGCAAAGCCAATGCTTCGGCGGCAATGGCTGGCGAAGACGAAGGCAAACCGCGCACGGTGGTCAACACCATGCCCAAAGTCGGACGCAACGATCCCTGTTATTGCGGGTCAGGCAAGAAGTTCAAGAAGTGTCACGGCGTGGACGCTTAATCAGAGCAGCGCCGAATAAACAAAAAGCGGAGAGGCTTCTTCAGTCTCTCCGCTTTTTGTTTGTCAGTAGTTCGCGCGTATTACCGCTCCGGCACATTGGCGCGAAACCGGCCTTGATCGTCGTAAAGCCGTTGATAGATTCGCGTGTTGCGGTAAACGCCCTGCACGTACAGTCGGGTTTCACTCAGTGGAATCGCTTCCACCCAATCTTCGATGTCCATGCTCGGCCATTCACGAAGCCAGCGGCGGACGCGAGTTTCGCCTCCATTATAAGCGGCGGCGACATATTCAAAGCTCCTGAATTCATTCTGCAACTGTTTCACATAAGCCACGCCGAGTTTGATGTTCAGATTCGGGTTGAACAGATCGTTGGCCGAAATTGCGCCAGCGTTGTTTGAACGCGCAACGGCTTTGGCGGTCGAAGGCAGTAATTGCATCACGCCCAGCGCATTGGCTCGGCTGCGCGCCATGTGGTTGAACACCGTTTCCTGCCGAATCAGTCCGGCGATTTGATACGGGTCAAGGTTGTGGCGGCGGGCTTCTTCCTTGATGTTCGACCACCATTTCAGCGGGTAAAACACATCCCAAACTTCGCGCGACATTTCTTCGGGCAGCGTTTGTCCGTAATCCGGGTAAGAGCGTTTGAGCGCGTTGATCGCAGCGACGTTTTCGCCTTGTGTGCGGAAGATTTGCGCGATTCGCAAATTGACCAGCGGCGAATTCGGAGCGTTTTGGCGTGCCGCTTCCAATTCAGCGTTGGCCTGCTGGTGCAACGCAATCTGCATCAGCAATTCGGCTTTGCGAACTCGTTCGCGGTCAGAATCTTTGATTGTTTCCCGCGGCAGGTTGATGGTTTGCAGCCCTTCGACTGCGCGACGCAGCACCAGATCGGAATCTGCACTTCGCGGGCGAACGCCTTCGCGGGTCAATCGTTCGATGCGGCGTTCGGCGTTCAGGCCGAACCAGCCCGCGCCATAACGTTTGAGCATGGCTTGGTAAAGCGTCATCGCGCGTGCTTTGTCGCCGGAACGTTCGGTGTTCACCGCTGCCCAAAACGCCGCTTTGCCGCGGTTGTCCGTGACCGTGCCGTAATTGGCCAGATGTTCGGTCAACAGCCGGGCGGCTGTGGTCTGGTCTTTGGCTTCGTGAGCGCGCCAAGCCATCCAGAAATGGGCTTCGTCGGAATTTGGCGATTGCGGAAACTGGCGAATCAACTGTGTGTAAAACGCCGAAGCCTGATCGCCGCGTTCGCGTTTTTCGTAATACCGGCCAATTGCGTACAGCAAATCGCCGACGCGGTCGCTGGATGGCGACGATTTGCGAAGGTCAGAAAGCGTTTGAATCGCAGCCGTGTCAGCTTTCAACGAAAGCTGCGCCAAGCCCAAATGGTACAGCGCGTCAGCCGCCATTTTCGGCGTGCGCGCACGAACTTTCATCAGAGCGTCAGCGGATTGTTTGAACGAATCGGCTTTGTAATAGCTGATGCCCGCTCGCAGCCAGGCTTCGTCTGTGGCGGAGTTCGGAAATTGGCGAACGATTTGTTCGTAAGCCGCTCCGGCCAGCGCGTACAACCGCGCATCTGAAAGTTTGTCTGCGCGGCGGCGCAACATGGAAACATCGCCCGCTGCGGTCGAACCGCCCAGCGCCGCCAAACGGTCACCGATCTTTTCCGCTTCGGGCGATTGCGGAGCGTCAAAAAAGAGTTTTCGCAACGTCAGGACGGCTTCGTTTGGACGGCCAAGTTTTTCCAGGCAATCGGCTCGAAGTTTTAACGCTGCGCCGTCATCTTTTTCCGCCAGCAACGCAACGGTGTCTGCCGCCGTTTGATAATCGCCGCGTGTCATCGCCAGATTGGCTGCCTGTAAAATCGCTTCGCGCGCCAGCAACGAAGTCGGATAAGTTTGCGCCAGCAATCGGAACTCGCGTTCAGCGTCTTCGGTGCGACCGGTTGTGACTGCCGCTTGCTGCAAAGCCTGAGCGCGAAAGTACGCTGCGTAATCGCCCAACCCTGTCAGCCGCGCAATGGACGAATCGCTGAGCAGCGTAATCGCGGTCGAAAAATCCCTGGCCTGCAACCGCAAATATCCGCGCAGCAATCGCGCCAATCCGGCGGATTCGGTTCCGGCCATCGTGGCTTCGATTTTTTGCAGTTCAGTTTCGGAATTGGCGGCTGCGGCGGAACGCAGTTGAGAACCATCGCTGCGCGTTTGCGCCACGATTTTGTCGGGCGCGATCAACGCAACAATCAGGATCAGAATCTGAATCAGAGTTTTGCTGCGGTTTGTCAGGGAAATAACTTTGGGGAAGGCCTTCATGCTTACTCCTTTGAAATGCTTCAGCCAAAGGGGGCGCTTCAACGACTGCGGGATACAGATAGAGGGAAAAGAGAGAAGGAGGGATGGATGATTGAACGACAATGAGCTTTTTACTCGCGCTCACTCTGGCTCTCTATCGCTCCTTCACTCCGTCCCCCCTCATCAGTTCACTGTACAACCGGGCCGGGACAATTTGGCCCTAACTTGGCGTCATCGCCTTCGGCCAACGTCTGCACCAGTTCATCGTAAAAGTAGTCAAACCGGGTGGCGACGGCGGGCGAAACGCGCTTGTCGTAAACCTTGCGGCTGCGATCAATTTCGTCACGCAATCGGTCATACAAATCCAAGCTGCGACGGCCTTCGGTGACTTTTGCGGCGTTGTACAGTTTGATTTCCGAAACCAGCAAACGCGCAAATCGCCTGGCGTCATTGTGTGCGCGCTGTTCGGTTTCGCTGGTCGCTGTCGGAATCGCCATCACCGGTTGCGCCGGGCGCGGAGCTTCGACCACAGGCGAAGTGAACGCAGGCGGTTCGATGGCAGGCGGTTCAAACTTCGGAGTTTCGGCGGCGACAGGCAGCGGAAAATCGTTTTGCGAAGGCGCGGCATAAATCGGTGGCGCGGGAGGTGGCGGTGGCGGAGCCACCGCTTCAAAGCGAGGATGCTCGAAAATCGGTGTTGGCGCGGCTACTGGTTCAGACGGTTCAGGCTCTGGAGTTTCAGCGACTTCTTCTATGTCGGGTTCCGTCTTCGCCGAATGCAAAGCCGGTTCTGTACCGGCAAAGTTGCTTAGTTGCGGCGTGAATTCAGGCGGCGGCAACTCTTCTGTAATTCGTTTGGGTTCGGCCAGTTCGTCGGCGACATAAGATTCAACGGCTTCGACAACCGGAGCAACTGGTTTGGGAGCTTCGACAATCGGAGCCGCAACGACCGGCTCAGGCGTTGGCGGCACGACGGGTTCTGGGGCAGCAACCGGTTCAGGAGCCATCGCAGCAGCAGTGGCAGACGCAGATGTTGATGGAGTGCTTAATTGCGGCGGTGGCCCAGCCGGACGAACCGGTTCTACGCCACGACGAGACGGCAACAATTCAATTCCCATGCTCGCCACTCGCATCAATGTTTCCAGGGCGGCGGCGGCAATGTCGTTTTCTGATTGCGTGCCGGAATCGGCATACAGCACAGCGGCGGCTTTGCCGCGAACGACCAGTGGAATCGCCACAGCGGTTTCCGGCGCGGGCGAACCGTACAACCCCAACACAGCGGAATTTTCTCCGGGTGAAGCCGAACGCGCTTTGGCCACGTTGAAAGTCGTCAACGCTTCGCGCAACAAGGTTTGGTTTTGCGTTCCAACCGACAACAGCCGGACGGTTTCGTCATTCAAACCGTTGTCGAAACCGGATGCTTTCCAGCCGACGGCTTCGTTGCCTTTGACGACGAAAAACACGATGCGCGGTGAAAACTGCGACGCACGGCGAACCAGCGCAGCCAACGTGTCCGATTGTGTGCGTTGCGAATCAATTTCCTCGATGGCAGATTTCAACTGTTCCAGGCTTGAAGCTTGCGAAGCCGCCGATTGCGAAGACGAAACCGCCAACGTCAGAGCCTTGCGGCTGGCGTCCAGTTGTTCGCGCAAATCCTCTATCTGGCTTTCCGATTCACGCCGGGCGATGGCTGCCGCTTCGGAGCAGGCATTTTCCAGACGTTTCTGGAACTCGGTTTCGTTGGATTGCTGAGCATCGGTCAGGCGTTTTTCGAAATCCTGTTCCGCCTTTGAAGTCGAATCGCTGAACAATTGGCGAACGTAATCCAACAGTCCTGACGATTCTTCAGGAGTGGCAACCGGCTGAGCCTGCTCGGTCAGTTTTGCCCCGATTTCGGCGATGGTTGATTGCAGACGTTCGATTTCGGATTTGAGTGTGCCGACGCGTTGATTCAAGAATTCATTCGCGCGGGCTTGAAGCTGGGCTTCCCAGCTTGGTGCATCTGATTGATCTGTTTGATTTGATGAATTGATCTTCTCTTCGGACACTGTTCCACCTCCGCTAAACCACGGGCAATGTTCCGGCTTGCAGCGTGTAGCTGCGGAATTTTTGGGTGATGAATTTATCAGCCTTGTGGAGGACTGACCCTTTCATTTGAATCGCTTTGAAGCTTTTGCTCAAGGCCATAAATTTTGAGTTCGGACGGGAAATAAAACTCCGTCGTCTGTCGGTAGTTTTCTTTTGCAACGAAGGGGCAATGATCTTTAGCGAGGCCTGTGCTATCTGCTTTCCAAAGGCGGCTAATTATCTTTTCTCATCTTTGCCTTGTCAATTTATCATTTCTGGATTCTTGCATTTGCAGGGCAAAACCGCCGGATTTGGTTCAACAGTTCAGAACCTTTTTGCTTTGCGGCAAGGAAAAGCGGGCAAACCAAGTTTTGCCAAACGGGAGCCAGTTGACTAAAATCCGCGCGTCGTTGTCTGGCAGCGACACCGCACTCCGGGCGTTCAATCGCATTCTCAAACATCAACAGTGAAATCATTGGTATAAAGCTTGAACAGCTTTGCCACCACCATACCAAGGGGAGACTATGAAAAAGCAAGACCTCGTATCGCGCAGGACAATTGTCAAAGGCGCGGCTGTGACCGCTGCCGCCTCCACGTTCACCATCGTTAAAGCCGAATCCGTTCGCGGTTCGGCGGCCAATTCCATGGTCGAAGTCGGCTTCGTCGGTTGCGGCGGGCAAGGAACCCGCGACGCTCAACTGCTGGAACAAACCAAAGAAGCCAAGATTGTTGCCGTTGCCGATTATTTCAAAACCCAGACTGACAAAGCCGCAACCAAATTTAGTGTGGATGCCAAAAATGCTCACGTGGGCATTGATGCGTACAAAGAAATTATGGGTTCCAAAGTGGATGCCGTGTTGCTTGTCACGCCTCCGGGATTTCGCCCGGAACATTTCAAAGCTGCCGTCGCCGCCAAAAAACACATCTTCGCCGAAAAGCCTCTGGCCGTTGACGTTCCCGGTTGCCACACCGTAATGGAAGCCGGCGAAAAAGCCAAAAAGCTGAACTTGAGCGTTGTCGTCGGATTGCAGCGCCATTATTCCAAAGCTTATCGCGCGGCCAAAAAACTGTTTGACGAAGGCGCAATGGGACAAGCGGTGATGGCGCATTCGGCCTGGGACATGGGCAAAATCTGGGGCGAACGTCGTGGCAAACGCGCCGACTGGAAATCGCAACTGGATTTTGAAATCCAGTATTGGTACTTCTTCAAATGGCTGTCGGGCGATCACATCGTCGAACAAAACATCCACAACATTGACGTCATCAGTTGGTTCTTGAACAAGACTCCGGTGCGAGCCGCAGGCATTAGTTCGGTGTTCGACAAACGCGACGGACTTGGCGACATTCACGATCATTTCGCCATCAATTACGAATACGACAATGGAGTTTTGCTAAGCAATACCTGCGTTCAAGTGGACGGCGTTCGCGGCGACGTGTCGGAAACCATTCGCGGAACTAAGGGCGTGTTCACCACTTCGGCGGGCAGAGGCGGCACGGGCGGCGTTCGCATCGAAGCCATCCCAACGCGCAAAGAACCGAATCCTGCTCCGATTTACCGATACGAAGGAGGCGACGACAAGCATTACGATCAGGAAGCGGCAACCTTCGTCGCCAGTGTTTTGGGCAAAGGCGAAGGCGAAGACAAGTATCGCAACGACACCAAGTACGGCGTCGAAAGCACCTTCATGGCCATCCTGGGACGCGAATCGGCTTACCGCAAAACGACTCTTGGCTGGAACGAGTTGTGGAACGAAACCAAAAAGCTCGGCTTCAAACCTGAACCGAAGGCTGATTAGCCCATAGGATCAGTACCGCGACCGGTAGGAAGCGGGTTTTCTGCAAAGAGCGTAAGTCGCCGATCTGGCTTCTTGCGCTCTTTTTTCGTAAAGCGATAATGCCGCTATCCATGAAAATCCTGACCGCCCAACAAATGCGAGAGCTTGACCGGCTGACCGTCGAACGCTGCGGGATTTCTTACGCGACGTTGATGGAAACGGCGGGCAGCCGCGTGGTTGAAGCAATCATTGAAAATTACGGCTCGGTCGAAAACAAATCATTCGCAGTTTTCTGCGGCAAGGGAAATAATGGTGGAGACGGAGCCGTCATTGCTCGGCTTCTTTTTTTGCGCGGGGCAACGGTCAGAGTTTTTTTGTTTGGAAAAGTCGAAGACACAAAAGGTGAGGCGAGAGCAAATTTTGAAGCCGTGAAGTTATTTGGTGAACCAATAGTTGGCTTTGGAAGTGGCAAACTCTTTTTCGAGGAGATTACAACAGAAGAAAAAGCTTGGTTTACTTACACACCGAATTTTTTCATTGATGCGTTATTGGGTACAGGTCTGACCAGAGAAGCAGAAGGGTTATACGCTCAAGCCATCAGAACTCTGAACAGGAATGTCGAAGATGACTCTCGATTTGCGGCAGTCATCGCTGTGGACATTCCTTCAGGAATTTCGTCGGACAGCGGCGATTCTGCCAATTTGCACGTCCGCGCAGATTTAACTGTTTCCTTCACGGCGCCGAAGCTTGGCAACGTACTTTCGCCAGCTTGCGAATCGAACGGAAAACTTGTGGTTGCGCCTATCGGAACGCCGGGCTGGTTGATTCACGAAATTGGTTCGCAGCTTGAACTTGTCGAAGAACCGGAAATCAAAAGGTGGCTCAACAATTCGCGCCGAACATCTTACGCTCACAAAAACTCTGTCGGTGACGTGTTGTTGATTGCTGGCTCGCGCGGAAAGACGGGCGCGGCGGCGTTGGCTTCGGAAAGCGTGTTGCGCGCCGGAGCAGGTTTGGTGACGGTGGCGACGGCGAAATCGGCTTTGAGTTTGTTGGTCACGCAAACCAAATCCGAAGTGATGACCGAAGCTTTGGCCGAAACCTTTGACGGAGCGATTTCTCAAGAAGCCGTCGAGCAGGCTTTGCGTCTGGCGGAAAAGAAGACCGTCATCGCCGTCGGGCCTGGGCTTTCCTCCACCGAAGAAAGCGCGCGAACTTTCGTCCGCGAACTGGTCGAGCGAAGAACCGCGCCGATGGTTATTGACGCCGATGGGTTAAGCGCACTGGCTCCTTGGCCAGATGAACTAAAAGGCTCGGACGAATTGCCGATCATCATCACGCCGCATCCGGGAGAAATGGCCCGATTGATTGGGAAAACAAACGCCGACGTTCAAGCCGACCGGATCGGCGTTGCACGTGAATTCGCCACCAAACATCACGTCATCGTCGTTTTGAAAGGCAGCCGAAGTTTGATAGCCGCTCCTGACGGAAATGTTTACGTCAATCCAACTGGCAACGCCGGAATGGCTACAGCGGGTTCGGGCGACGTGTTGACCGGATTGATTGCCGGTTTGCTGGCTCAATCGCCGCCAGATTGGCTTGGGCGAAAAGACGCGCTTGGCGCGACCATCGCTGGAGTGTACTTGCACGGAGTTGCTGGCGACCTTGCGGCCAGCAAGCTGGGAATGCGTTCGATGATCGCTTCGGACATCATCGCCAACTTGAGCGAAGCGATTCTGCAAGTCGGCGGCGACGCGGAGAGGGGAGAAATCAAAAGGCAAATATCAAAAATGTAAAAGCAAAAGGGCGGAACCTTCTTCTCTGACTTTTGATTTTTGATATTTGCCTTTTGCCTTTTGATTTTATGCACAGAGAAGAGTTTATAACTCGCTCTGCCGAAGAAACCTTTGAGCTGGCCTACGGCATCGGCGAAGCCATCACCTCGCCAACCGTCTTTCTGCTGGAAGGTGATTTGGGCGCGGGCAAAACCGTTTTTGCCAAAGGTATTGCCGCCGGATTGGACGTTGATCCGGCAGAGGTCAACAGCCCTACGTTTACGCTGGTCAATCAGCACGAAGGCCGTATGCGGTTTTATCATTTGGATTTGTATCGCATTGAAGGCGGCGGCGATGAACTGTTTGAACTTGGTTTGGAAGAAATGCTCAATGAACCGAATGCCGTCGTTTTGATCGAATGGCCGGAACGGTTGGGCGCGGTTGCGATTCCGCAAGCTGTGCAGGTGACCATAAACGATTTGGGCGGCGACGAAAGACGGCTAAGCCTTTGTTATACTACCTGACGAAACTCCAACTTCAATTTTGGGAAACTCAATGAGCGATTCCAACGCGGTAATAGAAACCCAGACGAGATCGCAGATTGCGGCCTCGCTGCGACTGAACGAAGCAATGCTGGCCGGCATTCTGGCTTCGGCAATGGACGCTGTCATTACTGTGGATGAAAACCATTTGATTGTCTTGTTCAATGCTGCTGCGGAAAGGATGTTCCGTTGCTCGGCATCAGAGGCCTTGGGCAGGCATCTGGATCGGTTCATCCCTGAACGGTTCCGTGAGGCGCATCGAAGTCATGTCAGCGTTTTCAGCGAAACCAATACGACTCAACGTTCGATGGGAAAACTGAGCCAGCTTTATGGATTGCGCGGCGATGGCGAAGAATTTCCTATCGAAGCCACCATCTCTCAGGTCGAAGCCGACAGCCACAAACTGTTCACCGTCATCATCCGCGACCTGACGGAGAAAAAACGGCTTGAATCTCAATTCCTGCGCGCGCAGCGAATGGAAAGCATCGGCGCTTTGGCGGGCGGGATTGCTCACGATTTGAACAACGTGTTGTCGCCGATTTTGACGGCAGTCGAATTGTTGCAAATGCGATTCACGGACGAAAGCAGCCAGCGGTTGTTGAACATTCTGCACACCAACGCCATTCGCGGCAGCGAAATGATTCGGCAAGTGCTGTCGTTCGCGCGCGGCGTCGAAGGCGAATACGCCACCTTGCAACCGGCTCATCTGATTAAAGAGATCGTCAAAATTCTGGCTGACACTTTGCCCAAAAACGTCGAAATCACGTTTTCCATCGCGCACGATTTGTGGAACGTCAAAGGCGACGCGACGCAGCTTCACCAGGTGTTGATGAATTTGTGCGTCAACGCGCGCGACGCCATGCCCAACGGCGGAAAGTTGCACATCGAAGTCGAAAATGTGGACATTGACGAACATTACGCGCGCATGAACGTCGAAGCTCGCCCCGGCAGATACATTCGTATTTCCGTTACAGACACGGGCGTAGGCATTCCCGAACAGAACCAGATCAAAATTTTCGATCCGTTTTTTACGACCAAAGAACAGGGGCAGGGAACAGGGCTGGGACTTTCGACCGTTGCCGGAATCGTTCGCAGCCATGGCGGATTCGTCAATGTTTACAGCGAACTTGGCAAAGGCGCGCGATTCAAGGTGTACGTTCCGGCGATTGATTCCGGCCAGCCGCAACAAGCTCAACCAGCCCGACGCGATTTGCCGGTCGGCAATGGCGAACTGATTCTGGTTGTGGATGACGAACTGGCGGTCAGGGAAATTGCGAAGGAAACCTTGCAGGCATTCGGATACAGAGCCGTCACTGCCAATGACGGAACAGAGGCGTTGGCTATTTTCGCTTCGCGCAAGGAAGAGATCCGCTGCATCATCACAGACATGCTGATGCCGTATATGGACGGCCCGGCGACGATTCGCGCCATTCGCAAGCTTGACCCGAAGGTCAAAATCATTGCCACCAGCGGATTGAAGTCGGATGTGAAAACGGCCGAAGCGGCTCAACTGGGCGTGACGACGTTTTTGAACAAACCTTACACGGCGGAAAAACTGCTGAAGACGTTGGCATTGATGTTGAAGAGCGATGTCTGATCGCGACTGTCATCTGATTGCATTTTCAACCATCAATCGCCCATCGCTGAAAATTTCGATCTGTTCGCCGTTGTTCAGGCTGGCAAATTCTTCTTCTGAAAGCGCGATGACGGGAATCGGCCTGGCGTACATTTCATCGGCGACAATCGAAGCCAGCGCGAAAAACCGATCCACACAACTGACCACAATTGCCGCCGGAGCGTTGCCGTTGCGAATCGCTTCCAGCAGCACAGCCGTCGTCGTGCTAGACCCGCGCGAAGCCGGAACGACCAACACTTTGCCTTTGGCGTTTTCGCCCGACAGCGGATGCCGACGATCAATAATTTCGCCAGTCCATTGATCGTACCCGCCCCAAAAACTGAGCGGTTCGTTTGTCACCAACGCCAGGCCTTTTGCCGCGCCAGCGACCAGCGATTTGCCTTCTATCATTCTTTCCATGTAACTGCTCAGCCTGTTCTTCGCCGCCGTAGCGGCGGCTGATATTAGCCCGGCGTTTCAACGCCGGGTAGTGGTGAAATTATCTTCTCGTCGCGTTAGCGACGACTGAATTCAACCGTCGCTGACGCGACGAGGAAGGAATACTGCCTCTTACCGTGGTTTGAAAACCACGGCTAAATTCAAACGCCGCTAACGCGGCGAGGAGGCTGAGCCGTTACCTTTTCCATAAGGACTCGTCTCGAATAACTCGGCCTTCGACAGCCGACTGCACACAATCTTCCAATCGGCCAAACACGACTTGCGTGCTCAACAAACCCGGCGAGTAGTAAGCGTACTTCGCCGAATTCGTCATCAAGTTTTTGATTTCAGGGTGCAGCATCGGCGTAGTCAAAATGCAGGTGTCCACGGTCAGCTTGCCGCCGAATTCTTTCAGCGGTTCGATGTAACCGGCTTGCTCTGCCAGATTGCACATCAACCGGCTGGACGTGACCAAAAACTGCACGTCTGGATTGCGGCGTTTGCCGACAAGCAGCGGAGCCAGCTTTTTGAATTCAGCCAATGAAAAATGCGGGCTGCCCAGCACCACCATATCCAGCTTTTCTCCGTCGGCTGTGGTCAGTTCGCGCCGAGCTTGACGAAGATCATCCATCGTGACGGTGACGGTTTGCTGAGGCTGTTTGTTTTGAAACGCCGCTTCGGTGGTTGGAGCTTCGGGGGTGATTCCGACCAAGTGCATCAACGCGACTGCGCCTGACGACGCCACCGCCGCGCATAAAGCTTTGAGTTGATCTTCGGCAGGGATGACTTCGATACCTTCGACAACCGGGATTCGCTCCTGCGCGATGCGGCCAATCAAATGACCGAGCACTGGGTAAAACGAATCGTCTTCCTGAATCCGGCGCGGAACGCCTGACAATCGCAGCAGCAAATGCCCGGCGCGATTTTCTGTCAGGTGCAAGCCCGTCGCAGGAACTCGCCCGGTGATGGCGGCGCAAACATCCATCAAGTCTGGGTAGCGTTCCGACCGCGCGCCGATTACAGAGTTGGCAAAGGCTATGGCGTTGGATTCTCCCCACGCGATTTGCTGGCCGAACTTCGGGCGAAACGAGGTTTGATACGGCGCGCAAGTCCACGTCGGTTCTGTGCCCATGCTTTGATACGCGATCATTTGCCGGTGAGCTTTCTGCGCCCACTCCGGCGGCGTAGCCCATTCGCGCCAGCCGTGTTCATCCACGCCGCTGACGTTCAGCGAACTGGGGACAGCGACTTTGGCTCCGTGCGCTGCCAGGCGTTCGGCAAATTCCATCGTCGCGTCGCCCTGAAAGACGGTGCTGTCAATGTGTGCGCCGACAATGTCCATCAACGAATCGGCTCCGCTGACATTGGCCATGCGAACGATGACAGACATCGCCAGACGATTCGCTTCGCCGCGTTCGCCCGCAAGCTGCGCGCGGTCTTCTTCGGTAAGTTTTAAGTTCATTTCTTTTCCGCCAGCGCCGAGCGCAACATCATGACCGCTGTGTAAACGACTACGATAACCACCAGCCACCGCACATATTTGAGCGGCATTGATTTGACGATATAAACCGCCAGCAACACGGCTGGAATTCCACCAAGCGCCAATCCCAGAGCCGAGCGCAATTGAAAACTTCCTTCACGCACAAAGCGCGCGCTGCCCACCGGCATCAGGAAGGCGCACGATCCCATCATGATCGGAAAGGCAGCTTTCGGGTCCATTCCCAGCAGGCTTATCAAAATCAAACAAGGGCCATAAAGACCGATCCCCAAAGACATCAATGCTCCGAGCGCAAAATTGCCGGCAAAACCAAGAGCCAGTTTGACGCCTGTCAATTGCAACGCAGTTCCCCCAGCGACTTTTTGGTCATATATCGCTTGCAGTGTCAGCCCAGCCGCAACCAACAACGCGACGCCCATGCCGATTTGAATGTTGCGGCGAGGCCATTTGGAAACTACACCTGCGCCCAGCCAAGTGCCCAGCACTGCCGCCAGAATCAATAGCGACAATGTGATTGGCTCGACTTCGACGATGGTGATGAAGATCAACGCCTGCGTGATCGTCGGCAGCGTGTGGCCGACGTTCAGCGTTCCGGGAATCAGTTCGTCTGGAACGAGTTTTTTCAGCTTGAAGATCGCCGTCGTCGGCGCAAACGATCCGATGCCCAGCGTGTCGAAAAAATTTGTGACAAAGCCGATTGCCGTTTGCAGCAACGACGGAGTTTCGCCGCGATTTTTCTTCATAGCCGCAGCCAACGTGACGACGAAAAACACCGTGAAACCTGCGAGCGCGAGTATGAGGAGAGTTTTGATTGTCATGGGTGTCGTAGCTTCCAAAAGGGGAAATTTGGAGTGCTGCGACTGGTCGCAGCTTTTGCTTTCTCAAGGCAAGCATTCGGTTTCCCGAAAGCTTTCGGTTGAGAACGAAAAGCGGTGACAAGTCACCGCACTCCAAACGGGTTAGTTGAAAATCTGTGAAACGGTGACGGAATCCAGATTGCCACCGGTGATGACGTTGACGACGTTCTTTCCCGCCAATTGTTCGCGCATCTTGATTGCCGCCGCTGTCGCCGCTGCGCCTGCGCCTTCGGGCAGGTTGTGAGTCGTGCGCCACAGCAACCGAATCGCTTCGCGGATTTCGTCATCGCTGACCAGCACGATATCGTCCACACCGCTCTGGATAATTTCCAGAGCGAATTCCGAAGGCGCTCGCGTAGCCACTCCGTCGGCAAAAGTGTCTGCGGTTTCAGTTCCGACGACTTTGCCCGCTTTCCAGGACAGGTAATAACTCGGAGCGGCTTCGGCTTGAACTCCGTAAATTTTGGTTTCGGGCGACAAAGCGCGAAACGCCGTAATCACTCCGCAAACGCCGCTGCCCATTCCGATGGGAACGAAGATGGCATCGGCTTGTTCGCCGCGTTCTTGCAACGCTTCGATAATTTCCAGCGCGTAAGTTCCCACGCCGTTCAGCAAGTGAGGTTCGTTGGACGAATGAATGAAGCGCAGGTTTTCAGCTTCGGCCAGCCGGGCGACTTCAACGCGAGCTTCATCAAAATCGCGTCCGTATTCCACCAGCCGAGCGCCGTAAGCTTTCATCGCTTCGTTCTTTTCGGGATTGTTGCCAAAGGGCACGACGATGGTTGCCGGAGTGGAATGAAGCTGCGCGGCGAGAGCTACCGATTGCCCGTGATTGCCCCGCGTAGCTGTGATGACTCCGTGATGCGTTCTTTCCGCCGCAAAGTGATGCATGAAGTTCAATCCGCCGCGTACTTTGAAAGCTCCGGTGGGCAAATGATTTTCGTGCTTCAACCAGACCCGCGCGCCGAGTTCAGCATCCAGCAACGGATACTTCATCGTCGGCGTAGGCTTCAAGATGCGATACACAACTTCGCGCGCGGCGCGAATGTTTTCAAGCGAAACGTCTTTGGTGGAAATCAAGACTTCCTCCTGCAAAAGAACTCCAGCTTCCGTCATCCAAACAGTTGCTGGTCTCTTTTGCTCACCAGATTCCTTTCAGATTGTTGTGCAGCAGGTTCATGACCAACGACTCAACGCGCCGTTCCCAAGTGACAGCAGTCTTCGCACTCTCCAGCCACTTTAACGCGGCGTTACGTTTAGCCCGTGACATTGCGTTGAAGACATCAAGCAATTCGTTTTCGCGCAAGGCTTCTTCCAACTCAGGCGGCATCACGGCATCACGCGAAACTTCATCAAGCTGCAAACTGATTTCGACGCTGTCGCCCAAACCAACCCGCGTTCGTTTGCGGATTTGGCCATTGAGCACCATTCGATGCCCGTCGTTGCCGTTGGGCAGCAACGTGCCGCGCCATTCGCAGCCATTGACCGTTCCCACCACCGGAATCATCACGCGCCTGCCCCATTTGGCACTGACTTCATCGGGCACGTCCACGCAACAGAAACTGGGATTGCTGCTGAACTTATAAATCGTTGAGGTAAATCGGTACTCCATTCAGTCGAAGTCCTGCTAATCGGCAGCGGTAGCCATCACTTCCGCTTTCAGCACGCTCAGCGGTTTGGCGGCTTTCCAGCCAGCAGGCAGATCGCCGCAATCTTCGCGCAGGAATTGTTGCTGATTCGGGCGAATCGTTTCCAGCAGTTCTTTGCGCGATTTGGTTTTCAACGGTTTGCCAACGTAAATCTTGCCCATCTTGGCCATCAGGCTTTCGGGCAATGCTCCGGCAAAGTTGAACAGCGGCCAGGTGAAGTTAGGCCCGTTGATCTTGCGCAGCTTCCACAGCCACAGCCCCAGCGCGCCAGTGCGCCAGGCAATCGGCCCCCACCAACTGTACAGGCCGTGGCGCAGATTGAATTTCCAGCACTTCATCAGCAATTGCCATTGCAGCGGCGACAATTCCTGAGTTTTGGCTACGCCCATTTTGTCCTGCATGCGCGTGTCGTGCAGCGGCGTGAAGATCGAAGGAACCAGAAACGCGAACAGCCCGCGACGTTCCATTTCATAAACCAGATCGAGCGTCGCCATCACATCTTCGTCCTGTTCGTCTGGACTGCCGACGATTAGCGTCATCACCGGGAACCAGTTGTTTTGGTTCAGAACGCGCAAACCTTCCAGAATCACGCTTGGCCATTCATCAATCGGGAAGGGAACACCTTTGCTGGGCATGATCTTTTTGCCGATGCGAGTTGAGCCGGTTTCCAAACCGATCAGTGGGGCCAGGATTTTCTTTTTCGGATGCGAACTGAGCGTAGGCAAATGCAGCGGGCTTTTATCCAGCAACATATCGGACAGCTTTTCGATCAGCACCGGATCAACCACCGCCGGAGCCATAGTGCAATGGCTCAAAACATGCTGTTCAACGCCGGGCGTGTTGACGACCGAAGAATACAAATCAAGCAGGGCTTCGCGGTTGGGAAAGTAAAACGGCGTGTCGGTGTGAACCTGTCCCCAGATGAACATGTCTTCGGTCGCCAAGCTGATTTGTTTGTTGCCTCCCGCGACGTTGGCATGCACGGCGGTCATAATGTTTTCTTTGGGCATGTCAATTTGCGGGTTCAGATCAGGCACGCAAAATTGACAGCGGCGACCGCAGCCTGTGGTCATTTCGACGACGCCAAACGTAGTGCGTTTGTTCGGAACCAGGAACGCATCGCGGTCTTTGGGGTGAGCGACTTCGATTTCGCGTGGCACGTCTTCGCCAGCAATGGCTTTGCGAAACAGCGCCATTGTGTCTTCGGATTCGGCGCGGCCTTCGACGACGCAATCCACGCCGAGTTCTTCAAAAGTTTGCGTTTGCGTAATTTGCCAGCCGCCAGAACCGCCAACCAGCACTTTGAAGTTTTGGCGATACGGCGAAGTTTTGATCTTTTCAAACATCAATCGCGCGTAATGCGAATTGATCGGCATCTTCGACGTTCCGAAAATCGAAGTGTAAACGCCTGCGGCAAAGGTCACGCCCAGCGGATTATGCGTGGAAACGGCGATGACCCGCGTGTTCGGTCCGACGAATTTTTCCAGGTCGTCCGGGTAACAACAGGCGATGTCTTCCGGTTTGTATTCGCGCAACAGGGCGGCTTCGACCAGACGAACTCCGGCGGGCATATATCGCGCTGAACCGTCTGTGTTGTATTCGACTTTGCGCCAGTCGGGATATTTGTTGTTCATCACGCCTTCCATCCAGATAGGCATCGAAGCCATTCCCATTTGAATGAAGTAACCGGCGTGGTCAATGGTTTCAGTCAGCGGGGCAGTCAGCACAATCAACTTGCCGCCGTCCGCCGGAGCTTGAGCAGAATGACCATTGGTGGAAGTTCCGTTGACGTGAGTTTGCGTAGCGTTCATCTGGGACACCTCTTATTAGTCCGCAGGTTGGAAAACCTGCCTTACGGTTTTTTGTTGATGAAGAGTGGGAAGATGTTTTGGAACACGTAATCTTTGATTTCTCGATCCAGACGGCGCGTGTCCTGGCTCTGGTCTTTTTCAGTCGCCGTCGCGTGCGTGTTGAACGCCACGATATAAGCCATGCGCGTGTCTGGTCGCAGATAAAAATGAGAGATAAATCCGTTTTGCCCTCCGCTATGACCGATGAAGTGCTGGTTGAAATTGTCTTCGATGAAAAACGTCAGCCCCATGGCGTCTTTGCGGTTCTGTCCCGAAGGTTCGACGACTTCGGTCGAAGCGACGGGAATTTGCGGCTGGAACATTTCTTCCAGCGAACTGCGCTTCAGCACTTGATCGAACGTCGCTTGCCGCCGAACGTCCCCCAGCAGAAAGCCTATGTATTTGACCATATCCGGCAACGGAGCGTTCAGCCCTCCGTTGGAAACGGTGATGCCCGTGTCTGCGTCAAACCGCGCCGGAGTCAGTTTGCCCTCTTTCAGCCAGTAACTGGCCGAACGATGTTTCAGCAAATGGTAAGGCGTCGCGTCGAAATAGCTGCGGTACATTTCCAACGGCTTGAAGATATTTTTGTCCACGTAAACTTCAAAGCTGTCGCCGGACAATTGTTCAATCACTCGCCCCAGAAAAATTATTCCCGGATTCGAGTAGCTGAATTTGCTGCCGGGCTTAAACAGAATTTCGGTGTACGGCATCATCGCCACCAATTGCGACCATTCAGCGGGTTCGTGCGGTTGCCAGGCTTTGTCGCCGCCCCAGGGCCAGGTCGCCGCGCGAAATCCGGCGGAATGCGTCAACAGATGTTTGATCGTAATGTCGCTCATCTGGCCAAACGGATTGTGCGCGGCTTTCAGTTCGGGAACGTATTTGATGATCGGGTCATCCAGTTTCAGCAAGCCGCGATCTCGCAATTGCATGATGGCAATGCCGGTGAAGGTCTTGGTGATCGAAGCCCAGTGGTAAATCGTGTTTTCGTCCACCGACTGCTGTTTTTCCTGGTTGGCAAGTCCGAAAAACTCCTGCGCGATGACCTGCCCGTCCTGAATCAGCATGAAGCTGCTGCCGACGATTCCGTTTTTGCGGTTGCCTTGTTCGTAGAAAGTTTTGAATTCGCGCCGCACCTGGGCGAAGTTTCTGGGCGTCTGGGATTGAGCTACGGTGGAAAACATCAGCAAGACAGCGAGCAACGAAACGGCCATTCGCGCACAAGCGCACGGCTTTGTGTTCATCTCTTGTAACCTCAGAATAATTGGAATGATTGCTTGTTCCGACAATGGCTCGGAAACGGGGCTATTCTCACATCCGAGAGCCTGCCTGACAATGGCTGCTTTATTGACTTCGGATTTGCAGATCAACCACCAGCGGCAAATGATCCGAACCGACTCGGCTGCCGGTGCGAATGTCGGCAACGCGAATTTCCCGGCTAATCAAGCAATGGTCAATCGGAATGAACAGCGGCGGCAGATACGTCGGCCACGAAGGCAGCACGCCGAAACCTTCGCGCGCGTTGATCAGCCCAATTCGCCCGACAAATCGCTTGTAATACGGCGACCACATCGTCGTATTCAGATCGCCAATGACGATTTTCGGCTCCGGGAAAGTACCAACGAAGTCAGCAGTTTGGTTCAGGATTTCGGTTCGATGATCGAAATTCTTTTTCCCGCCCGGCGGTGGTGGATGCACGGAAATGATCGAAACCAGTTTGCCGCCTACGTTCACTTGAGCCAGCACCGCCGGGCCGTTGTAATCCGCTAGCGGAGCCTGTTCGGCGCGAACGAACGGCAACCGGCTGAACACAGCCATGCCGCCTGCTTCATCTTCCGGGTAAAGCCGCGACTCTGGCAATTCGTCGCGCAAAGCTTCAAGCTCCTTTGCCCAGCGCGGGGTGACTTCCTGAAAAAACGCCAGATCGGGTTTTTCCCGCCGGACAAATTCGATCACGTCCGCGTGATGGTCGTTGTCCCACAGCACATTCGACAACAACAGCCGCAGCTTTTGCCCACCGGCGTCGGCTTGAACCCGGTTGGCTGGCCAATACCATGGCAAGACGTAAGCTCCGTTGACCAGCAGACACAGCAACGCCACGCCAGCCCAACGCCACATCTTGAACAGCGCAAACAGCAGCAAAAAGAACGTCGCAAGCAGCAGGTACTGCAACCGAAAGTGCGTCGTCAGTTCCAGCATCCAGAACACGTCACCGCAAAACGACGTGACGGTCAGGATCGGAACGTATAGAAAAGCGGCTTGGGGAATTTTCAACAGGAGAGAAACCGCCAGGCCTCTGATGGCTGAAGAAAGAGTTCGTTGTGTCATTACTGCTTTGTTGATCGAGCGCCAAGTTTACGCTTCAGCGCGTTTGTCATTTGAGCCAGTTCGCCGACGTTGAAAACGCGCGCCGCCAGATAAAACACCGTCATGCCGATGGCAATGGAAACGCCGACATCAATCAATCGAGCCGGCAAACTGGTCGTGCCCAGCGCCGCTTCAAGCTGCTGGCTGACCAGCCAGCACACTCCGCCCATCACGACGGCGGCAGCAGTGACTTTGGCAAAGGTCGAAAGCAATCTGCCGCCTTCTATCCTGCCGACTTTGCGTCGCAGAAACACGAACAGAATCGCAAAGTTGACAATCGAAACCGCCGAGATAGAAAGCGCCAATCCGCGATGCCCCATGCCGAAATAATCCACAGTGGATTTGGCTACGACGTAGTTGGTGACGATGGAAAACAAGCTGGCCATCATCGGCACTCGCGTGTCTTTCAAGGCGAAAAACGCCGGAGCCAAAACGCGCACCGCCGAATACGCCGTCAAGCCGATGGCGTTGTACGCCAGCGCGATTCCGGTTTGCGCCGTGTCGTATTCGGTGAAGCGGCCTCCGTGTTGGTAAATCAGCGCGATGATCGGTTTGTTCAGCACGATCAATCCCACCGCCGAAGGAATGGTCAGCAAAAACGTCAGTCGCAATGCCTGGGCAATCGTTCGGCGAAAATCTTCCAGGTTGTCCGCCGCCGCTGCGCGCGAAGCCACCGGCAATGTCGCCGTCGAAATCGCCACGCCAAACATTCCAATCGGCAGGTAAATCAATCGAAACGCGAATTGCAGCCACGACACGCGGCCTTCGCCAAGACTCGTGGCGAACGTCGTGTTGACCACCAGATTCACCTGCAACGCCGCCGAACCAATGATCGCCGGAGCCATCATTCGCATGACTTGCCGCACGCCTTCGTCGCGGAAATTCAAAATCGGTTGCCAGCGAAATCCAACCGACCGCAGGCTGGGAACTTGAATCAGCCACTGCATCATTCCGCCGATCAACGTGCCGATGGCCATGCCGGTGATTGCCGAAGCCGCGCCGAAATCATCGCGCGGAAGTTTTTGCTGATGCCACAACGCCGAAGCGCCATTGGCAATGTATTCCGGCGCGAACAAATAGGCACACAACAATCCGCCAATGATCGAACCGACGTTGAACATCGTCGAAGCCGACGCCGGAACGCCGTACCGGTCTTTGCTGTTCAAAATTCCCATCGCCACCGCCGCCAACGACACCATCAGCAAAAACGGAAACAGGATGCGCGTCAGTTTGACAGTCAGTTGATAGGCAAACTGCGCTTGCACGGGATCGGCCAGTTCTCGGCTGGGTTCGACCAGCAAATCCACGATCTGCGGCGCGAAGGCTATGCCGGTCAGTACCACCGCCGACAACACCAGAAACAATCCGTTACTGACCAGATTGGCCAATCGCCAGGCTTCGCGCTCGCCTTTTTGCGTCAAGGTTCGGGAAAAGGTAGAAACAAATGCAGCCGACAGCGCGCCTTCGGCAAACAGGTCGCGTAACAGGTTGGGAATTCGGAATGCGATGTTGAACGCATCGTTGGCTATGCCGGGTCCGAAAAACGCCGCGAAGGCTTGTTCGCGCACCAAACCAAGAATGCGGCTGCCCATCACAGCTATGCTGACGATTCCGGCGGAACGGGCGATACTTTTTGATTTCGGAACGCTGAATTCGGAATGCTGAATTTGCTTTTCTGAAGACTCGCTCGGATTTTCCGTATCTGACTTTTCCTGGTTATTCATTGTTCCAAGTCTCGCATTCATCATTCAGCATTCTGAATTCATCATTGCTATCGGTTGGCTTGCACCAACGCCAGCATGATTCCTTTTTGCGTGTGCAGCCGGTTTTCGGCTTCGTCGTAAACAATCGAACACTTGCTGTCTATCACGTCGGCGTCCACTTCGTCGCCACGATGAGCGGGCAGGCAGTGCATAAAGTACGCGCCCTTGGCGGCGGCGTTCATCAGTTTTTTGGTGACGCGGAACGCCGAAAAGATTTCGCGGCGGCGTTCGGTTTCGGCTTCAAAGCCCATCGAAGCCCACACGTCGGTATAAACAGCCTGAGCGCCTTCGACGGCTTCAAACGGATCGTTGAAGACTTTGATTTTCGCGCCGGTTTTTTGGGCTTCTTTGCGAGCGGCTTTCAGCACGTCTTTATCCGGCTCGTACCCTTTCGGGCAACCGATGCTGATGTGCGCGCCAAGCTTCGCCGCGCCGAAAATCAGCGAATGCGCCGTGTTGTTTCCGTCGCCGACATACGCGATGTGGAATCCGCTCAAATCTTCGCCGACCTTTTCCGTCAGCGTGAAGTAATCCGTCAGCCCCTGGCACGGATGCGAAAACTCCGACAAGCCGTTGATGACCGGAACCGACGCATGCTCGGCCAGTTCGATCACGGTTTCGTGGCTGTAAGTGCGCGCGACGATCACATCCACCCAACGTTCCAGGTTCAAAGCCATGTCTTTGACCGATTCGCGTTCGCCGAGCCGGACTCCTTGATGATCCAGATACACACATGAAGCTCCCATCTGAGTTGCGCCCAGATCGAAAGTCACGCGCGTCCGCAAACTTGGCTTTTCAAAAATCAGCGCGACGCTGCAACCGGCCAACGCTTCAGCGTAATTGCGCGGATTGGCTTTCAGGTCGGCGGTGGTGGTGAAAATCTGCCGGACTTCTTTCGGCGTCAGGTGATTGATCGAGATCAGGTCTTTCAGTGCCAACGGATTGCTCCTTTGAAAACGGGATGTAAAAACAAGGCGCGCATTATAGGTAAGCGGCTCACACCCGGCAAAAGCTGGCGGAAAACGGCTCAACGTTTTACCATCGCCGCCAAGTTTGAAACGAATGGAGTTGAGCCGGCAGGCTGATTATGACCGAGAAACTGATTGACGAACTTTCCCAACTGATCTGGGATTATCACCACCTAAACCATCAACTGGAAAAATCCGATTTGATTTTGGCGCTCGGCAGCAACGACACGCGAGTTGCCGAACACGCCGCCGATTTGTTTCTGCAAGGCTGGGCGCCGAGATTGATGTTTTCCGGCAACGTAGGCGCTTTGACACGCGGCAAGTTCGCCAAGTCAGAAGCCGAAACTTTCGCCGACATCGCTGTCAGCAAAGGCGTTCAGCGCGAAGTGATTTTGATTGAGCCGAATTCCACCAACACCGGCGAAAATATACAGTTCAGTCGTCGCGTGCTGGCTGAACAGGGACTCGATCCGCAACGTTTCATCGTCGTCCAGAAACCGTATATGGAACGGCGAGCCTACGCGACGTTCATGAAAAACTGGCCGGGCAAAGCCATTCGGATTAGCTCGCCGCCGAGCGATTGGGCAACGTATCCAACCGCCGAACTTCCCAAAGATTTGGTCATCAACATCATGGTCGGCGACTTGCAACGCATCCGCGATTACCCGGCCAAAGGCTTTCAGATCGAACAGGAAATCTCGGCGGAAGTCTGGCAGGCGTATGAACAATTGATCGCGCTCGGTTACGACAAACATCTCATCCACTGAAAGGAATTGATAACTATGAAACTGATTTTCTCACTTGCTCTGCTGGCGGTGCTGACGGCTTTTGCTTCAGGGCAAACCACCACCGCCCAACAACTCGGTTATGGCCCGAACGACAAAGTCCTGATGGTTCACGCCGACGATATAGGCATGTCGCATTCGGTCAATGTGGCTTCCATCGAAGCTTTCAAAAAAGGAATGGTGACTTCGGGCAGCATCATGGTTCCGTGTCCGTGGTTTCCCGAAATCGCGGCTCACGCCAAAGCCAATCCCGAACTCGATCTGGGATTGCATCTGACGCTGACCAGTGAATGGAAATATCTGCGCTGGCGACCGGTGGCTTCGCCGGAAAAGGTCAAAGGCCTGCTCGACCCGGAAGGTTTTATGTGGCGTTCGGAACGCGACACGGCCAAAAACGCCACGCCGCAGGAAATCGAAACCGAGATTCGCGCGCAGATCGAACGCGCGCTTCAATTCGGCATCAAGCCGACTCACCTGGACACGCACATGGGCACGCTGTACACGCGCAAAGACTTTTTCGACGTGTACACCAAACTCGGCAAAGAGTACGGAATTCCCGTGATGGTCATGCGTCCAACGCTGGAAGCGATTCAATACGGCAAGCTGACCGGTTCGCCGATCACAGAAGACGTGCTGAAAAAAGTCGAAGCCGACGGCTTTGCGATGCTGGATTACCTGGTGACGGGCGTGCAGGGCAAAACGCCAGCCGAACGCAAAGAAGCCTACAAAACCTTCCTCCGCAATCTGAAACCCGGAGTGACGATGCTGATCGTTCATTTGGGAATGGACGATGCCGAATTGAAAGCGACGACCGGATCGTGGCAACAACGTTATGGCGATTTTCTGGCCTTCACCGATCCCGAAATCGAAGCTCTGATCAAAGAACTCGGCATCAAACTGACGACCTGGCGCGAAATGGGCAAAGTGGCGTGGAAGAAGAATTAGCTCGCAAGTTGTTTCCAGGTCTTTCGTCTGGTTTAATCCAAACCGATGAGGTTTCTGCAAAAGACAATTTCAATGCTCCTGGCCGCGCAACTTCTGCTTTCGTTTGGGCTGTGCGGAGGATTGTGTTGCGTGAAGGTGGCAGAATTGTCTGCGCCGCAGGTTGTCGAACAAGCCGCCGAATCAGATGAAAACCTTCCGCCTTGTCACCGGAAAAAAGCGGCGGAAAAGAAAGCTCAGCAGACACATTCAGCCCCAAACGCGCATTCAGAACAGCAAGCTGCCGCCAGCAAAGTTTTTGCTGCGATGATGAATCGCAACTGCTGTGCGATGAAGCGCGAAACGCCCGAAGGCGAACCGTTGCCTTCGACGGTTGCGCCGCAAATTGGTAAAGAGGTTGCTGTGCTGGCAGCTTCGTTGTGGCCTGACAGCAAACTCGTTTTCGACTCCTCGTCCATTCCGATTCAAGACTCCGCGATTCACTCGCCGCCGCATACGGGTTTTCAGCTCAGCCTGAGAATCTAAACCGACTCCGATAAATTTTGGCATTTGCGCTGCCCGGCTGTTTGGCTGGCAGTTGAACCATTCGTGTCTCTAAAATTTCGGAGCAAGAATCATGTCATTCAGATCAATTGTCGTGCGGCTTCGTGCTGGAGCCTCAGCGGCATTATGTTTCGCCTTGCTGATTCCAACCGCAACGGCTCAGCAACCGAACATCACACAAACCAAAGAACAGTCATCGCCAGAATTGACGCTGGCCGCGCTCGAACAAATGGCGATCAAAAACAATCCGACTCTCAGTCAGGCCGAAGCCGCCATTCAGGCCGCCGAAGGTCGCCGCCGCCAGGCCGGGCTGTGGCCAAATCCAGTCATCGGGTACGAAGGCGACGGGCTGGCGTTCAATTCGCTGGTCTATCCGTATCGCAACGGACAAGGTTTTTTTGTCGAACAAACCATTTTGACCGGCGGCAAGCTGGCCAAAAGCAAAAACATCGCCGCGCAGGAAAAAGCTCAAACGCAGGCCGAAGCCGAAGCTCAGCGGTTGCGCGTGCTGAACGCCGTGCGAATGCTGTATTACGAAGTCGTGGGCGCTCAGCAATTGCTCGATCTGCGTCAGCAACTGGCTGAATTGACGCGCGAAGCGACGGAAATTTCCGAAGACCTGTTCAACACAGGCGCGGCAGATCGCCCGGACGTGTTGGCCGCCGAAGTCGAATTGCAACGCGCCGAAATTGATTTGCTGCGCGCACGCAATGATTACAGCCGCGTTTGGCAGACGCTGGCGGCGGTGGTCAACGATCCGAACTTGAAACCGACGCGGCTGGAAAACGCTTTGGAAACGACTGCGCCGGTGATGGTGCAGGAAGAAATGCTGGCCGGTTTGTTGCGCGACAGCCCCGAAATAAAACGCGCGTTGGCCGGAGTCGAGCGCGCCAAAGCCGTCGTCAGTCGCGCCAAAGCGGAGCCGAAGCCAGACATTTATCTGCGCGGCGGCGTAGGGTACAGCAACGAATGGGCGGAGTTTTACGGCGGCAAAACCGGCTGGGAAGGTCGTCTGGAAGCAGGCGTTCGCGTGCCGATTTTCAATCGCAATCAGGGAAACGTCGCGGCATCGAAAGCTGACCTGACCGCCGCCGAACGCGAAGTTCAGCGTGTGGAATTGGCTTTGCGCGCACGACTGGCCGAAAGCTTTGCCCAGTATCAAAACTCGCTAGGCGTGGCGGTTCGCTATCAGCGCGAAGTTCTGCCGCGCGCGCAACGGGCTTATGACCTGTATCTGGCCAAGTTTCGGCAAATGGGCGCGGCTTATCCGCAAGTGCTTTTTACACAGCGAACGCTGTTTCAGGCGCGCACGGAATACATTTCGTCGCTGGTCGAATTGTGGCAACACGTCGTCAAACTGCGTGGGTTGTTGCTGACCGGCGGACTGGACGCGCCAAACGGAGTTTCTGGCAATAACTCAGCGGCAAATCAATAAACGCAAAGGCGCTAAGAAACAAAGTCGCCAAGGTTTTTCTTTGCGGCTTGGCGTCTTTGCGTTGAAAGCTTGAATGGAGAGTCTTTTATGAATTCAAATCGTCGCAATTTTCTTCGCCGCACTTCGATGTTGGGCGCAAGTCTGGTCGCAACGCAGACCGCAAACGCTCAGCAGCATCAACATCAAGAAACCAAACCTGCCGTGCAGGATCATTCGCAACATCAACACACGCCGCCCAAGCCAGCGGCTCCCTCAACTCCGTCCAAAATTCCTTCGCAGCCGGAAACTCTGGGAGCGCCCGCGCCATTCAAACCGGTGTTCACGCCTGACATTCCGAAGCTGCCGTACAATCTGGAAAACGGCGTGAAGGTCTTTCATCTGAGCGCCGAACCTGTCCGCACGGAATTTCTGCCAGCCGCGCCGTGGGCTGATGCGCGCGTGGTGGACGCCTGGGGTTACAACGGCAGCCTGCCGGGACCAACCATCGAAGTTCAGGAAGGCGACCGCGTCCGCATTCACTTCACCAACAATCTGCCAGAGCCGACCACTCCGCACTGGCACGGCTTGGAAGTTCCAATGTCGCAAGACGGCGTGCCGGGCTTGGGGCAGTGGCTGATTATGCCGGGTGAAACTCACACTTATGAATTTATGCTGCATCAGCACGGCACGTACTTTTATCACTCGCACATGCCTATGCAGGAGATGATGGGCATGATTGGATTTTTCATCGTTCATCCGCGCAACGCGCAAACGCCGAAGGTGGACAAAGACTTCGGCTTGATTCTGCAAGGCTGGGCGATTTTGCCTAACAACACTGTGCCGAACACATTGGCGATGGAATTCAACTGGCTGACTTTCAACGGCAAAGCCGGCCCGGCCTGCACTCCGCTGATCGTCAAACACGGCGAGCGCGTGCGGATTCGGCTGGTCAATCTGAGCATGGATCATCATCCGATTCACATGCACGGCATGCAGTTTTACGTCACTGGAACCGAAGGCGGGCGCATTCCAGAAGTCGGCTGGTATCCAGGCAACACCGTTCTGGTTGGCGTAGCTCAGGCGCGTGACATCGAATTTGAAGCGACGAACATTGGTGATTGGATGATTCACTGCCATTTGCCGCACCACATGATGAACCAGATGGTTTCGATGGTCGGGCCGATGAATCATTCCGAACACATGGCACCGCCCAGCCGTGAAATGGAATCCGGCATGGGCATCATCACCAAAGGTCACGCGCTGTCTGACGAAAACGGCCCCGCGTTTGGGCGAACTCTGGGCATTCCGCTGGAACAGAGCGTTTCAAACGGCGTCGGGCAAGACAAGAATGCGGCTGTTGTTTATTCCTGCCCGATGCACCCCGAAGTGAAATCCGACAAACCGGGCAGTTGTCCGAAATGCAACATGGCGCTGACATTGCCGAAAAGTCAGGTCGCGGGCGCGAAGAAAAAGCGCGTGCCCGGTTATCCGCAAGACATGTGGATGACAATGGATGCCGAAGTTGCACGGCCTGAAAATTCCTGGCTGCCCGAAGGCTGGACGGGGGCGATGATGGGGATGATGACTTTGGTGCGAGTCTTGCCGCCTGACCAATACGACCGCATGATGGCGCTCATCAAAGAAGGAAAATACGAACCCGGCCCGAAATGGCCGAACAAAAAAGACGCTCATCAACATCACGGATAAAAACTATGAATAAGCTTCGAATCAGTTCGCTTCTGTTGGTTTGGTTGCTGCCTGTGTTGGCGTTGTCGCAAGTGCGCGAGATGGTTTCACCAGCGGGCGCGGGCAGCGGTCAACCCAACTTGACCGTTTCGCGCGACGGCAAAGTTTATCTGAGTTGGATCGAACGATTGGGCGAAGGAAAAGCTTCGTTGCGTTTCGCGGTGAAAGAAAATGACGGTTGGTCAGCGCCGCGCATCATTGCCGAAGGCTCCAACTGGTTCGTCAATTGGGCGGATTTTCCTTCGATGATTGTTTTGCCGGATGGAACTCTGGCCGCGCATTGGCTGGTCAAAAGCGGCTCCGGCACGTTTGATTACGACGTGACGATTTCGCGTTCGTTCGACGGCGGCAAAACCTGGAGCAAACCTTTTGTCGCACATCGTGACGGCGTGAAAGCCGAACACGGATTTGTTTCGCTGTTTGCCACCAAAGACGGACAACTTGCGGCTGTTTGGCTGGACGGACGCGAAATGACTCCTGGCGGTAAAGACGATCACGGGCATGGGCACGGCAACATGACTTTGCGTTACGTGAAGATCAAACGCGATGGAACGTTGACCGATGAAGCCAAATTGGATGCCCGCGTTTGTGAATGTTGCCAGACTTCGGCGGCGATGACTGCCGAAGGGCCAGTGGTGGTTTACCGCGACCGTTCGGACGAAGAGATGCGCGACATTTCCATCGTCCGGTTGAAAGCTGGCAAATGGGCTGAACCGCGCGCCGTTCACGACGACGGTTGGAAACTGAATGGCTGCCCGGTCAACGGCCCTTCGGTGGCGGCTGCTGGCAAACAAGTCGCAGTCGCGTGGTACACCGGCGCGGGTGACAAACCTCAAGTCCGGCTGGCGTTTTCCTCCGACGCCGGAGAAAGCTTCGGCAAACCGATCACGATTGATGATGGCAACCCCGTTGGCCGAGTCGAAACGCTGATGCTCAACGACGGCAGCGCGCTGGTCTGCTGGCTGGAAAAAGCGACGGGCAGCGGTTCGGTGCGCGTTCGACGTGTTTATCCTGACGGCAAGATGTATGCGTCCATCGCTGTTGCGCCAAACGGCACGGCTCGTTCCAACGGATTTCCGCAAATGGTGCTTTCAGAAAAAAGTAGGGGCGGTAAAACGCTGGTTTTCGCGTGGACAAGCTCGCGCGTCATGACGGCAACGATGCCGCTGCCAAACTGATGGAATTGTTATGGCGAAATCCTTACCCGTCTTCCAACCTGTTTTGCACGTTGATCCCGTGTGCGGAATGAAGGTCAACCCCGCGACGGCTGCGGGCAAGTTCGAACATCAAGGCACGACGTATTTTTTCTGCAATCCGCGCTGCCGCGAAAAGTTCGCCGCCAATCCTGAAGCGATTCTTCACCCAACCCACAAAACGGAAATGCCAGCCGAAACTTCAACGGCGATTGAATACACCTGCCCGATGGATCCCGAAGTCGTGCAAATCGGCCCCGGCATTTGTCCGAAGTGCGGAATGGCTTTGGAACCGAAAGTGTTTTCGCCGACGGCGGAAGAAGACACTTCGGAACTGGACGATATGCGGCGGAGGTTTTGGATTTGTCTTGCGTTGACCTTTCCGGTGTTTGCGCTGGCAATGTCGGAGATGATTCCGGGTCAGCCGGTACAACACGCCATAGGCCATCGGCTGGTTGTGTGGTTGCAACTCGTTTTGGCAACGCCCGTTGTGTTGTGGGGAGGTTGGCCGTTTTTTGTTCGCGGTTGGAACTCGATCACGAATCGCAGCCCGAACATGTTCACATTGATTGCCATCGGCACAGGCTCGGCGTTTGGTTACAGCGTCGTGGCGACGGTCTTTCCCGGAATCTTTCCGGCTTCGTTCAAAGGTCACGGCGGCGAAGTAGCCGTTTACTTTGAAGCCGCCGCCGTCATCACGACTCTGGTTTTGCTAGGGCAAGTTTTGGAACTCCGCGCGCGCAGCCAGACCAGCAGCGCGATCAAAATGCTGTTGGACTTGGCTCCAAAAACTGCGCGCATCGTTCGAGCCAACGGCAACGAAGAAGACATTGAACTCGATTTGGTTTTTCCCGGAGCTTTGTTGCGCGTGCGTCCCGGCGAAAAAGTTCCGGTGGACGGCGTTGTCACAGAAGGCCGCAGTTCCGTTGACGAAGCGATGGTGACAGGCGAACCGATCCCGGTCGAAAAAGAATCCGGCAGCAAAGTTACTGGCGGCACAGTCAACGGCACTGGCAGTTTCATTATGCGAGCCGAACGAGTCGGCAGCGAAACTCTGCTGGCGCAAATCGTGCGGATGGTTGGTGAAGCTCAGCGCAGTCGCGCTCCGATTCAACGTTTGGCCGATTCTGTTTCGGCGTGGTTTGTGCCGACTGTGGTGTTGGTTTCGGTCATCACGTTTTTGGTTTGGAGCTTTGTCGGCCCTGAACCTCGGTTTGTTTACGCGCTGGTCAATGCCGTCGCGGTTTTGATTATCGCCTGCCCGTGCGCGCTGGGATTGGCTACGCCGATGTCTGTGATGGTGGGAACCGGGCGCGGCGCGATGGCTGGCGTGCTCATAAAAAACGCCGAAGCTTTGGAAACGCTGGCCAAGATCAACACTTTGGTCGTGGATAAAACCGGAACTCTGACAGAAGGCAAACCGCGGTTGGTGTCGTTGATTTTGAACGACGGCGAGAATGAGCAGGAGTTTTTGCGATTGGCTGCGAGTTTGGAACGGGCGAGCGAGCATCCGTTGGCGGCGGCGATTATTGCAGCCGCAGAAGAGCGCAAATTGGATTTGGTTGGCGTTGACGGATTTCAGTCGCTGACAGGCAAAGGCGTCGTTGGGCGAGTTGGCGGCAAGCAAGTTGCGCTCGGCAATCAGGCGTTGCTGGAATCGTTTTCGATCAACATTGACGGTTCGATTGCTGACAAAGCCGAACAGCTTCGCGCCGAGGGGCAGACGGTGATGCTGGCAGCGGTTGATGGGCGAGTTGTCGGATTGCTAGGCGTTGCCGATTCGATCAAGGCGTCAACGCCTGAAGCAATCAGGCAGCTTCAGGCAGACGGATTGCGAATCGTCATGCTGACCGGCGACAACCGCAAAACTGCCGAAGCAGTCGCGCGCGAACTTGGAATTGCCGAAGTCGTCGCCGAAGTCCTGCCCGATCAAAAAGCCGCATCCATCAAACGGCTGCAAAACGAAGGCAGAGTTGTGGCAATGGCCGGCGACGGCATCAACGACGCCCCGGCTTTGGCTGCGGCGGAAGTTGGCATAGCAATCAGCAATGGGGGAACCGGAACCGACGTGGCGATGGAAAGCGCAGGGCTGACTTTGGTTAAAGGCGATTTGCGCGGCATAGTTCGCGCTCGCCGTTTGAGTCGCTCGGTGATGAGCAACATTCGGCAAAACCTGTTTTTCGCCTTCGTTTACAACTTGCTGGGCGTGCCGCTGGCGGCTGGAATTTTGTATCCGGCGTTCGGACTGCTGCTCAGCCCTATGATCGCCAGCGCGGCGATGACGTTCAGTTCAGTGTCGGTGATTACGAACGCGCTTAGGCTGCGAAATCTGGAGTTGTAAGTTTATGGATTCGATCAAACTGGAAATTTATCGTTCGCTATACACCTCTGTCGCCGAGGAAATGGGCGTCAGCCTGCGCCGGACGGCGTTTTCGCCGAACATCAAAGAGCGGCGCGATTATTCGTGCGCCGTGTTCGACCGGCGAGGCCGCATCATCGCGCAAGGCGACCACATGCCCGTGCATTTGGGTTCGATGCCGATGTCGGTCAAAGCCGCAATTGAAGCTTGTCAGTTGCAGCCGGGCGATGTCGTCGTGCTCAACGACCCTTACGCCGGAGGAACTCATCTGCCAGATGTGACGATGGTCGCGCCAGTTTTCAATTCAACCGGCAACCTGCACTTTTTCGTCGCCAACCGCGCTCACCACGCAGACATTGGCGGTTCAACGCCGGGTTCGATGGGATCGGCGACCGAAATTTATCAGGAAGGCATTCGCATTCCGCCGATTCGTATTGTTCGCGCGGGCGAACTGGATCGTGAAGTTTTCAATCTGTTGCTGGCCAATGTGCGTGGCCGCGAAGAACGCGAAGGCGATTTCGCCGCTCAGCTTGGAGCCTTGCGCGTCGGCAGTGAACGTTTGCAGGAAATCGTCGCGCGGTATGGCTTTGCCGAAGCCGACGAATACGCCGGGCATCTGGTGGAATACGCGGCGCGCCGAGTTCGTCGTACGCTCGAAGCTCTGCCGGACGGCGTGTACGAAGCCGAAGATTTTCTGGATGACGACGGCGAAAGCGACAAACCGGTTCGCATTGCCGTTCGGTTGGAAATTCGCGGCGACCGCGCGCGCGTGGATTTCAGCGGCAGTTCGCCGCAGGTGCGCGGCCCGATCAACGCCGTCGAAGCCATTGCCGTTTCGGCGGTGTATTACGTCTTTCGCTGTTTGATTGTAGGAGATGTTCCGGCCAGTGCCGGAATCACTGAACCCATTGAAGTCATTGCGCCCGGTGGAACCATCGTCAACGCTCTGCCGCCCGCGCCCGTCGCCGGAGGCAATGTAGAAACTTCGCAGCGCATTGTGGATGTTTTGTTAAAAGCTTTGTCCCAAGCCGCGCCGCAAGTGATCCCGGCAGCTTCGCAAGGCACGATGAACAATCTGACCATCGGCGGTTGGGACGCGCGCACCGGCAAGGAGTTCGCGTATTACGAAACCGTTTGCGGCGGAATGGGCGCTCGGCCAATGGCGGACGGCATTTCGGCAGTTCATACCCACATGACCAATTCGCTCAACACACCTGTCGAAGCACTGGAATACGCTTATCCGCTGCGCGTTCGGCGTTACGCTATTCGGCGAAATTCCGGGGGACGCGGTCACACGCGCGGAGGCGACGGAACGATCCGCGAAATTGAATTGCTGACCGATGCCAAAGTTTCTCTGCTGGCTGACAGACGAAAAACCGCTCCCTACGGTTTGCACGGCGGAGAAGACGGCAAACGCGGACTGGCTCAACTGGTCACCACCGTCGCCAAAGGCAAAAGCAAAAAGAAAAAACTGCCCGGCAAGTTTTCCATCTCCGCCAACAAAGGTGACCGCATAGTGATTGAAACTCCGGGCGGCGGCGGATGCGGAACGGAGTGAGCTTATTCTCCCGCTTCACAAAAAAAGGCGCAGCGGCTCATCGAGAAAAACCGCTGCGCTTAAGTGTCTTGAGCTGACGAGTGAGAGGAATTCGTTTATGCGTAAGCCACGTCGAATCGCATGTGATACGGATCAATGAACAAATGATCCTGAACGCCTTTGACGCCCGGAGTGTGACTGACCGCGCCTAAGATTGCTTTCTTTTCTTCCCACGAATTGACTGCTCCGGTCAGAATCACTTCGCCATCGGTGACGTTGACTCGTATGCGGTCGGCTTCACGGTCGGCGCGACGTTCCAGAACGTCTTCAATCAGGAATTTGACACGTTCGGGTTCGACCGACTGACAAACCAGAATCTTGTTCGTCAAGCCGCGAACTCCGGGTAGATGGGAAACAGCGCGTTCGGCGTCGGTGCGTTCGCGGTAGTATTCGACGTTGCCTTCCAACGTCACCCAACCGTTCGACACAGTCGAGTGAATCTGTTCCGCCGGAACCAGCACGTTCCAATCCAGGGCGTGGCGAACCGCCTGAGCGATTTCTTCGTCGGTGCGCGACAGACTGCCAGGGATGTGAACTTCGATGTCGTTGGCCACGTCCAGCACTCCTTTGACGCGATGCGCCGCCTGCTGAGCCGCCAGCTTTTTCGCGTAACTGCCCACCTTGCCGGTTAAAGTGATGATTCCATTATGAGCCGTCACGCCGACTTCGGTTTGTTTGATGCGCGAATCCCACCCAAGCTGGAACATCACCTCGCTTTGCAGTTCCTGGTCTGATTTGTAAGTCATGATTTTCACCTCCTATCAAAAACAAAGGAGCAGACATCGAAACCCGAATCTGCATTACACGGTTTTGATTTCCACGCCGACCGGCTGGCGAACCGGCACTTTCGGCAAAATGATTTCCAGCAATCCGTTTTTCAGATTGGCGGTCACTTTGGCAGGATCAATTTCAGCGGGCAAACTGAACGAGCGGCAAAAATGATTTGTGCGTCGTTCGCTGAACACGACCTTGTCGGATTTTTCTTCGGTGCTCTGTTCTGATTCGCCTTCGATAATCAGCATTTTCGGTTCGGCGCTGATTTTGATTTCTTCGGCTTTGAAGCCTGGGACTTCGGCTTGAAAAGTGAATTGCTGATCACCTTCTTTCAATGTCGTTGGCACGTAGCGCATCAATTCGGACTCGGCGCGGAACCAATCTTCCAGTTCATTGCCGAACCGGCGGCCACGCTCTTCAAAAAATTCATAAGCGCGATGAGCAACGTTTTTCGTCAATTCTTCCATGCGGTTGATCAATTTTTCTGCTTCGACAAAGATCGGTTTCTCTGCCGGTTGAGTTTCCAATGCTTGTTGGGCTTTCATCTCAGTACCTCCATACTGCGTTCGAGATTGTTTTCCTTCCAGTGAATCTCCAGCCGAGAACAAAATTGGCAACATGCGTGCCACCAGCTATCTTGTTGATAGTTGGTGATATTGAGGAAATGTTTGGGTGATTTTCACCGGTGAGCATTGTGTCGGCTGGGAAAATTCCGCTGGCAGACGAGAAGGTTGTTTGAGGATTCTGGAATTAGGATTTGGTATTTAGATCAGTTTTCACTTTGGTGTGTGGGACAATTTGGAAAATTGCCCCACATTTACAGTTCAATAGCGCCTGATAATCCAGACACGCCAATGAAAAGCGATCTAGTAACTGATGTTACGCGATGGCAGATCAAGTAAAGCGTTTGACAGTTTCTTCGTCCCGGTCGGTTGGGACTCATTTCATTGCCGGATCAACTGCGACAGCATCAATCCAAAGAATCAATCCAAAGAATCAATCCGAAGCATAAATCCGATTCAATGTGAAACGAGGCGTATGCACGACCTGAGTTTTGCTTGAAGTATGCTTTCAGAAAGACTCAGGTCGCTCACATTCCCCGTACTGCAAGGATTCAGCTTTCGGCAGAAACCAGCGAGAGCAGGTAAATCACAATTCCCGCCGCCAGCAGCACTCCGCCCAGCAGCAGGAAGAACAAAAAAGCTGTCGGATGCGACCAGTACAAACTGACCAGTTCCACCAGCAACCCGGTTATCAACAACAAGCCGGACAATCGGATCCGTTTTTCGATTTTTGATGATTGCGAATTCATTTGCCAGCCTCCTTCCAGAATGTCGCTTCTTTTAGCGAAGGAATGTTGTGAACGATGTTGTGGCAGCCGCTGGATGTGCAGCCAAGCTTGTTGGCTTTCATCCGGGCCATCAGTTCGGCGTCCTTGCTGTGGGCTTCTGATTCTTCAAACCCGCGTCCGCCCAAATGACAATGCAGGCATTCGCGGTTGTTATAAGGCGTGTACAGTTTGATCGGTTCAGCCGGTTTGCCCAGATAATAAGCGTACACGTGTTTCAATCCGCGCAGTTTGGCCGTCGTGTCGCCGAACATTGTGTAATCGGTGTGGCAGGTGAAACAGGCCTGGTCGCGCGGAACCAGATTGTTTTGAAAGTGAATTGCCGGAATGTAGCTGCGGTCGTCCACGCGCAAACTTTTGCCGTAATCTTCCATCACGTGGCAGGACAGGCAGAAGTTGGTGGTCTTGGAATGTTGAATGTGTTCGTTGACGCCCATGCCTCCGGCCAGCAGCGGAAAGATCAGCAAGGCGACAAACGCCAGCATCTTGCCGCCGCGAGTGGCGGTGATGGACGGGCGAGACGTCAGCCAGGCAATCAACACCACGCTGAATAGAATGACAGCCACCGAAATTGTAGTTGTTCCCGTCATAAGTGAAGTCTCCACAAAAAAAGTGAAGCCGCAGATAAACGCAGACAAGCGTTTATCTGCGGCTGAAATTTGCATCTGAGCGGTTATTTCCCCATCAGAGTTTTGCTATAAGCAATAAGCATTTCGACTTTTTCTTTGCCCAGAGTTTTTTCGTAACCTTCCATTTTGCCTTTGCCCTTCATTGTGATTTCCACCATTTTGGCGTCGGACATCTTTTTGACTTCCGGGTCAGTTTTCCAATTGCGAACTTTTAGTTCTTTGCCTTTGGCGGTGTTGCCGGTTCCGTCGTTGCCGTGGCAGACAGAACACTTCTGTGCAAAGAGTGATTTGGCGCTTTGGAAATAAGCAGCTTCCGATGGTTTGGTCATCGTGATAACCGCAAAGGTAAGCGCCATTGCGGCGAACGCTGAAAAGACGGTTTTTCTAGCGAGCTTGTTCATTTTGGATAGTCTCCTTAAGTTTCTACAGGCGATTTTGCCGTAGAGGTCATTGTTGAGGGAAAAGTTTTGCTCTCAGCGAGTCTTTTACTTTGGCGCTCATATCGTGGGCGTCGTCCGCTTTTTTGCGAACGCTTTCCAGATTGAAAGCGTGCCAACTGACTTTTGCTTCGGCCAAAACGGCTCTGGCAATTTTCTGTTCTTTCTGTTCGTCGTTGATGTCCAGTTTTTTGGCTCCGGCTTGATCTAACAGCCGATCTGCCCACAGCACCATCGTATTTGCGCGACGAATGGATTGCATGACTTCGTTGGCCTTTTCCGGGATTTCCGGTCGCAGAGGCATCAGTTTGTTCGGCGAATTGTGGCAGGTTGAACACATCGCAGCGGTTTCTTCAGGCGTGTACAAAACCTGCGATCCCATGTGAACGTGGCAGGTAGAACAACTCGGCCCGATTCCGGCGCCTTTCAGCTTTTGGTAATGCGTGCTTTCCGTAAACGAACTGACCACGCCCTGATGACACGTGCTGCAGGTTTCAGGCAGGTTTTTCAGATGCAACCGGCTCTGCGGATTTTCAGGAGGAACGACTCCCTGATGCGCTCGTTTTTCGTCTTTGATTGCCGGGTCTCCGCCATGACATTTCTCGCAGCCAACAGCTTTTTCGTGATGAGTGGAAATTTGCCATTCGGCATATCGGCTGGTCAGTTTGTATGGACTGGTTACTTTGGCGTGGCAACCCACGCAGTTGTTGTCTTTGAATTCGTTTTGCGTCAGCCGAAACGAGGTCGCGTTGACTCCCCACCCGGAAATTCCCGCAGTCGCAAACAATGCGAAGAAGAAAACTATTGATAGCTTCTTGAACATGTTCTGCCCCCTTTCTTGAGATGTTGAGAGATTGCGAAAACTTGCAGTGATTTGGGTAATTTTGAGTTCCATTGAGGAAATATCCGCTTTTTTGTTCTGCAAATACCGACTTACGCCTTCACCGAAGCAATTGATAAGCCAGCATTGAATGGCCGCCGTGCAGGTTGACGGCGATTTGGCACGCCGATTGGTAATAAATCGGTATGCGCGAAAAAGTTATCGCCGAGTCTCACAATCTACTGACGGGCGCGGCAAAGAAGCAGGTTTTTTATGTTGGAGGAATCGTGAGCGTCGTTGTGGATGGAGTACAAACCCGATGTTGAAAAGCGCCGTTATGCAATCAATTCACGAAAAGAAATTTCACCGCGAACTTGGCCGATTTTCCGGGAAACAGCCGGGGCCATTGGTGATTTGCATCGGCGGAATTCACGGCAATGAGCCTGCCGGAGCGTTGGCACTGGAAATCGTCTTGAAAAAATTGCGCGAAACCTCCCCGACATTTCGAGGCGAATTGATCGCGTTGGCCGGAAACGTCAGGGCATTGAACGCTGGAGTCCGGTATCAGCACCGAGACCTGAATCGTATGTGGTCGCCGAAGCAGGTAAGCGAAATAGAAGACTTGTTGCCGGCTCAAACCGCCACCGCCGAAGACGCCGAGCAGCGCGAATTGCTGGACATCATCGAAACGGCGCTGGAACATCACACAGGTGAAGCCATCTTTCTTGATTTGCACACGACTTCTTCCGAAGGTTCGCCGTTTGCCATCATCAGCGATACGCTGACGAATCGCCGTCTGGCATTGGAACTTGGCGTGCCGATCATCCTCGGTCTTGAGGAAAACCTTGACGGCACGATTCTTAATTACGCCAACGAACTCGGTCACGCCGCCATAGGGTTTGAAGCCGGACAACATCGCTCGCCAACGTCCCTGCTCAATCATGAAGCCGCCATCTGGATCACGCTGGCGGCGGCTGGTTGCATAAAACCGTATTACATCCATGAATTTTTCGACCTGCGCCAGCACTTGAAACGCTCGGTCGGCGACGTGCCTCGTGTGATGGAATTACGTCATCGGCATGGAGTTCACGAAACGGATGAATTTGTCATGCAACCCGGTTTTTCGAATTTCACGCGCGTGGCAAAAGGCCAATTGCTGGCCAGCGACCGGCAAGGCAGCGTCGTTTCGCCAGAAGACGGATTGCTGTTTATGCCTTTGTATCAGAGCCAGGGTGAAGACGGATTTTTTCTGGTGCGCGAGGTGAATCTATTCTGGCTGAAAGTTTCCGCTCAGTTACGAAAATGGAACGTTGATCGTTTGCTGCCGCATTTACCCGGAATTCATCGGCTGCCGGACAACTCCGATGCGTTGTTGATTAACACGCAAATCGCTCATTGGTTTGTCGTGGAAATCTGCCACCTGCTGGGATTCCGCAAACATTCTCAACAAGATGATCTGCTTATCGTCAGCCGCAGACGACAATCTGCAAACCCATGATTGAAGGTTTCATCATTATGCTTCCCATCAAACACATCGCCGACAAATTGAACATACCAAACGAATACCTGATTTATTACGGCCAGCACATGGCCAAACTGAAACTGGAATTGCTGTCCGAATGGAAATCGCCCAAGCAGGCGAAATTCATTATGGTCACGGCGATGACACCGACTTCGCACGGCGAAGGCAAAACCGTTGTTTCCATCGGGCTGGCTCAGGCCATCGAACGCCACGGCAAACGTCCGATTGTTACCTTGCGCGAACCGTCGCTGGGGCCTGTGTTTGGGCTGAAAGGCGGCGCAACCGGCGGCGGCAAATCTCAGGTGCTGCCAGCCGAACGAATCAATCTGCATTTCACCGGAGACTTTCACGCCATTACGACCGCACACAATTTGCTGGCGGCGGCGATTGATTCGCATCTGCATCACGGCAACGAACTGCGCTTCGATGTGGACAGCATTTTCTGGCCGCGAACAATGGATATGAACGACCGCGCTTTGCGGCACATCATCGTCGGCCTGGGTGGTAAGGCGAACGGCGTACCGCGCGAAACCGGTTTCATCATCACCGCCGCTTCGGAAGTGATGGCGATCCTGGGCCTGGCCAATTCCCGCGAAGATTTACGGCGCAAGCTGGACGACATTTTGCTGGGATATAACCTGGACGGCCAAATGATTCGCGCCCGCGATTTGCACGTGACCGGCGCGCTGATGGTCTTGCTGAACGAAGCCATCATGCCCAATCTGGCGCAGACGACCGAAGGAACTCCGGCCTTTGTTCACACCGGCCCGTTCGCCAATATCGCCTACGGAACCAGCAGCGTGATTTCGCAAAAGATGGCCACGAAGCTGGCCGATTACGTCATCAACGAATCCGGTTTCGGAGCCGATCTGGGAGCGGAAAAATACTTCGATCTGGTGATGCCGAAATCCGGGTTGAAACCCGCCGCCGCTGTCTTGATCGCCACGGCCAGAGCCTTGGCCGCGCACGGCGTTTCGGCGGATTTCCCGAACGATAGCAGTCTGAATAACCTGCACCGCGGTCTGGCCAACCTGCAAACTCATCTAAACAACTTGCGGAAATACAAAGTGCCGATTGTTGTTGCCATCAATCGCTTCACCACAGACACCGATGAAGAAGTTGCCGCCATTCAGGAATTCTGCCGCTCTGCGAATGTCGAAAGCGCCGTCGTGGAGGTTTACGACAAAGGCGGCGAAGGCGCGATGGATTTGGCTGCGAAGGTTATGGCTGCCGCTGACGCCAGTGACGCAGAGCAGGTAACGCCGCTTTATTCGCCGGAATTGGGATTGGAGGAAAAAGTCGAACGTGTCGCCAAAGAAATTTACGGGGCAGGCGCGGTGTATTTCGATTCTGAAGCGAGCAAGAAGCTGCGGAAGTTCACGACATTGGGTTTTGGTGACTTGCCCGTTTGCATCGCCAAAACGCCCTCGTCGTTGTCCGACAATCCGAAAGTATTGGGCGCTCCGAGTGGCTGGACGATGACTGTTACGCAGGCGCATTTATCCGCCGGAGCGGGATTTGTCGTCGTGGTTGCCGGTTCGATGATGCTGATGCCTGGACTGCCCAAAGTTCCGCAAGCCGCCAAGCTGGATGTGGATGATCGAGGCGAAATCATCGGAATGAATTATTGAGACTTGGGTTTGATCCAGACCCATCTTGAACATTGGGGAAGCAAAAAAAGGCGCAGGCAATAAGCCTGCGCCTTTTTAGTGGATAGGGTGGAAGTTAGAAGGTGAAGCGTAAACTGCTGGTCAGGATGTTCGAACGATAATCCTGCACCGCAAATTCTTTTTCGTTGTAGCTGAAATGCCGGTAGCTCAGATTGCCGGTCACGTTGTTGTTGAACCGATAAGCCAACCGAAATTCAGGGTTGTGCCGTTTCAACGGATAAGCGTTGAGTAGGTCGCCTACAGCGAGTGAAACCGACGGCGCTCCACGATCCATCATGTAGTAATAAGCCGTCAGCAAATCCAGCCGCGAGGTCAATCCGAAGCGCGTGTTGACGTAAATCGAATTGATCCGGGCGTAATACAACGATTGGCCGAAAAACCGCTGGCCACTCAACGTGTACCGAATATTTCCGGTGGCGAACAGATCGTTGTAATCGTATCCGGCGTCCACCATCACGCGCTGTTTCGGTTCCCAGTTGAAGGCAATCGTGTAGCTGCGCGAATCGGATTCATTTAACACTTGCGGCGTGGGGTTTGTCCGGTCGGTCGAAGTGAACGTGCCAATGATGCCCAGCTTGTCCGTCGCCTGAATCTGGGCGCGAACACGAAACCGCGTGAAATCCAGCGGGCTGATTCGCACAAACGCGTTGTTGTTTTGTCCGCTTTCCACGTCGAACATGAAGCTCAACCGGTCGGTCGGTCGAACGCGGAATCCGCCAATGAACGAGTTTGTGTTGATGGATTCTTCCTCGTTTTTGATCAGCGGATTGGTTGCTGATGGAGCACTGGTGGGCGTGCTGAAAATGCCAGCCAACACCACGTCACGATGTTGCGTGCGCCAGCCCAAATTGGAACTGAACTTCCTGCCGAAATTCAGGTTCATCTCCAATGTATTCTGGTACGAAGTCATATCAGTGATGTAGGCCGTCGCTGCATTACGAGTAACGGAAGTCGCTTGAGGCCCGGTGGTTGGCTGTGTCACCGCAGTGGTTTGCAGCAACATATCGCCGTTGATCTTGAACGAGTTGTAGCTGAACGCATTGCTGAAAGACAGGTTTTTGGTGACATCCAAAGTCGCTCCGGCGTCAAACCGATTGCTGGGACGTTCGACAATACCGCCCGGGCTGAGCAACTGAATCACGTTGGAAACCAGCGTGACGCCGCTTCTATTTCGCCCGCTACTGACCTCGAAATAATCCGCGCGCATTCGTTCATCGTCGCGCAATCCGCGCAGAACCACATGCAGCCGGTCGGCAATCGAACCGCGTACACTGGCTCGAGTTACCAAGCTCCGCGCTCGTTGTGGCATATCGCGGTCGAGCAAGGTGATGCGTGCGCTGTCAGTGGGGTTAAACCCAAGATCTTCGCCTGGACGCGAGGTCATTCCAGGATCGTTGCGGAAATTGCGATACAACTGTTCCGCAGCAAAATCCCACTTGCGATAGGTGGCGTCAATGCCCAGCCGGTAATCGTTGGCTTCCCATCGCGTATCACCGAACATCTGGAAAATATCGCGCTCATAATAGTACGTCGGATTATTCCGACCTTTGGCCATGCTACGCGCATAGCCAGCGTTGATGCGAACCGCGCGTTGCGGGAACAGCCGCAGCGAATAATCCGAAACCTGTTGCCGCAAATCGTGATTGCGATACCCCAGCGCGAAGTTAGGCCCCGGCGAACGGTAGTAATTGAATCGCCGGACATTGCTGTCAAACCGATACCATTTCGTTTTGTCCAGGCGCAACGAAAACGTCTGGTTTTGATCGCCGCCTGCGTTATTGACATCGGCGTGCAAAAAATCGAACAGCAATCCTGTTCCGGGTTGCGCGCGCATGTCCAAGGAATAATCCAGCACGCGGAATCCGTCGCGGACGTTCACGTCGGACAGGTAACGATCCAGGCTACCATCCGTGTCTACGAAGCGGTGGCCAATTTCCAGCGTGGTGACGGTTGAATAAAGCCCCCAGGTGCGACCGGTTTCTGGTTTCGATGGTTTGTTTTCGCCGGGTTTGGTTGTGATGGCTTTTGCTCTGTCCAGTTCGCTGTCCTGCGCTCTGGCTTGCTGGCTGGTTTCTGCTTTTTCGACGCTCTGCGCCTGTGCGATCACGCCCAGGCCAAACAGCAGCGCCAACATCGTCGCTCCCGCAAAGGTTCGGGAGAGCGATAAGACAATTGATCGAATGTTGCTTTTCATTTGATGCCTCCTTTTCCTTTAGCGGAAGAACCGCCGGTCAGCGTTCGAGCCATGAATTTGAACATGGCAAACCGTGCAGTTTTGATAGCGCGGATTGTTGATGTCGTGGCTTGCTGAGGTTTGATTACCCACCGGTTCGCCAGGCAATCCGGGCGTGCTTGAATGACATTCAATGCACAGGAATCTCACCAAGTTTCGAGTCAACAGTTTCGGGTTGGTGGAACCGTGCGGCGTATGGCACGACTGGCAACCTTCGGTTTTGACTGGTGCGTGTTCAAACACGAACGGCCCTTGTTTGTCGGCGTGGCATTTCACACAAGCCGAATCGCCATTCACCGAATTGCGCAACGATTTGCCCATGAAACCTCCGTGCTGGTTGTGGCAATCGGAGCATTTCATGCCGCCTTCGGGCACTTTGTGGTGGAACGGTTTGGAGAAAGACGCTTTTTGTTCGGCGTGGCAGGTGTAACACAGATTTGGTTCGGTGTTTTTCAACAAAAACTCAGTTCGTTTCGGAGCGTGTGACGAATGGCAATCGTTGCACGAAATCCCGTGCCGCGCGTGTTCGCTGCGACGGTAGTTAAACCGTTCTTCGGCGTTGCCTTGCGAACCTTCGTGACATTTCAAACAAGTTGCAGTGGATTCCGCCGAAGACATTTTGTTGAACGATTTCAGGTTGGCGGCAGCGGCTTTAGCAGTGTCGTTCATCAATGCTGTCGCTTCGTCTTCCTTTCCGGCTTCATTCAGTTTCTGTATGTTCAGATAAAAGTCCACGTGATTGCGAGCGCCACCGTGGCAGGATTCGCAACCGTGCCGGTCAATCGGTGCGTTCAGGACTTTGGTTTTGGCGTGAGCAGTCAGCGCATAGTGAGTGCTTTCTGCGCCATGACATTCCGAACAAGAATCGCTGCCAACATACTGACTGGCGTCTACGGGTTGAGCTTGCTTGGATTGCGGAACAGCATCCGCTTTTTCGACGGATGGTTTTTTGGAAGCTGTCAGCGCCGCCACCTTGGTTGAGATAAACAGAGACGCAACAGCCATCGCAAAGCTTAAAACTAAAATGAGCTTCAGAGTTCGCATAAACTCCTCCTGAATTCGCTGTTTACAAGTTTTGAGCGAATAGTGTTTTCTGATTGTTGATTTGGAACTGGCAGCAAACTGATTGGGTAAAATTGCTCAGCTATGATTGCAAGATCGAATCGAATTGAGAGTTTTTACTCGTCTGCTCTTCAATTTGCTGCAAATAACTAAACTCGCCTGACTGAAAGGCAATCGCTGAGCCAAGTGGGGAAAATGGCTGGAAAAGATTATCGGCGTCGTGAAATCGTCCGGACGGGCTGGAACGCAAAGGCGCTGGCGTGGGCTGAAAACCGTTCTTGCAAACTGGAACAGACCACTTCGCACAGGTCGAACACCGTTGGGTCGGAAATGGAGTAATAGACCGTATTGCCGTCCTGTCGCCGTGCCACCAACCCCGCTTCCTGCATGATTTTCAGATGTTTGCTGACGTTCGGCTGAGTGGATTCGACCGATGCGGTAATCATCGTCACACTCGCTTCGCCATCTTGCAGCAATTGCAAAATTCGAAGCCGCATTGGATCAGACAGCACTTTGAATCTGGCGGCCACCAACTGCAGCGCCTCCAATGACAGACTTTGTCGTTTTTTCTTACCCATAATAATTTTCCACTGCTGACTGTTATTTTTTCTCCTGGTTCTGGGTTGGCGCTTGCGCCAATTTCGGTGAAGTTGTGGAGCCTGCCGGGCCAGTGGCGGCGACTATCTGCAAATAATCGGCCAGCGATTCGACTTCAGTTTGCGTGCCGACCAGCGGTGGCATGTAAGCGCGGTAAGGCGAGTCGGCTTTGTATTCGTGCAAGGTTTTCAGCAGGTCCATGATGCCTGCCCGGTCACGTCCCTGCACAAGTCTGCTCATTGGGCGATAACCGTCCAACGTGTGGCAAGCCATGCATTGCCCGCGAAACATGAGTTTTCCGACGGTTAGCGAATCCGGCGGCGATGACTCGCTGTTGCTCAGGCTCGCTGGTTGCGGGGTAAGACTCGTTGCCGAATGTCCGCTGATCCACATGGAATTTGTCAGATACCCTTGCGCGTTGAATTTTCCTACCTCGCTTTTGCGTATGCCGTTTGAATACATGTGTTCGCCGACGACGTAAGGTTTGCGCAACATTTCGCGCGCCTGTTCGGTTGCGGCGGTGGCCCCAAGCGCCAGCGCCAGCACTGACAACGCCCAGCCCAAATTCAGGCTGCGCGCGTTTTTCCAGGCGACGTTATACACCACGGCCAGAATTGTCGCCGAAGTCATGACCGTCACCAGCGCGGCGCGCGTCACTTGCGTAAACACGCCTTGCCCGATGGTCGAAATGCCCAGACTCAGCAGTTGGCGCGAAGCTTCCGGCACGCTCAGCAGATACCAGAGGAAAAACACCGGCATCAGCACAAACGACGGGAACAGCCATTTGGCCGACCAGCGCACCAGACTGGTTTTCAGTTGCGGGAATTCGTAACCGTCAATCCGGCTGGCCGTGATCAGCGCGTAAATGCCCGCCAGCGAAACGCAGACCAGGGTGCGCAGAAACAAGCTCGGCCAGTACGTCGGATTGAAGAAGGCGTTCCAAAACACGGACGCTTCGTTGCCCGAACCCGCGACGCTCAGCCAGGTGCCGCCCGGCGTCAGCATGAACGTCAGAATGCCGTTGATGATGACCAGCGTCAGCAGCGACGTAACCGCGTAAAGCCAGCCGATTTTCAAATGCAGCTTGGCCGGAATGCGATTCCACGTGTAGTAATAGACCGCCGCTGTCGTCAGTTCGACCAGAAAGAACACCCACTCAATCGCCCAGCCAAAGACGAAGTTGTGAATCAGCGTGCTGGTCGCTTCGGGGTTGGCCAGGCCAATCGAAAACCAGATGCCGACGCCCGACACTGCGCCGAAAACGCCCGTCAGCACCAGAAAGAACTTTGAATGTTTGTGCAACGCTTCGAGCCAATCCGTGCGGCCTTCGCGCAAAGCTTTGGCTTCGGCCATCGGCAGGTACAAACCGCCGCCAACTGCGAAATGCGAAATTAAGACGTGAAAAATTGAAATTGCGCCGATGACCCAAGCGCTGCCGATAATTGGTACATCCCAAAATGGATAATTCATAAACTTGTTCCTCCTCCCGCTAGATTTCCCAGTAGCCCCAAATGGTCGTGCCGATGAGGCCAAGCAACGCGGCGTAGCCGATCCAGGTTGCCATGCGCGCCCGTTTGCCCAAGCGCGTTTCGGTGTCAAAAACCGGAATCAGCGCCCAGATCAGAATGCCGAGCGAGAACAGCCCGATGCCCAGAAATTCGCCGGTCGCGCCGGGGAACCAGCGCCCGAAAACCTTGAGCAACTGAAACTGGCTCATAAAATACCATTCGGGGTGAATGCCCGCCGGAGCCGCCGCCAACGGATCAGCCGCCGGGCCAAGCTGCCACGGATACAACGCCGCCAACGCGCTCAGCACGTTCAACGCGATCAACCACATCCCCAAATCCTTCGAGAAGAAATCCGGGAAAAACGGAATCGAACGGCGTTGCGCGGCGGGTTTCAATTCTTCGCTCGGCGGCAGCGCGTTGCCGTGGCGTTGCACCAGCCAGAGGTGAAAGCCAAGCAGCGGAATGTATAGCAGCGGCAAAATCACCACGTGCAACGCGAAGAAACGTTGAATCGTGACCTCGCCGACTTCGGGGCCGCCGCGCACGATGTTCGTGATGAGAGTGCCGACCAGCGGCAAGGCGGCGGGCAATTCCAGCCCGACTTTCGTGGCGAAATACGCCAGATCGTCCATCGGTAGCAGATAGCCGCTGAAGCCAAACAACATCGTTAGCCCCAGCAGCGCCAACCCGCTCCACCAGCCAAATTCGCGCGGCTTGCGATACGCTTTCATAAAATAGACCGAGAACATATGCGCGAAAATTGCCAGCACCATCAGGTTCGCCGACCAGGAATGCGCCGACCGAATTAACCAGCCGAATTTGATGTCGTAAGTGATTTGCCGGACGGTTTCATAGGCATCCGCGCCGGGCCGGTAATAGACCAGCAACAAGATGCCGCTGAAGACTTGAACTAAAAAGAAGAACAGCGAAATGCCGCCCCAGTAATACCAGAACGAATAGCGGTGTTCGGGCACGGTTTTGTGTTTGGCGAACGCCAGGATTTCCTCCAGGCCCAACCGCTCGTCTACCCAACGATAAATTGCAGTCATGTCCTTCTCCTTTCGTTACGCGCGGCTGACGAGCACGCGGCCTTCCTGCGGTTCGACTTTGTAAGCGGTCAGCGGTTTGGGCGGCGGGCCGGAAACGTTCGCGCCGGTTTTGGCGTCGTACACGCCGCCGTGACAGGCGCAAAAGATGCGGTTGTTCGCGGCTTCGTAATTGACCGTGCAACCCAGATGCGTGCAAACGGCGTCCAGCGAAACCCACGTTCCGTCCTGGTGATGAATCAGCAGCGCCGGTTTTGTGCCGAACTTGAAGATCATCGCCGAACCGGCGGGCAGCTTGTCCGCGCCGTCGAGCGTCGTTTGCGTGACGGCGGCGGTTTGCGCCGCGCGTTGCGCTGGCGTCGCCAGATATTGATAGACCGGATAGCCGATCATCCCCGCGTAACAAGCGCCGACTGCGCCCATTCCCAGCTTGATGAATGCACGGCGGCTGGAAGTTTCGGGTTCGTCTTCGGGCATCGCATTGGTTGAATAATTAGCAACTTCAATCTCAGGCATGGCTTTCTTTCACTCCTTTCACGGGTTCCGCGCTCATGACAACTTTGGCCAGCCAGCCGATCACGCCAATGCTGGCAACGAACAAGACGAGGAACAAAATCACGACCGACCAATTGGCGACAATGGGTTGCGCCCACACGTCCAGTCCTTTGCTTTGCAGCGTCAGATCGCGGATGCCGTCGCGCACCATCGTCGCGGCAATCGTGCCGACAGCGGCGAGCAAGGCGCTTGCAACGGCAACGATCTTCACCTTGCTAACAGCGACGAACAGCAGACCCAGCACGGCCAAGACAGATACGGCCAGCCACGCCAACACGGCGGGTTTGTAAAGCGCGCTGCCGAACAAGGCGTCTTTCACGCCCGTTGGTTGCGCGCGATAAACCCACACTCCAACGGCCAGTTGCACCGCCGTGAAGACACCACCTAGCGCGCCGCCCATTCGCCGCGCAAAGTTTTTGGCTTGTTCGGAAAGCTGTTTGGAGGTAGCGCCCAGCAGTGCCAACGCCGCTCCGCTCAAGCCCAGCGACGCCGCGACCATAAACACGAAGCGCGGCAGAATTGTCGGATCGCCGGTCGGTAATTGCGCTCCTCCCGGACTGGCTTCGTACATTGCGGTCCATACTTCCGGGCGCAGCATCAGCGTCATGTTCGAGACATAAATCCGCCCGATATAACCGACCAAAACCAGCGCCAGCAGCGAGAACAGCCACCAGGGACGGCCTGCTTCGTTGCGCCAGATCATCTGGTACAGCAGGTAATAGGCGGCCATCAGCAGGAAGATCACGCTGATCCAATAAGCGCCAATCAGCACGCTGCTGGTGTACAGCGCCTGGCCATAAAGCACCTGCGCAAACAGCAGCGGCGGCACGCCGAAGTTAATCAGATAGGTCATCACCACGGGCAGTTTCTTGGCGATGCTGCCTGCAATTTCGCCAAACACCGAATCAGATCGGCGTTGACCAAGAAAGTTCCACGCCGTCGCCAGCAACAACCCGCCAACCATCATGAAAACGGCGAGAAAATGCAGCGCCAGCGTCACGATGTGCAGTGTTTTGAACAGCCAGACCGGCGCGGGCAAAGGGATCGGGTCTGCGATTGGAAAAAACATCAACATAGATAGTCCTTTCGAATAAAGATAAATTTCTATCCGAGCAAGCTTCGCAGCATCCAGGCCGTCTTTTCGTGGATTTGCATACGTTGCGTCAGCAAGTCCGCGGTGGGTTCGTCATTTGCATGGTCAACAACCGGAAAAATGGAACGTGCCGTGCGGACGACGGCTTCTTGTCCTTCGACCAGTAACCGGATCATGTCTTGCGCGTTGGGCACACCTTCCTCTTCCTTGATCGAAGACAATTGCGCGAACTCCCGATAAGTACCTGGCGCAGGAAAGCCGAGCGCGCGAATGCGTTCGGCAATCAGGTCCACGGCCAATGCCAGTTCGTTGTACTGTGTTTCAAACATCAGGTGCAGCGTTTGGAACATCGGTCCGGTGACGTTCCAATGAAAGTTGTGAGTTTTCAGGTATAGCGTGTAGGTGTCAGCCAGCAGTTTGGACAATCCTTCCGCAATCGCCAGACGATCTTGTTCGCCAATTCCAATGTTGATCGGCATCGTGCCAGTATTCGTCGCCATTTGTTCTTCTCCTTATTTTGAATTCAGTTTGTTTTTGTCAGCCGGTGTCCGCACGCGGCCAGCTAATGCTTCCTTACCATTCGTAGCATCTTTACGTTCAGCACCAGAAATCGGAAAAATTGCCAGAGCAAATTGGTGCGGAAGAATTTCGTCAGCCCGGTCGGCACCGGCGGGTAATAAGTCTGTTCATAGGGTTTGCGGACGTTCATTGAAATCTCCTTTGCCTGCGGCGGTTATTCCGGCACCACGCGCCAGAAGGGTTTGGCTTTGGCCTTGTACAAAAAAGCGTAATGCAGCAAATGCTTGAGCCAATGTCCGGCCAGCCCGATTTCGCCGGACGTGTAGCGCAATTCGCGGCCTGTGTCGGGATAGGTTTTGAAGTCCGGCACAATCGGGAAAATCGTCATGGAAACGGCGGAGCCGCTTAGAAAATTCGCCCCAGCAGAAGCAATGCAAGCCGCGCCCATATGCGCCAGCGAAGCTTTTCGGGTCGGTTCCGAGGCGTTGCCTTTCATCATGTCAACGATGTTGTATGCCACTTGTCGAGCCATCACTCCGGAAGGCATTCCGGTTCGCGGTGGAGTTGGGAAAATCGGGGTGCCTTTGATGCTTGTCATTGGTTTGCTGATCGGATGGGGCGGTGCAAAGGCAATGCCAACCGCAAAAATGTTTTTGTATTTCGGGCTTTGGTAGGTTTCAGGCCAGTCTTCCGGCAGCCATTGTTCGTATGGCTTTTTGGCGTAATCACCATCCACCAGCATAAAACCGTTTGGCGCGAAAAGCTGCGCGGTAATGTCTTCGTTGGCTTTGTTATATGCGCGCAAGCTGACTCCGCTGAACGGCGGCAGCAGCATGGCGAAATCATGCTGGATGGATTTTTCCTCGCCATCCAGGTTTTCGTAGGCCGTTTCGCCGGGCTGCACTTCCTTGACGTGTGCTTGCGTAACCCATTCGATGCCGCGTTCGGTATACAGCGATTCGGTGAACACGCGACTGTGCGTAATGTATCCGCCGCGTTTGATGAACATGCCGCCCATTCCAAAATCACCCAATTCGGCTTCGTTGGAAATCCACACCAGACGCGCCTTGTCACGCACCTGCCGGCGGCGCAATTCAAATTCGACGTTAAACAGATATTCAAACGCCGCCCCCTGACAGGTGCAATTGCCGTGGCCTGTCCCGATCAACAAGGTTTGCCGCTCGCCGCGTTTCATTCGTTGGATGGCTTCGTCGAGCGCAGTTGCAGTCTGGCCGGCGTGGCCATAGGTGCAAACAGACAAGCTGTTTTTGTCTGGCCCCAGGCCTGGGGTCGCATCGAAATTCAGCTTTGGCCCGGTGGCGTTGATCAGGTAATCGTAGGTGAGTTGTTCCGTCTGCCCGCGCTTGTCGGCGGAAGTGTGTTCAATCGTCACGTAAGGCTTGCTGATGGCCGCATCGCCTTCGGGATGCAGGCTGACGGCTTTGGCCTGGTAAAAGGGAATGTTCAGTTTCTGGTAAATAGGAGCCAGAGCAAATGTGACCTGCTCCGGCTTCATGTATCCAGTGCCAACCCAGATATTTGATGGAATCCAGTTCCATTGGCTGTTGGGCGAAACCACGACCACTTCATGGGTAACACCCAGCAGTGAGCTGGCATGGAGGGCTGCTGTGTGCCCCGCAATGCCAGCGCCCAGAATCAATAATCGAGCCATGACCTCTCCTTATGGTTGAACGTTCGTTGTGAACCTTGTCTCTTTTTCATGTCTTGAGTTTTTATCAAATGAAATGCTTCTTGACAATATTACTATGTAGTTATACAGTTCAACTGTCGGCAATATACAGATTCGTGGTGAAGCTGGCAATTGAAATTTCAAAAAAGAAATAAGAGGCAAGGGAGGAGCAAATGTCAGGCCAAAAAACAATCGAACATATCGGGTACGGTTTCAGTCGCGCGCTTGATTTACCAGTTGGGCAAGCGATTGAGCGGGTGAAGCAAACGCTGAAAGACGAAGGCTTTGGCGTGCTGAGCGAAATTAACATCGCGGAAAAGTTCAAGGAAAAGCTTGGGGTGGATTTTCGCAATTACGTCATTTTGGGTGCGTGTAATCCCCCAATCGCTTATCAGGCATTGCAATTAGAGGCGGCACTTGGATTGCTGTTGCCATGTAATGTGGTTGTTTACGAGGAAGGCGAGAAAACTGTCGTCGCGGCAATTGATGCGGCAAAAATGATGTCGGTGGTTGGCAATCCAAAACTTGAAGCCGCCGCCGCTGAGGTCAATGAAAAGTTGCAGCGTGCGATTGCCAACCTGTAATCAGGAAAGAGGATTCAATGCCAGAGTGGATTTGGTTCGCAGTATTTTTGGCAGGCTATTGGGTTGTGATGCGCTGGGTGCTGCCACGCCTGGGCGTCCAGACCTGAATGGCCAATTCGTGTGACGTCGAGTTTCGACGTGAAGATAGAAACAAAGCTGTAAATTCCAAAGTGGAGAAAAAGCTATGACAGTCGAAAGATTATTACGGTTGATTGCGGGAATGTTTGTGTTGGCCACTGTGTTGTTGGGTGTTTATCACAGTCCGAACTGGTTTTACTTCACGGGTTTTGTGGCGCTGAACCTGATTCAGTCGGCGTTTACGAACTGGTGTCCGATGATGACTTTTCTGCGCTGGTTGGGCGCGAAAGATCAGGTTACGGCTTCAAGTCATATTTAGAGGCGGTTATGTCGAATAGTTATTCGCGCGAATTGGTCAGGAAGTTTGCGGCGGTGATGTTGGCGATTGCTATGACGGTTCAGGCGTTTCCTGCATTGGCACAAAGCGAAGCGTTGACCTTGCCGTTGGCAGTTGAACTGGCGCTGAAAACCAATCCGCTGACGCGAGCGACTGCCGCTGGCCGCGAATTGGCCGACGCTCAAACCGCCGAAGCTCGCGCTGGCCGGTTGCCGCAGGTGCAACTCAGCGAAACATTTACCAACGGCAACAACCCGGTTTTTGCGTTCGGTTCGTTGTTGGAGCAAGGGCGATTTACGCAGCAAAACTTCAACTTGCCGCTGCTGAACAATCCCGACCCGCTGACCAATTTCCGATTTGGCGTGACGGTCAAAGCGCCGCTGTTCGATCAATGGCAAACGACCACGCGCATCAAACGCGCGCAACTTGGTCAGCAGCAAGCCGACGCGCAAACCAATTTGATCGAACAGCAAGTCAGGTTTGAAACACTGCGGGCGTTTTACGGATTGCTGCTGGCGCAGGCCAAAAAAGAAGTCAGCGACGAAGCCGTCAAGCTGGCCGAAGCCGACGTGAAGTTGAGCCGAGACCGCGTCGAAGCCGGAACTTCAGTCGTTTCCGATTTGCTGGCCGCCGAAGTGCAATTGGCCGAGGCGCTCCAGCAACAAATTCAAACTGATGGTGACATCGTCACGGCGCAAGCTGCGCTGAACACTGCGCTGGGCTTGCCTGTCAGCACTCCGCAACGAATCACGGGCCAGATGGTGGAAAAGAAATTCGACCTGGCCGAGCAGGAAGAATTGATTCGGTTGGCGATTGAAAATCGTCCCGACTTGAATCGTTCCGGCCTGGTCGCGCGTTCCGGCGAGGTGCAGGCGCAAGCCGCGCGCAATGAATACCTGCCGCGCGTGGATGTCTTCGCCAACTTCGGAGCCAGTCGCAACAACTTCGTCAACGGCAGCAGTGATTACACAGTCGGAGCCAGCGTCACTTTCAATTTGTTCGACGCCGGTCGCAACGCGCGAATCGCTCAGGCGCGAGCCGAAGTCAATCTGGCCACCAGCCAGCAACAACATCTGACCAACCAAATCCGTTTTGAAGTCGTTCGTGCTCATCAACAATTCATCTCTGCCCGCGAGCGGCTGAAAGTTGCCGAACGCATCATCGCCCAAGCCAGCGAAGCTTTACGCATCACGCAGGATCGTTACCAGGCCGGGTTGACGACCATCACCGAAGTGTTGCGCGCGGAAACTACGCTGACGCGAGCGCGGTTGTTGACGCTGTCGGCGCGTCACGATTTTTACGTCGGTTACGCCAGCGTAATGTTGGCCACAGGCCGATTGACGGATGTCCAAGCTTTCATTTCCTAAAACCATGAAAACCAAATTTGCCATCATTTTTGTTTTCGGCGCGATTGCGATGTTGCAGTTGGCGTGCGGAAAGAAGCCGCAGCCCGCAGCCGAAAAACCGCTGGTCGTTACGGGCGTGCAAATTGAAAAGGTCGCCGCTTCGCCGGTTGAAGATGTTTACGAAGCGACCGGAACAGTGCGCGCAAAAACTTCGACGGTGTTGTCTTCAAAAATTATGGGCACGGTGATTTCGCTTCGCGTGCGCGAAGGCGACCGCGTCAATGCCGGGCAAGCCTTGATCGAAATTGACAACCGAGACGCCGCCGCTCAATTGCAAAAAGCGCAAGCCGGATTGCGTCAGGCTGAACAAGCCGTTGCCGAAGCCGATCAAGCCAGCAATGCCGCGTTATCCGCCAAAGCCGCCGCCGAAGCCAACAAACGTTTGGCCGCAGCGACGCTGGCGCGCTATCAAACCTTGCTGGATAGAAAATCCGTCAGTCCGCAGGAGTTTGACGAAGTCAAAGCCAGAGCCGCCGTCGCCGAAGCCGAAGCCGACCGCGCCGCAAAAATGCTGGACATGCTGGCCGCAAAAAAGAGACAAGCTCAGGCGCAAATGGATCAGGCCAAAGCAGACATTGCCAGCGCGCAAATCTTTGCCGGATACGCGCGCGTCGTCACGCCAATCAGCGGCATTGTCACCGCCAAACAAATTGAAGTCGGAGCGACGGCCACGCCGGGCGCTCCGTTGCTGACGATTGAAGACGCTTCGCGGTATCGGTTGGAAGCCGCCATCGAAGAATCGCAAATCGGCAACATCAAATTGAAAGACCGCGCGCGCGTTCGCATTGACGCCATCGGTGGTGAAGAGTTGGAAGGCGCGGTTGCTGAAATCCTGCCCGCTGCCGATTCCGCGAGCCGCAGCTACACCGTCAAAATTGACGTGGTGACACAATCGCAACTGCGCTCCGGTTTGTACGGCACGGCGCGATTTCTGCGCGGGCAGCGGCAGGCGATTGCCATCCCAGCCAAAGCCATCGCGCAGCGCGGCCAGCTCGCCGGAGTGTTTGTAATTGATGAAGCAAGCGTCGCGCGATTGCGTTTGGTCAAAACCGGCAAGAGCTTTGGCGACCGCGTGGAGGTTTTGTCCGGCTTAAACGAAGGCGAACGCATCGCGGTTGACGGCGTTGCCAAACTGAACGACGGAGTGAAAGTGCAATGAAGACCGAAATCGGATTGGCCGGAAAAGTCGCGCGCGCGTTCATCGCGTCGAAGCTGACACCGTTGATTGTCGGAGCTTCGATCTTGCTCGGTTTGGCCGCCGTGGTCATGTTGCCGCGCGAAGAAGAACCGCAAATCGTGGTGCCGATGATTGACGTGTTTGTGGCGATGCCCGGCGCTTCGGCCAAAGAAGTCGAAGAGCGCGTCACCAAGCCGATGGAAAAATTGCTGTGGGAAGTTCCGGGCGTTGAATACGTTTATTCGACTTCGTCGCCGGGACAGGCCATGACCGTCGTTCGGTTTTTGGTCGGCCAAAACGAAGAAGACGCCATCGTTCGATTGAATCAAAAAATGATGGCGAACTTCGATCTGATTCCGCCCGGAGCTTCGCAGCCGCTGGTCAAACCGCGTTCAATTGATGACGTGCCGATTCTGGCGCTGACGCTTTCCAGCCAGGTTTACGACGCTTTCACGCTGCGCCGCATCGCCGCTCAAGTTCACGATCAAATCAAAGAAGTCGGCGACGTTTCAGAAGTCAAAATTATCGGCGGTCAACGTCGGCAGATTCGCGTGGTTTTGGATGAAGCGCGAATGGCTGGGTTTAACGTCGCTCCGGCGATGGTTGCGCCTGTGCTGGAACAATCGAACAAACAATTGCAATCGGGCAGTTTCGCCACGGGCAATCGGGAGTTTTTGGTTGAAACCGGCGGCTTTCTGCACACGGCGGAAGAAGTCGGAAACGTAGTCATCAGCGCGTTCAACAATCGCCCTGTGTATTTGCGCGATGTGGCCAGGATCGAAGACGGCGCGGAAGAGGCCAGCGATTATGTGATGTTTGGTCTGGGAAGCGCGTTCGTAGTTCCGCCTTCAGGCGGTAGCGTTCTCAATCAAACCCAACCGCCTAAAGGCGGAACTACAAACGCTGTGACGATTTCCGTGGCCAAGCGTAAAGGCAAAAATGCAATTGAGATTGCCGACAAGGTGCTGGAAAAAGTCGAGCATCTGAAAGGTTCGTTGATTCCCAGCGATGTGACCGTCACCACAACTCGCAATTACGGCGAAACGGCCAGCGAAAAATCCAACGAACTGTTGCTGCACATGTTCATCGCCATCTTGTCCGTAGCCGTGTTGATCTGGCTGACGCTGGGTTTGCGCGAATCGGGCATCGTTGCGATAGCTATTCCGGTGACTTTGGCTCTGACTTTGGCGGTCTTTTACTTTTACGGTTACACGCTCAACCGAATCACGCTGTTTGCGCTGATTTTTTCCATCGGCATTTTGGTGGATGACGCCATTGTCGTGGTTGAAAACATGGCGCGGCATTACCGAATGCCGGAAAACAAAGGCCGCCCGTTGATAGACATTGCCGTCGAAGCCGTGGACGAAGTTGGCAACCCTACGATTCTGGCTACGTTTGCAGTGATTGCGGCAATTTTGCCGATGGCTTTTGTTGGCGGCTTGATGGGGCCGTATATGGAACCGATTCCGATTGGCGCTTCGGCGGCGATGATCTTTTCGCTGCTGGTGGCGTTCATCGTTACGCCATGGGCGAGTTTGAGGTTGTTGAAACGCAAGACTGACGGCGGCCACCACGACGAAGAAAGCGAAGGCCGCCTGACTCAAGCGTATCGCCGCGTGATGTCGAAACTGATTCGTGTGCCGCGCTGGCGATATGGATTCCTGTTCGGCGTTGTCTTGTTGTTGCTGGCTTCTGTGTCGTTGTTCGCCTTCAAGCTTGTCCGCGTCAAGATGCTGCCGTTCGATAACAAGAGCGAATTCCAGATCATCATTGACACGCCCGAAGGCACTCCGCTGGAACAAACCGCTGCCGTCACGCGAGAAATTGCCGACACGCTGCGCTCGGTTCCAGAAGTCGTCAATTACCAGATGTACGTCGGCACTGCTTCGCCATACAACTTCAACGGACTGGTGCGGCATTACTATTTGCGGCGAGGCGCGAACGTCGCAGACATTCAGGTCAATCTGGTTGGCAAAGGCGAACGCGACGCGCAAAGCCACGACATCGCCAAACGCATCCGCCCGGCCATTCAGCAGATTGCCGCCAAACACAACGCTCGCGTCAAAGTTTCTGAAGTCCCTCCTGGGCCGCCAGTACTACAAACTCTTGTCGCTGAAATTTACGGCCCGAATTATCAGCGGCAGATGGAAATCGCTAAAAACATCCGCGACATTTTCGACAAAACCCCTGGCGTTGTTGACGTGGATTGGTACGTCGAAGACGACCAGCCGAAGTTTCAATTCGTCGTGGATAAAGAAAAAGCCGCGCTGAACGGCGTGTCGGCTGAACAGGTCGCCGCGACTTTGCGAATCGCGGTTGAAGGCATGCCGGTTGGGTTGGCGCATCAGCCTGCGGAAAAAGAAGACTTGCCGATAGTCTTGCGCTTGTCGCGCGCCGAACGTTCCAGCGTCGAAGACTTGAAGCAGATCAAGGTGATGGGAGCGCGCGGCAACCTGGTTCCGCTTGGCGAGTTGGTCAAAGTCGTTGAGCAAACGAACGACAAAAGCATCTACCACAAAAACCTGATGCCTGTGGCCTATGTGACTGGCGACGTGGCTGGCAGCGTAGAAAGTCCAGTTTACGCCATTCTGCAACTGAACGACGCGATTGAAAAAATGAAATTGCCGGAAGGTTACGCGCTGGAACGATTCGTCGCTCAGCAACCGTTCACGACCGAAAAGTTTGCGATGAAGTGGGACGGCGAATGGCACATCACTTACGAGGTGTTCCGCGATCTGGGCTTGGCGTTCGCGGCGGTCATGGTGCTGATTTACGTGCTGGTGGTTGGCTGGTTTCAATCGTTCAAAACGCCGTTTGCGATTATGGCTGCGATTCCGTTTTCGCTGGTTGGCATTTTGCCAGCGCACGGTTTGATGAATGCGTTTTTCACTGCGACTTCGATGATAGGCTTTATTGCCGGAGCGGGAATCGTAGTTCGCAATTCCATCATCCTGGTGGATTTTGTAGAACTGCGATTGAAGCAGGGAATGCCTTTGGCTGACGCGGTGATTGACGCCGGAGCCGTGCGCTTTCGTCCGATGATGCTGACGGCGGCAGCGGTCGTAGTCGGCGCGACAGTGATTTTGTTCGATCCGATTTTTCAAGGCTTGGCCATTTCGTTGATGGCGGGCGAAGTTGCTTCGCTGTTGTTGTCGCGCATGACCGTGCCGATTCTTTATTACTTGAGCGAGCGAAAGAAGCACACAGCTTCTGAAGCCGCGATTGGCGATTTGCCGGTTGAGGGGATTGAAGAATCTTCAGCGACCGGCGTAACTGAAAGCGCGCCGGACACGGCGGCTTAACCAAAAGGAGGCAGGTATGTCACGAAAAACTTTGTTCTTATCTTTTGCATTGATGGTTTCGTTGTTTACTACGACTGCACTGGCTCAGGGGCAAGGGCGCGGAATGGGCGGCAATCAGCCGCAAGACATGAAAACCATTCACGCCTTATTCGACGATCACAAGAAAATCACGCGAACGGTCAAAAACATCAGCAACGGAGTTGAAACCGTCACCGAATCCGACGATCCGAAAGTGAAGGCGCTGATCATCGAGCATTCCTGGGCGATGAAGGCTCGGCTGGAAAAGAAACAACCGATTCGCCAATGGGATCCGCTGTTTGCCGAATTGTTCAAACACTCCGACAAGATCAAGATGGAACTGACGAACACGGCCAAAGGCGTGAAGGTGACGGAAACTTCAACCGATTCTTACGTCGTCAAACTGATTCAAACTCACGCGGCGGGCGTTTCGGAATTCGTCAAAGAAGGCGCTTCGATAATGCACAAAGAACATCCACTGCCTGACGCTCCGAAAAAAGAAGAAACGGCTTTTGTCGGCAAAGGCGATGGCGTTGAAACCTGTCCGGTGACAGGTGCGCCGGTCAACAAAGAAATCAAATTCGGCTTTTTCGGTCGCACCGTATATTTCTGCTGCGAAAGCTGTCTGGAAGCGGCGAAGAAAAACCCGGAAAAATTCATCAAGCCTTAAAACTCCAATCACAAAACACCAAAAGCGCGAGAAGACGATTACGTCCTTTCGCGCTTTTGGCGTTTTCGGCAATCGGTTCAGCAAATGCGTGGCAACTGTTCGCCGCTGAACATATCCACAATCCGCATGGCGCCGATACGACTTTTCAACATTACCAAAGGGCGAGCTATATCCGTCACGGTTCCAATCAAAGCAGCGCCGGTATCCGTCGAATGAGCGTTCATTACTGCCAGTGCTTGTTCGGCTTGTGCGGGAGGCAGGAAGGCGATGAAGCGGCCTTCGTTGGCCAGATACATCGGGTCGAGTCCTAAAATTTCGCAAGCGCCGCGCACGTCTTCGCGCACAGGGATTCGAGTTTCTTCGATCTGAATTTGCCGGTTGGCCGATTCGGCAATTTCGACCAGGGCGCTGGTTAATCCGCCGCGCGTCAGGTCGCGCAGGCAGTGAATCGCGATCCCGGAATCGAGCATCGCTTGAACGATTCCGCTGAGATGAGCGCAATCGCTTTCAATCCGGCTTTCAAATTCCAGGCCTTCGCGTTCAGCCATAATGGCGACGCCGTGTCGTCCCAGATCGCCGCTTAGCAAAATGGCGTCGCCGGGTTGGACACTATTCGGATTGATGGCCAGCGAATGTTCGATGATGCCTAAGCCGGCGGTGTTGATGAAAATGCCGTCGCCTTTGCCCTTGTCCACAACTTTGGTGTCGCCGGTGACCAGTTGCACGCCTGCCGCGTCCGCCGCCTGCCGCATGGATTGCACCACGCGCCAGAGCGTTTCCATCGGCAAACCTTCCTCCAAAATGAACCCGGCGCTCAGGTAAAGCGGACGCGCGCCGCACATTGCCAGATCGTTGACCGTGCCATTGATGGCCAGCGAACCAATGTCGCCGCCGGGGAAGAACAGCGGACGCACGACGTACGAATCCGTGGTGAAAGCCAGCCGCGCATCGCCCACCGCAAAGCTGGCTCCGTCGTGTCGCACGCCAAGCAATGAATTGGAAAACGCGGGGACGAAAACGGTTTCAATCAGTTGATGCATTAACTTGCCGCCGCCGCCGTGCGCCAACAACACGTGCGGATATTGTTGAATCGGCAGCGGACAACTAAGGTTGAAATCTTGAAAATCAGCCATCGTTTCTTTCCTTTACGCCGCCTGAGCCTTAATGCGGCGATACCTGTAATACGCCGCGCAAGCTCCTTCGTTGGAAACCATCGGCGCGCCTAACGGCATTTCCGGAGTACAGCGTGCGCCGAAGGCCGGACATTCATGCGGTTTTTTGATGCCCTGCATAATCAATCCGCTGATACATTCAGCGGATTCTTCGGCGGTGTAATCGGTGAGTTCAAAGCGCAATTCGGCGTCGAATTCGCGGTAGCCATCATTCAAGCCAAAACCGCTTTGAGGAATTTCGCCTACGCCTCGCCATTTTCGCGGAACGACGGTGAAGACTTTGCCGACCAATTCCTGCGCCGGCAGGTTTCCGTCGCGCCGAACGGAACGCGCATACTGGTTTTCGACTTCGGCGCGACCGTTTTCCAGTTGCTTCACGGACATCAGCACGCCTTGCAGAATGTCCAGCGGTTCGAATCCCGTCACGACAATTGGCACGCGGTATTTCGCGGCAATCGGTTCGTATTCGGTGTACCCCATGACTGTGCAAACGTGTCCGGCGGCCAGAAAGCCTTGCACGCGACAATCCGGTGACGACAGCAATGCCTCCATCGCGGGCGGAACCAATACGTGCGAAACCAGCATCGAAAAATTGGCGATGCCTTGTTGCGCGGCCTGGTAAACGGCCATGGCGTTGGCGGGCGCAGTCGTTTCAAAACCTACGGCGAAAAAGACAACTTGCTTGTTTGGGTTTTCGCGGGCGATTTTCAGGCAATCGAGCGGCGAATACACGATGCGAACATCGCCGCCTTCGGCTTTGACGACGAACAAATCCTTTTCCGATCCGGGCACGCGCAGCATGTCGCCGAACGAACAGAAGATGACATCCGGGCGAGCAGCAATGGCAATCGCCTTGTCAATTAATTCAATCGGCGTTACGCACACCGGACAACCCGGCCCATGCACCAGGGTGATTTGTGGCGGCAGCAATTCGTCAATGCCGAATTTGACGATGGCGTGAGTCTGGCCGCCGCAAATTTCCATCAGAGTCCAATTGCGCGTGGTGATTTCGGCGATTGCCGCCGCCAACGCATGCGCTCCTTCGGCGTCACGATATTCATCCACGAATTTCATACGGTCTCCGTTTCGGCCAGTTCGACCAGTTCGCCCATCGAATGCAGGTAATCGAACACCTGTCGCGCCTGTTCTTCGTCCACGACGCTCAACGCAAAACCGACATGCACAACGACGTAATCGCCCACATTGGCTTCGGGCACGTAACTCAAATTGATCTGTTTGACGATGCCGCCGAAATTGACTTTGCCGCTGCGCAAAACGTCATCGCCTTCGATATTCAGAATCTTTCCGGGAACCGCCAGACACATTGATTCACCTCACTGTTGCAGGCGCAGTTGCCATTGGGCAGCCGCGATTTGTCCAACGGCGATGCCGCCGTCGTTGGTTGGAATGCGTTGATGCCAATACGGGCGAAAGCCCGCCGACCGCAATTGCTCGATTGCGCGTTCCAGCAAGTATTTGTTCTGGAAACAACCGCCTGTCAGCGCGACGCGCTCCAGATTCAATCGCGTGGCGACGGCGACGATAAGGTCGGCCAGCGTGTTATGAAACTTCGCCGAAATCAGGCCGACGGGCGAACCGGTTTGCACATCGTCCAGCAGCGTGCGTATGAGCGGTTCCCAGTCAAAAAGTATGTTGTGGGTTGTATGTTGTGGGTTGGGTTCTTCCAGTCGGAATGGGTAAGTTTCGGTGGTGTTGATTCCGGTTGTCGCAAATTCCAGTTCCATCGCGGCCTGTCCTTCGCCTCGGGTTTCCTGTCGCAGGTTGACCAGCGACGCGATGGCGTCAAACAGCCGTCCGGCGCTGGACGTGCGCGGCGTGTTGATTTTTCGATGGAGCATCGCGCGCAACACATCGCGTTCGGCGGGCGTGAACGCCGGCAGTGCCGCCAGATCGCTACGCGAAAACACGGCATCGCCAAAAATTTCATACAGCAAACCCAGCGCAATGCGTTTTGGTTGTTTGACCGCTGTTTCGCCGCCGGGCAGCGCGAAGGTGCGAAAATGCGCCGCGCGATGAAATCCGCCGTTGTCTACGCTCAGAAACTCACCGCCCCAGATCGTCCCGTCCAAACCGAAACCTGTTCCATCCCAAGCCACGCCGAGCACGGGCAACTCGATTTCGTTTTCCGCCACGCAAGCCATGACGTGCGCCAGATGGTGCTGCACTTGATGCACAGGCAGGCCGATCGAACGGGCAAATTTCGTGGAAAGGTAATCAGGATGCACATCGCAAACGACGGCTTCGGGTTGAGTTTCATAAAGCCGCTCGAAACTGCCAATGACGTTTTGGAATGCTTCGTAAGCCTGAGCGGTTTCAAGATCGCCGATGTGTTGGCTGGTGAACACGTCCTGTCCAATGGCCAGAGCAATAGTGTTTTTCAAATGCGCTCCGGTGGCCAGGCTTGGCCGCGTTCGTTCTGCCAAATGAATTGCTAAATGAATTGGCAGCGGCGCATATCCGCGCGCACGGCGCAAAACCATTTCGCGCCCAGACATGACGCGCACAATCGAATCGTCCACGTGCCGCGCAATCGGACGATTATGAACCAGAAACAAATCGGCAATGCCGCACAATCGCGCCAGAGCTTCGTGTTTGTCTGTGCAGATCGGTTCGTCCGAAAGATTTCCGCTGGTGGCGATGACCGGAAAACCGAGTTCCGACAGCAGCAGTTGATGCAACGGTGTGTACGGCAACATCGCGCCAAGATACGGATTGCCCGGAGCGATGGATTGAGAATGAGCCGTCTTCCTGCTCAACAGCACGATTGGAGATTCCGGCGACAGCAACAGACGCTGTTCCAATTCCGACACCTCGCAATCCTGTTTGAGCATGGCCAACGTCGGATACATGACGGCGAATGGTTTTTCTTCGCGGTGTTTGCGCTGGCGCAGCAATTGAATGGCTGTGTCGTTTCGGGCATTTGCCATCAGGTGAAATCCGCCCAGACCTTTGACGGCGACAATTGCGCCGGATCGCAACGCTTCGGCGGCGGCCAACAACGCCCGATCTCCGATCGAAAGCGTCGCGCCGGTTGAATCCCACAATTCCAGATGGGGGCCGCACGCCGGGCAAGCGTTAGGTTGCGCGTGGAAACGGCGATTTAACGGATCGTGATATTCCGCCGCGCATTCGGCGCACATCATAAAACCGCTCATTGTCGTGTTGGCGCGGTCATACGGCAGCGCCCGGATGATGCTGAATCGCGGGCCGCAGTTCGTGCAATTCGTGAACGGGTAACGATGACGGCGATTGGCAGGGTCGAAAACTTCCTGACGGCATTCCGGGCAGGTGGCGATGTCGGGCAGCACGAAGGCTGTTTTTTCGCCGCCCTGTTCGCTTTCGCGGATTTCAAAGTTGTCGAAACCCAGCGGGTCAAGGTAGCTGGCTTCCAGGCTTTGAATAAATGCACGCGGCGGTTTTTCCGATTCCAGGCGAAGCCGGAACTGCTGCAACTTGTCCGGCGAAGCTTCGATTTCAATGGTCACGCCGTGCGCGGAATTATTCACCCATCCCGTTAGATTCAATTCCTTTGCCAGTCGGAAAACGAATGGGCGAAAGCCAACGCCTTGCACGGCTCCGCGAATCGCCAGACGCAGGCGAAGCCGGGAATTTGCGCTGGGTTGCCGCACTGGCTTGGGCATGGCGGTTTTAATTGACGTGTTGATGAACGTGATGATGTGAATGCGTATGCAAAGGCGTGCGTGGAAACCGATGGGCTTCGCGCTGCCGCGTTTTGATCTGAGCTTTCAGCCAGACGATCCATTCGTCAATGCCTTCGCCGGTGCGGCAGGAAAGCGGGAAGATCGTCGTCGCCGGGCTGACTTCGCGCACGTTGCGTTGCAGTTCGTCCAGGCTGACACCGGCGTACGGAATCAAATCCACTTTGTTCAGCAACACCGCCGTGGATTGGTGGAACATCATCGGATACTTCTTGGGTTTTTCGGCGCCTTCGACGGTGCTGTAAACCATCACGCGCATGTCTTCGCCCAGGTCGAATTCGACGGGGCAAACCAGATTGCCGACATTTTCGATGAACAGCACATCCAGGTCGTTCACAGGAAAACTGTGCAACGCATTGTGAACCATTCGCGCATCCAGGTGGCAAATCGTGCCGGTGGTAATCTGGTGCGCCGGCACTCCCAACGCCGAGATGCGGTCGGAGTCAATCGTGGTCATCAAATCGCCTTCGATCACGCCCAACCGGTAATCGGTTTTCAACCGCTGGATGGTTTGTTCCAGCACGGAAGTTTTGCCTGCGCCCGGCGCTGACATGAAGTTGACGACGAACAAGCCTTGTTCGCGGAAATGCTGGCGATTGTGCGTTGCCAAATCGTCATTGAATTCCAGAATGTTGGTTTCGACTTTCACCTGACACATACAGCCTCCGTTCAAAATTCCGTCTTTCCGCGAAGTCACACGAAGCGCCACAAATAGCGATGAGTGCAGGGTTCACTTCGTGTTTTCTTCCTGTGATTTCGTGGGAGAAAGACCGTTTATTCCAGATCAACGTATTCCAACTGCATTTCGCGCCCGGCGATGATTTGCAGCGGGGCGCCGCAGGTTGGACAGAAAAAGTTGTAATCGCGCGGCGAACATTCACATTCGCCGCATTGAGCGCAAACGACGCGCAGTTTGACGGTTTCCACCTCCAGTTCGGCCTGGTCGGCCAGCGTGCCGCGTTTCACCACCTCGAAGGAAAATTCCAACGCCTCGCGCACGACACCGCGAAATTCGCCCAGCCGAAGCTTGATACGATTGATGCGTCCGCCGCCGTTTTGCAGCGATGTGCGAATGGCCAGTTCCAAGACGCCTTGAGCGATTGCGGCTTCGTGCATAAATCAAACTCCAGTTCGACGAACATTCCGGCTCGGAATAAAACCGGGTTCTAAATTCCGGTCCAAGTCAAAGACCGGAATCAATTGTTATTAGTGGAGAACTTGTCGAAGCTTGGTAAAACGAATGGACATGAACTGCGGAGCTTTATTCGCAAGTGTTATTCCAAAGTGTTGTCAGCCGGAAAAGGTTCAAAAACACTCTGAAACACTCTGATGAGTGCTGACCCGGAAAGATTACGCAGAATTGCGAGGGGAATTCCTCAGCGTTGTGGAAGATTGCCCAAACAGAAAGCGGAAAACAGGCACAGCGATGATTGTACATTGGCTTGACAGGCAATCTGAGGTAGCTTGTTTTGCCGCGGTCAAAAGATGCTGGTCTTGTATGTCTGAACTTTAGGGGGCTGAAATGTATTTCAAACAATTTTATCTCGGTTGTCTGGCGCACGCTTCTTATCTGATTGGTTCGGCAGGCGAAGCCGTAGTCGTAGACCCTCAGCGGGACGTCAAGCAGTATTTAGACGAAGCCGTCGCGCAAGGACTCAAAATCAAATACGTGATCGAAACGCATTTGCACGCCGATTTCGTCAGCGGACACCGAGAATTGGCGAAGCGCGCTGGTGCTGAAATTATCTTTGGTTGGAAAGCAGGCGCGCAATTTCCGCATTGCGCGGTCAAAGACGGCGACGAGTTGCAGGTCGGCGGGTTATGTCTGCGCGTGATGGAAACTCCCGGCCACACGCCTGAAAGCATCTGCGTGCTGGTCATCGAAAACGGCGTGTCGGCCAAAGTGCTGACCGGAGATACGCTGTTCATTGGCGATGTCGGGCGACCTGATCTGGTCGGTTCGAAAGGGTATACGCCGGAACAGATGGCCGCGATGATGTATGACAGCTTGCACGAAAAACTAATGACGTTGGACGACTCTGTGGAAGTGTATCCGGCGCATGGCGCGGGCAGTTTGTGCGGCAAGAATATGTCCAAGGAAACGTCTTCCACCATTGGCCAGCAGCGCCGATTCAATTACGCCTTGCAGCCAATGACAAAAGAAGCCTTTGTCAAAATGATGACGGCGGATTTGCCTGAAGCACCCGCCTATTTCCCTAAAGATGCGGAAATCAATCGCAGCGGCGCAGCTACATTGGCTGATACGGCGACTCTCACAGCCTTGTCTCCGGCAAAAGTTCGCGCGTTGGCCGATGCTGGCGCGGTTGTGTTGGACGTGCGCGATGCTGAGGCGTTTGGCGCAGGGCATGTGCCTGGCTCGCTAAACATTGGATTGGGCGGCCAATTCGCTTCTTGGGCGGGAATGCTGGTTCCGATTGGCTCGCCGATTGTGATCGTGGCGGATGATTCGGCACAGATCGAAGAAGCCGCTTTGCGGCTGGCGCGTGTCGGACACGAAGCCGTCAGAGGATTTTTGAATGGTGGCGTGCTGGCTTGGCACGAAGCCGGATTCGAGACTGCCAGCGTGACGCAGATAACGGTAGCTGAATTGAAAGACTGGATGGACGAACAACGTTCATTTCAGTTGATTGATGTGCGGCGTCCTACTGAATACGCCGGAGGCCACGCGCCCGGAACTGTCAACGCGCCGCTTTCGCATCTGGATTCGCATCTGGGTTCGTTTGATCCATCGCGTCCCACTGTGGTGATTTGCGCTGGCGGGTATCGTTCCAGCGCCGGAACCAGCATTCTGGAACGAAAAGGATTCAACCAGATTTACAATGTGATTGGCGGGACTGGAGCCTGGGTCAGCGCGGGATTCGCAACAGAGTAGAGCAAACAACTTGCATTACCGAACAAACTCAATGCGGGCTTTGCAGCGAAACAGAGTGGAGCAAGTTGGCAGCTTGCTCCACTCACTGATTTAGAGCGTCTTCAAGAACTCGATCACCTGCCGCTTTTCTTTCTCGCTCAGTTTGAAGCCGAACGGGTGGCCTTGATTGCCCAGACCGACAATGGTCGTGTCCACCACACGGCGGCGCGCTTCGCCCGGAGCATCTTTCGGCGCAGCGGCATTCAGCGCTTCTACCTTCAATCCAATATCTTTCGCGTCGTACTCTTTAGCGCCGCCAATTCGGCGGAAGTATTTCGGACGAGCTTCAGCCGTTAGCACGCCATACAGCGTTGGAACCGATCCGTTGTGAAAATACGGAGCCGAAGCCCACACGCCATCCAGCGGCGGCGCGACGTAACCGGTCGGGTATTCGTAACCTTGCTCTCCGCTGCGGCCAAACCATGATTTTTTGTAATAGTCGCGGAACTCTTTGGTCAGTTTTGTCAGCCGGGTTGAATCCGTGCCGACGACTTCCAGCGGGACGATCTTGTTCGGATATTTCCCGTCCGCGCCATAACTTCCGTGACAACCTGAACACGTTTTCGTGAACACCTGTTTGCCGCTCGCCGCCAGTTTCTGATCAATCGGCAAAGGGTATTTCGGAGCTTCGATGGATTTCAGGTAAGCCAGAATATCTTTGAAGTCAGGTTCCCACGAACGAATCTTCGCGCCATCGGATTCGCCCATAGTGAATTGCATAATCGCGCGGGTGAAATCGCCTTTGACCCCGCCGTCGGCGTAAATCGCTGTTTTCTTTTTCAGATACCACCACGCCGGAGGATCAAGGTCGTAATCGCTGTAATCGCCCATCGGCGCGGGGTCTTTGCGCGGCGAAAGGTCTTCGTTGCGACGACGCAGCAATTCCAAACTGAAGATAAAAGCGTTGGTGCGTCCGCGCGATTGGCCAAACGTCAGCGTGAACGGAGCTTTCATGCCGGTGGCTTTGGTGATGTCTTCAAACATCGTTTGCATGTCAATTTCGGTGTTGGGCATGCCGATTTTGCTTTCGCCAGTGATCGGCACGCGGCCACCGTGGCAAAGCATGCAGCTCTGCGACCATTGGCCATTGGTGTTGACTACGAATTGCAACGGCCCACCTTTGTTGTCCCAAGTCGCCGGACTGAATCCATAACGTTCAAACGCGACTTTCAAGATCGAATCAGGATCGCCCGCGACAATCTTCGCTTTCCATTCCGGCTCCCAAGCCCTTGACGCAAACTCAATCAGCTTTTGATTCAATCTCGGCGTGTCATAAGAATTATGCGTCAGGTTGTAAAGCCCGCGTTCTTCGGCGGTCTTTTCGGCGGCGGTTTGGCGCAGCGGCGAAACCAACAATGCTGCGGCCAGCAAGGCAAAGATGGTTAGGAAAGTTCTTTGGATGGTAGTCATAGGAGCCTCCTCGAAGTTGAGTTGGATTGAAGTGATGAACGACAGCCAGCTTAGTTGACGCTAGCCTTTTTTCGCAAGACAACAGGCCTTGAGGTAAAGTGTACGCCGTGTGCGGAATTGCCGGAATCTACAACTACAAAAACGATCAGCCGATCAATGAAACTGACTTACGGCGGATGACCGGCGCGCTGGTTCATCGCGGCCCTGACGACGAAGGTTTTCACGTTGCCGGGCGAGTTGGGCTTGGCCATCGCCGCCTTTCGATCATTGATGTCGCCGGAGGCCGTCAGCCGGTTTTTAACGAAGACGGTTCAATTGCGGTCATTCTGAACGGCGAGATTTACAACTACCGCGAACTGGCCAAACTGGTCGAAGCGCGCGGCCATCGGTTGCGAACTCAGTCAGACACCGAAACCATCGTTCACCTGTACGAAGAATTTGGCGAAGCCTGCATCGAACATTTGCGAGGGATGTTTGCTTTCGCGTTGTGGGATTCGCGCGAACAGAAACTGTTGCTGGCGCGCGACCGCGTCGGCAAAAAGCCGTTGTACTTCGCCGATGTCGGCGGCGCGTTGATCTTCGGCTCTGAGTTGAAAGCCATGCTCGAACACCCAGCGATGTCACGCGAAGTTGATCCGCTGGCGGTGGCTGATTACTTTTCCTATCAATTTATTCCGGCTCCAAAAACGATTTACGCCCGCGCGCGAAAGCTGCGCGCAGGGCATTGCCTGATCGTCACTCCGAATGGCACGACGGAGCGGCAATACTGGGACATAAATTTCAACCAGACCGAACAGCGCAGCGAAGCCGAATGGAGCGAAATGCTGATGGATGAATTTCGCTCGGCGGTTGAAAGCCGATTGATTGGCGAAGTCCCGCTCGGCGCGTTTTTGTCCGCTGGCGTGGATTCTTCGGCGGTTGTGGCGATGATGAACCGGATCAATTCGCGGCCTGTCGTTACGGCTACGGTTGGTTTCAGCGAAGAAAGATTCAGCGAAGCCGATGACGCGCGGGCTTTTGCCGAAAGCCTGAACGCCGAACATCACGAACGGATTGTTACTCCAGATGCCGTTGGCGTGATCGAAAAACTGGCCTGGCATTTTGATGAACCATTTGCCGACGCTTCGGCTATTCCCACGTTTTATGTTTCCCAAGCCGCGCGCGAATTCGTGACTGTCGCGTTATCGGGCGATGGCGGAGACGAAAGCTTCATCGGTTATCGCCGCTACGTTTTTGATGCGATGGAAAACCGTGTGCGGTCTGTGTTTCCGGTCAGACCGTTGTTCGGCGCTTTGGCGGCGGTTTATCCGAAAGCCGATTGGTTGCCGCAACCGCTCAGAGCAAAAGCTACGTTAAGAAATTTGTCGCTCGATCCGGCGCAGGCGTATTTCCAATCAGTGTATGGCGCGGTGACGAATGAGCGCGACGGGTTGCTCAGCAGGGAAGCGCGCGCCGAATTGCGAGGTTATGACCCGTTTGAAGTTTTTGCTGAACATTACAACCGACCGACGACTTCCGATTCGCTTTCACGAGCGCAGTACGCCGACATCAAGCTTTATCTGGCCGACGACATTCTGACCAAAGTGGATCGCGCCAGCATGGCCGTTTCGCTGGAAGCGCGTTGTCCGCTGCTGGATCATCGGTTGATGGAGTTGGCGGCTCGAATACCTTCGTCGTTGAAATTGCGGGGCAGGGAAGGGAAGTATATTTTCAAACGTGCTGTCAGCCAGTTGTTGCCGCCGGAAGTTTTGAATCGCCGCAAACAGGGCTTTGTCGTTCCGCTGGCGGAATGGTTGCGCTCGGATTGGCGCGAACTGGCTGAAAGCCTGTTGTTCGATTCGGTGGCAAACGATGGCTGGCTGGATTCGGCGGTGATCAAAAAACTATGGCAACAGCATCAATCAAGGCTGCGAGATTATTCGCGTCCGCTTTGGGCTGTGTTGATGTTTCGTATGTGGCAGCGAACTTTCCAGCAATGAACATTCTGACTTTCACAACGCTTTGGCCGAACGCAGAGCAGCCGAACTTTGGCGTGTTCGTCAAGCATCGAGTTGCTGCGCTGGCCAAACTTGACGGTGTGAATGTTCGAATCGTCGCGCCTGTGCCGTACTTCCCGAAAGTTGGCCGCTTGCTGACGCGCGCGGTACTGAACCGGTTGCCGAAGCATTGGCAGCAAATGGCGCGAGTTCCACAGCAGGAAGTGATTGACGGTTTACCGACGCAGCATCCGCCTTATCTTGTGACGCCGAAACTCGGCATGAGCTTTTACGGCAACTGGATGGCGCGCGGAGCTTTTGAAACTGTCGAGCGGTTGCACCGCGAACAACCGTTTGACCTGATTGACGCGCATTACGTTTACCCGGACGGTTACGCGGCGACTTTGTTGGGCGAACGATTGAACATTCCCGTGTTCATTACTGCTCGCGGAACCGACATCAATCTGTTTTCTCGAATGCCGCTGATTCGTCCAAAAATCGTTAAAGCGTTGAACAGCGCCGCCGGAATCGTCGCCGTCAGCGAAGCTTTGAAACAGCGAATGGTCGAGCTTGGCATTGCCGCCGAAAAGATCGCTGTAATTCGTAACGGCGTTGATCGAGAAGTGTTCTTTCCGCGCGACCGCAAAGAAGCGCGGCAGCGGTTGAAGCTGGAAGCCGAAGGCAAAATTCTGCTTTCTGTCGGCGCGCTGGTTCCGGTGAAAGGCTTTGATCGGCTGATAGATGCAATGGCTTTGTTGAAGCGGGAAGAGCAGGTCAAAAAAGACAGAAGCCGGTTGAAATTGTTTGTCATTGGCGAAGGCTCCGAACGTCGTGCGCTGGAATCTAAAATCTCAAATTTGAGATTGGAAAACTGCGTTCGGCTGCTCGGCGCAAAGCCTCAAGCAGAATTGGCCGATTGGTATTCGGCAGCGGATTTGTTCTGCCTGGCCAGTCACCGCGAAGGCTGTCCGAACGTTGTTATTGAAGCGATGGCCTGCGGCTTGCCTATTGTGGCGGCAAATGTCGGCGGAGTCGTGGAATTACTCACTACTGAAATAGGTAATTTGATTACGGAGCATTCGGCGGAAAAATTCGCAGATGCGCTTAAAAAAGCGTTGGCTGTTGGATGGAATCGTAATCTTATCGCCCATTTCGGCAGTGATCGTTCCTGGAACGTCGCTGCCGACGAAGTGCATGATTTCTTCGTCGCTCAAAGATTTTTTTGAAATACTTCTCGGTTTTTGCTGGTAACAGAGTTAGACTGGTTTCGGTGAATGGAAGTTATGTCGGTGTAGCAATCCCCTAAAGCCCAATCTATCGTGTTCAGTCAAACGATAGAGCGTGTCGGTCAGCCAGACACGAAATGAATGAAAGGATCAGCCATGAAGAAATTCCTATTGCTTCAGTTTTTTTCTTTGGTTGCCATCAACCTAGCGTTGCCGTTTTATGTCGTGGCGCAAGATGGAACCTTTAACCGAGCGCAACAACGGACACTTATGCCGCCGTTGGTTGGAAAAGATGTGAGAGATGCCGAGCGGGAACTCAAGAGAATTTTCAGAGACATCAGGATTCAAAAAATTGAAGTCGAAAATACTCAGTTTCAGCCAGGCCAGGTCGTTGAACAGTCACCTCTACCCCAGCGTCCTCTGACTTCAGAGACACAAGTAGTTTTGCGGTATACGAAGAAGCCATCGTTTTTAGACAATATCGTTCAAGGAATCAGCGACAACACGAGGATAGTGCCGGGTGTACGCGGTAAATCTGTCCGTGAAGCCAAGCAGATTCTGGAAAATGTTCAACTCAAAGCCAGTTTCCAATCAAGGCAAGACAATTCAGATGAGTTGATTGTCATTGACCAATCTCCTGCAAGAGGCAGAACGACTTTTGCAGGCGCATCGGTCAAATTGACCGTTCAACGCCCATCAGATCCGACTTTACCCGTAACTCCGCCGCGCGATCCCCGCCCGCGTCCTACTCCTCTTACTGTGCCATCAGTAATTGGGCTGACGGAAAGCCAGGCGATCCGAAAGATTGAGCAAGCGGGATGGGTGGTTGGAACTAAAACCATCGAAGAAGCGCCAACCAATCATGGGCGGGTGTTGCGCCAGACCCCAGCGCCAGAAATCGAAGTCAGGCAAAAGTCCCCAATCAGTTTCGTCATTGCAATCAAGCCTCCGCAAGTGACGGTTCCAAACTTGAAAGGGCAAACACTCAGCCAGGCGAGGCGAGAGCTTGAGAGTGTTGGGTTAAAGCTGGGTTATTTAGTTGGGAGTCCTTCTTTGCCCGGAACTGTCGTGTCGAGTCAAAGCCCTGTGCCAAATGTCCAGGTTGATCGCGGCAGTTCTGTCGGGCTGACATTCGAGGCTCCGCCGCCGCTGACACCACCACCATCGCCGCCAACTCAGAAGCCGGTGCCAGACATCGTCGGTCGGTCGCGGGATGTTGCCGCCCGGATTTTACGAAACGCCGGGTTCAGGTTTGTCGAAGGTGGTACGGAGCCTTCCGATTCAGTTGCAGGAACTGTCATCAGCCAGAAACCGGCGGCAAATACTCCGGCTTTGCCTGGCGCTGAGGTCAGCGCAGTCGTCGCTACGCCAATCGTGACGACGGTTCCCTCTCCACCACCACAGCCGACACCGGTGTTGGTTCCCGATCTGCGTGGACTGTCGCGTGAGGCGGCGAGCCAGAATTTGCTGGCAGTCAATCTCAGGCTAGGGCTGGTCACAGAAGCGCAATCGAATTCGCGGCCCGGAACAGTGTTAAACCAAACGCCAGAGCCGGGAACATCTGTGCCGCCGGGGTCGGTTGTCAGTGTTGTCCTGGCTGTGCCAACGCCGACTCCTGTGGTTGATCCGCCTGCTTCGCCGGAAGATTGGCTGAGCAAGTTAATCAAAGATGTTCCCAAAGCATTGGTTGTGGTGGGATTGGGCTTTTTCGGGCTTTTGTTAGCCAGCTTGTTGAAAAAACTGGTGAGGCCGAAGGACGAGAAGGACGAATTACTATCGCTGACGGCTCCGATTCCTGAGCCGTCCCCGTCCCCCGCGCTAGTGAAACCGAATATCGAATATCGAGCGCAGGCTGATACGGGAACTCAGAGCCTTGAAACTGAAACGCGGCTGAGCTTGCCGTTTGAATTTACTTTGCGGCCTTTATCCGATGTTGGGAAACAGTGGATAGAAGTCGTCGGACAATTAATTGCCAACGAAAGGAGTGAAGCATGAGTGCATCAAGAACTACTTTGAACGAGTTTTTTCAGTTGTCGGAAATTCCGATCAGCGAACACCAACTGAACGGGATTGAGCGGCAGCCTAAAACCCAACAAATTTTGCAGGTGGCGGCAACGGTCAGTCCGTTGAACTCGCATGATCTTTCGGCTGAAATCGCCAAAGCGGTCAGCGACACGCTGAAATTTAATTTGTTGGGCGTGCTGGTTGTCACCTGGAGCCGGGCGTTGGAATTGCGGAAATACACCGACCGCACCAAGTTCAAGCCGGAAGACATCAATTACGTCGAACTGGCCAAACACACCGTCAAATCGAATCACAAACCGAAAGTGCAATTGTTGGTCAACGGCCATTCAGTTGGTGAAGTCGAATTCGACGTGGCGCTGGAATTTCCGGTGAAAGGCGCAATCCTGAAAGTGCAGGATGCTCGCATCAAACAGGTGCGAGGCGTTTCCTTCAAAGGCTCTTGCAAGATCAAGTACGGCGAATTCGAGTTGCTGAAACGCGAATCGCAGGAATTTCATTTGCCTGGGGAGGTAGATTTCGGAGAAGGCTATCTCATTCCTGGGGCGGTTCGAATGGAAACCAAGCCAGCGCTTCAGGCTGCATAAGACGAACCAATCCGGCTTTCCTGCTTAGCTGACAGGCGAGCCGGATTGGTTTTTACGTCACAGAGGAAGGTGCGGAACCAAAGAGTTCACGGAATCGCGCCAACAATCGTTTCAATGCGCGGTAAGCTTTCGGTCCCAGCCAAATCAGCAAGATCAAAAAGATCGCCACTACGATCAAAATCAGAACGGGAAAGAAAGCCATCAGCACGGTTGAACCGAATGCGACGATGTCTTCGCCGATGCTCAGAGCTATGTTCGACACGGGTTCGGGGCTGGTGTTGGCCGCCAACCGGGTCGCCGCTTTTGTACCGTGCGAACCGAGCGCAATGCCGCCGCCGACGATCATCGCCACGGCTTTGACCGCCGGATCGAATTCGGCAAACGCGGTCGCCGCCAGAATTGCTCCGGCGGGAACTCTGATGAACGTATGAACCGCGTCCCACATGGAATCTACCGCCGGGATTTTGTCGGCAACGAATTCGATCAGGTAAAAACCGCCCGCCAATCCAATCACCCACCATTCGCCCAGCACGTTCAATCCGCCGGGCAATTTGACCAACTCAAAGCGTTGCAGCACGCCCAGCGTCACCACCGTCGCATACAAATTGATGCCTGACAGCCACGCCGAACCCATCGCAGTGCCAAGTGTTGTCAGCCAGTCAGCAGTCATGATTTTTCTTCCTCTTGATTGAATGCACGACTAATGGCTTGAGAAAACCATTTCGTCCGAGCCAGGCGAGCCGGAGCCAAATTCAATTTGGCAAGAGATGAGCGATCGAATTGCCGTTTCATATCGAACAAAGGATAAAATGTCTCGAAGTCGTCGCTTTCCAAAGCATTTGTGAGTTCGTCGAGTTCTTTATCCTCTATGTTTTCGTCTTTCAGCACTCTGTAATTACGAGATTGCTTCAGGTTTACGAGAATGCTTTTGTACCGAGCTTTTTTCTGCCGAAGAATCTCATCTCGATATGATGCAACATCGAACCCTGGCGCTACCTCTGAGATGTTATCGGGATGGTAGAGGTAATTTTCAAAAGCGTAAAAACCCAACACGAATAACTTGGGGAAGCGATTACGGATTTTTTTGATTTCGTTTTCGGTTAAATAATCACGATCAATTACACCGTAAAAGCGAGAGTCATTTTTGACGCTTCGATACACTTCGTCTTTGTTGTGAACTCCGATAAACAGCTTTCCTGGTAGTTTGAGCAGGTTGTAGTACTCATCGTTTTTGTTCTCACACAGCACCAAGGTTTTATCGCGGAAGATTTCCAAAATGGTTTCCTTGGGCACTGCAATTTCATACACGGCCAACGATTCTTTTGGAATGGGGCTTAGAGTGTGGGATTGGTCGAAATCAAATTGATCGAAGTCAATAATTGCAGCTTGATCGGATTCCTTCGCATATTGAATGAAGCCTAAAGAATGACTTGCCGTCCAAAGTTGACAGTTATCAGGTACCCAGTTCTCGGTGACTTCCTTAATCAGGTTGAATTGCAACGACGTATTGAGATGCACGTCCAACTCGTCAATGAAGTAGATTGTGTCGGGATAAGAATCCCGTCGGATGAACAGGTTCAGCAGGATGTTGATGATTTCCTTTTCGCCGCTGCTCAACAGGTCATAATGGATTTCAACCTGTCCTTTTCGGAAGTTGAGTTGCAGAGGCTTGCCCTGTAATGGCGGAATGATTGATTGCAGCGAAACAGCGGTTTCCGGTTCGGCGTTGAAAACCCGATTTAGCGCACGATTGATAGGCAAGACGTATCGCTCCCTTAATTCATCAGCTTTGAAAGCCTGGTCAATAAAGATTTCTCGCACGACTCTTTCTGCCAGAATATCAATATCGTTTTCGAACCGTTGGTCTAGTTGAATGTATCGCAGAGGACGATCTTCATCTTTGCTCACGACAGATTCGCGGCCTCCAATTGCGGTGCGGGTTAGTTCGGGAACATGCCTGAACGCGCTACGGCCATAAAAGAGAGAATAGGGTAATGCGCCAGAGACCTCCGCCTTATCGTTCGCGCGATGAACTTTGCTGCCGTCATCAAATAAGATTTCTCCCGATACCATCTGCTCGACAAGCTTTTGGTAATAGGCTGATTTATTTTCAGGGCTGCTTTTTGTCAGCGTCATCCATTCAAACGCATCAAACACAGAGCTTTTGCCGCTGCCGTTGGCTCCAATCATCAACACCAGTTTGGGCGACGGTTGAAGCGATGACAGATCAATAGTCAGGTCGGTAAATCGTTTGAAGTTTTTCAGTTGCAGCCGGTTGATTCGCATAACGAAACCTTTCTTTTTACGTTTCAGATGCGCGGATTATAGCGGTTGCGTGTTGCAAACTCGAAACCGGGCTTGTGTGTGTGTTGGATTTTCGTTGTACGGAAGTTTATATTCTCGGCTCGCTGTCCAATGCCTGATGCTTTAGACAAGTAATGTCCACTTCACTGGTTGAAAGAATTCTTGCTCGTGATCTTCGCGCGATTGCCCGCTCTATCTCCAAGATCGAAAACGATGCCGCTGATGCCAACGAACTCCTGAAGGCGCTGTTTGCGCATACGGGCAAAGGTGTGACCATTGGCATTACGGGCGCTCCGGGAGCCGGAAAGTCTTCGCTGGTGGACAAACTGGCGCTGCATTATCGCTCGATTGGCAAAACGATTGGCATCATCGCGGTTGATCCTTCCAGCCCTTTTTCCGGCGGAGCAATTCTTGGCGATCGCATTCGCATGCAGACGCTGGCCAACGATCCGGGCGTTTACATTCGTTCAATGGCTACGCGGGGGAATTTGGGCGGATTGGCGCGGGCGACTGTGGATGCAGTTGCCGTGCTGGATGCCGCTGGCTACGATAGAACTTTGGTTGAAACCGTAGGCGTAGGCCAGGACGAAGTAGACATTGTCAAAACTGCTGATGTTTCAGTCGTCGTGCTGGTTCCCGGAATGGGCGATGACATTCAGGCGATCAAAGCGGGGATCATGGAAATCGGCGATATTTTCGTCATCAACAAAGCCGAACGTGACGGCGTTGAACGTACCGAACGCGAATTGATTGCGCTGCTGGAAATGGCGGTACGTTCGGACGGTTGGCGACCGCCGATTGTTCGTACCGTCGCCACGCAGAACAAAGGCATTCCTGAATTCGTTGAAGCGATTGAACAATACGCCTCGTTCAAAAAGCAGCAGCAAGCCTCACTGGAACGCAGCGCCGGAGTCGCCGAAAACCGAATCATCGAATTGCTGCGCGAACGTTTGCTGAAACGGGTTTTGAGTGAATTGCTTTCGCCGGGCGAATTGCACGAACTGGCGCTGGCTGTGGCGGCTCGACAGCGCGATCCGTATTCGATTGTCGAAGAACTTCTCGGCAAAGTAGAAATACGCTCCAGCTAAGAAAGGAGAAATCAAAAGGCAAATACCAAAAGTCAAAAAGCAAAAGGTCGGCACTGTTTCATCCTCAATTTTTGCTTTTTGATATTTGCCTTTTGCCTTTTGCTTTATGTCTTCAAACAAAATTCAACACCTCGGAGTCGCAGTTGGTTCGATTGACGAAGCTCTAGCATTTTGGCGCGACGGGCTTGGTTTGGAACTGAAAGAAATTGAAGTCGTCGCCGATCAAGGCGTTCGCGTGGCGATGTTGCCCATTGGCGAAAGCCGCATTGAATTGCTCGAAGCCACAGGCGAAGACACACCCGTTGGAAAATTCATCGCCAAACGCGGAGCCGGAATGCACCACTTATGCGTCGAAGTCGAAGATGTGGCTGCAATGTTGGCTGATTTGAAAGCCAAAAATGTGCGGTTGATTGACGAACAACCACGCATTGGAGCGGGCGGCGCGCTGGTCGCTTTTGTTCATCCGGCCAGCACGGGCGGCGTGTTGATCGAACTGACGCAACGAGGAACCGGAAATCACTAAATTCAGTGGGACAATTTGAAAAATTATCCTACTTCTTACAGAGGAGATTGATCTTGAAAGCACTTACAAAATTCATCCTGACCATTGCTGTGGCGGCCAGTTTGGCAACGACGCAATCCTGCGCTTTTTTCTTCAAAAGCGAATTTGTCGAAATCAAAGCGGAAGAACTTTCGGCGCTGGTTGAGGCTTTGCCGGACAACCAAAAACGCCAGTTGGCGCAGAACAAAGCCATGCGCGATCAATTTATCACTCAGTTCAAAACGCCTTTCGCATTGGCGCAAGCCGCCGAAGCCGAAGGATTGCACAAAACCGAAGAGTTCAAACAGGAAATGGCTTTTCGAACCGATCAGACTCTGGCCGGCGAATTCAACCGTCGCAATCCCGATACGATTGTGAACAAGGAAGAAAGCGATGCGTATTTCAACGCTCACAAAGCTCAGTTCGACAGCTTTTTTACGTTGATTACTCGCAATGCCAAACAGGCTCCGTCCGACAGCGACAAGGAAATGATGCATGAACAGTGGTCGCAAATTCAGGTGCTGGCGGAAAAAGGGCGTCAGGCAGGCATCGAAAAAGAAGCCGGTGTTCAGGTTCAATTGAAAATCGGCAAGGCCAGTTTGCTGGCCAACGCCTATTCCAAATCAGTTTCCGACAAAATGGTGATGACGCCGGAAGAAAAGAAACGCTACGTTTCTGAACATCCGGAAGCCGATGTGGACAAGATCAAAGAAAAAGCTCAGGCGTTGCTGACTCGCGTCAAAAACGGCGAAGACTTTGCCACCATCGCCAAAGAGTTCAATGAAGACGACACCAAAACCACCGGCGGTGAAATGCCCTGGTTTGATAAAGAAGGAAAAGTCGGCGGCAGCCCCGTGATTGATGAACCGTATGCGCAGGCCGCTTTTGCATTGGAAAAGGGTGGGGTCAGCGAAGTCGTTAAAAGCCGAGTCGGATTTCACGTGATCAAATTGGACGACAAACGCATTTACGATCCGTCGAAAGAACCGAAGCCTGCCGCAACTCCCGCGCCTTTGCCGGGCGCACAGCCGACTCCTACTCCAACGCCGGAAGGACCGCAGGAACAGGTTCGCACTCGCCACATCTTTTTGAGCACGATGCTTGCCGACACCTTCGAAGAGCAGGAAACTCAAGCCAAGGTCAAACGTGTGATGGAAGACGCGACATTGAAATATCCCGTCAAACTCCCTACCGATTTCACCATCAACATCGCCGGTTATAATCCCAGCACTCTGCCCGGATTGGGCGGCGGCAGCGGCGGCACGATGAAGGGAATTGATCCGAACGCGAACAAATAGTTTTTAGGGAATAGTTGGCAGGTGACAAGTTTGCAAGACTTGTCGCCTGTCACAAACCTGCAATCACCTACCTATCACCTGTAACCTGACATGGAAAAAGCTCAAATTGGAATTATTGGCGGCAGCGGTTTGTATCAGATGGAAGGTTTGACCGACGTGCGCGAAGTCGGCGTCGAAACTCCGTTCGGCAAACCTTCCGATAACTTTATTCTTGGCACGTTGGACGGCGTTCGCGTCGCGTTTCTGGCTCGGCACGGACGCGGTCATCGCATCACGCCTACGGAACTGAACTTCCGCGCGAACATTTACGCCATGAAGCTGCTTGGCGTTGAACGAATTATTTCGGCTTCGGCGGTTGGTTCGCTGCAAGAACAATACGCTCCGACCGACATCGTAATTCCCGATCAATTTTTCGACCGCACGCGCGGGCGAGTTTCGACTTTCTTTGGCGAAGGCGTAGTCGCGCACATCACCTTTTCGCATCCGGTGTGCGGAGCGGTTTGGAAAGTGCTCGGCGATGAAACCGAAGCAATAGGCGTCAAAGTTCATCGCGGCGGAACTTACCTGAACATGGAAGGCCCGGCGTTTTCGACGCTGGCCGAATCGCGGCTCTATCGCAGTGGGGGAATGGACGTGATCGGCATGACCAACTTGCAGGAAGCCAAGCTCGCGCGCGAAGCCGAGATTTGTTACGCGACGATGGCGCTCGTGACCGATTATGATTGCTGGCATCCAGATCACGACGCCGTGACGGTCGAAATGGTCATCGAATACCTGAACAAAAATTCCACCAACGCGCAAAAAATCATCCGCTCGGCGGTTGGTAAACTTGCCGCCGCGCCGCGCGAATGCAAATGCGGCTCGGCGCTGAAACACGCTATCCTGACGCACGGAGAAATTCCGGCGGAAACCAAAAAGAAACTTTCCGCGATCATCGGCAAATACGTGGGCGAATAGCTTTCAGGAAGGAGCGCAAGAAATGGGACTGACTTACGTCAAAGGAACGGTTCACGGGAAAGGTAGAAAAACACGCCAGCTAAAATTTCTGGTTGACAGTGGCGCTTCGTACACTCTGTTGCCGGAGGATATTTGGCGCGAATTGGGGCTGAAGCCAAAGCGTAAACTCAATTTTGTTCTGGCAGATGGAACCGAAATCGAACGTGATGTTTCTGAATGTTACATCGAACTTCCGCAAGGCGACGGCCATTCACCGGTCGTGCTTGGTGAAGAAGGCGATGACGCTTTGTTGGGAGCCGTGACGCTGGAAAATCTTGGACTGGTGTTAAACCCGCTTAAACGTACGCTCCAACCCATGACTTTGCGTCTGACCTGAAACGATTGGCAGGCGCGCTTCAAGAGAGGTCATTTATGAAGTACCGAATCAGTTTAATTGTTGTGCTGGCGATTGTGGCAGTCAGCGCATTCACGAATCCTGGTTTTGCCGCTCAGCAAGGCCCAAGCCGCGGTTCGATCAGCGCCCCGCGCGACCCTGAGCAGGAAAAACAATCGTACAAGAGCCTGGACGCGGCTAAGTTTTACTTTTACAAACGCAAACCGAACAAAGGCGACAAAGACGGCATTGAGCGATTGAACAAAGCCGTGCTGGATCGGTTGCAGGAAATCATGGATTTGAATCCGAACTTCGCGCGCATTGATGAAGTCTATTTCCTGACGGGCGAAGTTTACCAACGCGGCGGTGACTCAGAAAAAGCCGTCGAATACTGGACGAAAGCCGTCAAGGAAGGTTCAGACGAAAAGATCAAAGCCGAAGCGCAAAAACGTCTGGACGAAAATCAAAACCAAAAAAAGAAGGGGTAATCACTCACACATGTCATCCATTTGTCCGTTGTTAGTCGTCGGCTCCGTAGCCATTGACGCCATCAAAACACCCTTTGGCGAACGCGACCGCAGCCTCGGCGGTTCCGGTTTGCACTTTTCAGTCTCGGCTTCGTTTTTTACCGAAGTCGGCGTCGTCGCCGTCATCGGAGACGATTTCACCTCCGAAGACGAAGCCGTCTTTCACGAACGCAAAATCAACATTTCCAATTTGGAACGCATTCCCGGCGGCAAAACCTTTCGTTGGGCGGGCGAATACGGCTTCGATCTGAACACAGCGAAAACGCTGGATACGCAGCTTAACGTGTTCGCTGACTTCAAACCGAAACTTTCCGAATCCGCGCGCAAAACGCCGTTTCTGTTTTTGGGCAACATCCAACCGACGCTGCAGCGCGAAGTCCGCGAACAGGTGGATTGCAAATTCGTGGCGATGGACACGATGAATCTGTGGA
>JANRKX010000086.1:0-12461 GCA_033763255.1 Acidobacteriota bacterium | reverse complement strand
GCGTTCGCGTTGAAGTTGATTGCCGCGCCGGTCATTCCGATCGCTCCGGTCTGATTGAAGACTTTCAGCCAGCCGGTGCGACCCGCCGGGATGAAGGTTTCAAATCGAGGCGTCGTGCGAGGGAAGTTGTTCGACAGGCTCGAACGCAATTGGCAACCGCCAGTCACGTTGAAGCTCAGCGCGTTTTCAGCGTCGTCGTACAAGATTCCGAACAGCGTTCCCAACGACGAAGCTCCGATGCCCAAGTTGCCGCCGATGCGGTTCAGGATCAGCAACGTGTCGTTGCCGTCGGCTCTTGAACCGACGTTCGACAGAGCCAGCGTCGCCGGAGTTCGGTTGTAGCTCGTGCCGTCGAAATTCAACTGAGCCGTCACCGAATTGCCATCGCAAGCAGGCAAGCCGCCAGCAATTTGCGAAAACGCAATCGCGCCGAGATTGGCCGCGTGGCCGCTGTTGAATTTCACGTATTCGTCGCCGATCAAGTAATTGAAGCTGATCGGGCATCCGCGAATGCCGTCAACAGCGACCGCCACCAGATAACCGGTCGTTCCCGGATCGAGGTCAGACGCCAGGAAACTGGCCGTCTGATTGCCCGTCAAGCAAATGTAACTGTCGGCAATCGCGCAGCCTTCAGCCACGAAGAACAGGTGAACGAACGCCGAACGAGTCAGGTGAACGTTGGTGATGTTGATGCGAGTGTTCTGTTTGGTCGGATCGGTTGACGACGTGTAGACGTTGTAAATCAGCACCGAACCGGCTTTTTGATCGCTCGCTTCGGACGTGGCCGGAAGGATTCCGCCAGGCCCAACCGCCGGGCAAGTAATCGAGCGGCAGGCAGAGAAGTTCAGCGCCGCACCTCCATTGAAGGTGACGGAATTGTTCGCGCAAACCTGAGCGCCGGGCGCAGCCAGATCGCTGACTTGCGCCAAGTAATTGATTGTCACCGTTTGGCCGGGCGAAAGCGTTCCGCTGAAAGTCATTCCCGCATTCGTCACGTTACACGCGCCCACGTTGGTCGTGCAGGAGCCTGGGTTGCCAACCAGATTGGTGAAAGTCGTCGTATTGGCGACGGTTTGATTGACGTTGCCGTTGTTGGTGATGTTCAGCGTGACTTGAACCGTGTTGCCGGGGCCGGTGCAAGCCAGCGGGTCGTTGATTGCGCCCGAAACTCGATTGACCGTCACCGTGAAACTGCACGAAGCCGAATTGTTCGCGGCATCGTTGACGGAGCAAGTCACCGTCGTCAGGCCAACCGGGAAACTGCTGCCGGAAGCAGGAGTGCAACTCGGCGTTTGAATTCCGGGGCAGTTGTCGCCGACCGCCGGAGCAGGGAAGGTCACGGTTGTTGAACCACTTGTTGTGCCGACGAAAACATTCGCCGGACAAGTGATTGTTGGCGGTTGCATGTCGTTGACCGTCACAGTGAAATTGCACGATGGTCCAGCCACCGAATTGCACGTTACTGTTGTCGTGCCAAGCGGGAAAAACGATCCGGAAGCGGGTAGGCAGGTGATCGCTCCGCACACAGGGTCAACCGGCGCGGAGTAATTCACGTTCGCTCCGCACTGGCCGGGCGTGTTGTTCGTGGTGATGTTGGTGGGGCAAGTAACACTGGTGCAAAGCTGACAAAGACTGCCTTCGACCAAAAGGCTGAAGTTGTTGCATCCGGTCGGGCCGATTTCGTTGACGACCACGACAAAGGTCGCTCCCGCCGGAACGTCAAAAGAAAACGGCAATCCGAGTCCGCCAAAACTGGTTCCATTGTCGCCCAGATAATTCAGGCAAACATTCGCGCCCGGCGGGGGAGGAGCGTAAGTGCCCAAATACGCCGAGGCAAACAGGTTGATACCGCAATCGTTCGACAAGGTCACGGTGACGCATTGTGAAGCCACGCTTTGGTTGGTGAAGGTGAAGGTTTCAAACCGGTGATTGTCTGTGCCAATCGCCCCCGGACAGGTTTTCGGCGTTCCACATTGGCTGGTGATTTCGTCGCGTAACATACGCGGAGTTTGCACGGCGTCGCCATTGCCGATGGAGCCGGTGACGAATTGCGAAGTGCAGCCGCCAAACACTGTCGTCGTGATAGTCAAACACCACCCGCCGGAAATCATTCCTGTATCGCCGCCGGCTTGATCGCGGACAAACAATTGCCACGTGCCGTTTGGATTTATGCCGTTGAGATGTCCCAGTGTCGCTCCGTAAGGCGCAGCAATCGTCGTTTGCGGAGCCGGAGCTTCAAAGATGTCTTCAAAATCGTGACGGGTAGGTTTGAAGGTTCCCGACACAAATGCCGCCGTGTTCGGCAGGTAATTGGCGGCAGCGTCGTCGAAGGTCAGGTTGACGTTGGTCAGTGAGTTGATGCCGCCGGTGTCGCTCATCAATTCGATGGCGTTTCCATTCGGAGCGACCAGCAAAATGCTGACATCGTCGGCAAAGCTGTGGCTCAGGCCGGTCAGCGAGACGGTCACTTTGCTGACCAAATTGGACATGCCCGACACAGTGATGCTGGATGGATACGGATTGGCCGGAGCATTGTCGTTGATCGTGATCGGATTGGGATTACAAAACTGACTTGGCGAGCCTGGCGAACCGCCGCCGCGAATAATCGAAACGCCCGACACTTGCACGGTTTGCGAACCGGTGATGTCGTCTCCGCCGATGGTTCTGCCGGTCAATGTGATGGTGCGCGTTCCGGCGGTCAGCCCTGCCAGGTATGGAATCGAAACGAAGAACACCAAATCCTGACGGTTGTCGTTGTTGATGTCTCGCAGGAAATAATCCAGACCGTAAACCGGTTTGTTGCCGCCAATGTCGCTTTGCTGATTGGATTTTGGCGCAGAACCGCTCGGAGTTTTTTGTTTGATGATCGGCGCTCCTGACAGTTTCAGCGAAGCCGGAGCGATGGTCGCAACGTCGAAATTCGCGCTGCCCAGAATCGCTGTTCCCAGATTTCCGGTCGAACTCAAATCAATGGATTTGCTTTGTTGACCGGGCAGAACTTCGATGGTGACGGGAATGACCGCTGCGGCATCGGGAGTAGAAGTCCTGGCGGCGAACACCGACCGAGAATACTCCACAGCCGTTTTTCCCCAGCCGGGCAATTGCCAGCCAATCACGGCCAGCAGCGAAAACAATGCGCTAAGCGCAAAGGCGCGTTTGGTGAAAATGTTGGTTCGTGGGTTTTCGGAAGATAGACGACGACCTTGTGTGTGTGCCTGGAATCGTTTCATCGGTTTTGTCCTTCAATGAAATCGTTTTTGTTGAAGCTCAGTGGGGGAGAAAGGAAATCCGCCATTCATCCTCAAAGCGCGAGCTTTGTTGAGGAGGACTTAAGGCGAAAAGGAATTTACAACACCGCGTTGAAAGATTGCCAGCAGTTTTTTGAAAATTGATTGCAAAAAGAAAAGGCAGAGACAACAAGTCACACTTGTTGTCTCTGTTGCGAAAAAATGCCCCACGAAAACATTTACGGCTGGACAAAAAATGCGCCGGTCTTCGTGGCTGAAACTCCGCCGGGATTGGCCACAGTGACATTGCGCGTCGAAGTCGAAGCACTGGATGTGATGACAAACTTCGCCACGATCTGGGTAGCTGTTTGGCTGGTGATCGTGACGGTGATGCCGCCTCCGTTGATGCTGACTGTGGATTGCGGCGTGAAACCGGTTCCGGTGATGGTTACGAAAACGGTTGAGCCGCGTTTGCCGCTACCCGGCGAGACTGTTGCAATTGCCAGCGCGTCAGGTGGCGGAGCTTCGGTTACAACTACAGTTTGCGGAGTCGTAGAGCTTGTTCCGCCTTTGCCGTCGCTGACTGTCAGCACAATCGAATGGCTGCCGATTCCGAGCGGCACGCTGGCCACAGCCGTCGTGGCGATGGTTGTCGCGCCATCTTTCCAGGTGTAAGTCAGCGGGTCGTTGTCTGGATCGGTCGAAGCCGAACCATCCAGATTGATCGTCGCCGTTTGTCCGTTGGCTTGCACCGTTGCCGGGAGTTGATTGGCCACAGCCACCGGCGGGCGATTCGCTGGCGGGCCGTTCGGATCGTTGACCGTGATGGTGAACACCGGCGTCAGATTCGATCCGCCGTTGTTATCTTCGGCTTTGATTTGGACGTTGTACACACCAACGTTGCCGTTGTTGGGATTGATGAGCAGGGTAGCCGTCCTGGCCGCTGCGTTGGCATTGGTGATCGAAACAAACGGCAACGACGGAACCAGCGAAAACGTCACCGGATCGTTATCGGCATCGGTTGCCGACAGCGCGACGTTCAATTGCTGATTCTTGTTCAAGCTTTGATTGGCGACCATTGCCGGAACGGGCGGGTTGTTTGCCGGGCCGGACATCGTCAATCGTCGAACGCGCAAATTGCCCGCATCGCAAAACGCGATTCTGGCCGAACCATCCAGCGCCAATGCCACAGGCGTGTCGAGCGATGCACTTGTGGCGGCTCCGCTGTCGCCGGAATTGCCCGCGTTGCCGTTGCCAGCGATGGTGGCGATCAAACCGTCGCCGACCGTCACTTTGCGAATGCGTTCGTTGTCGGTGTCTGCGATCAGCACATTGCCGCCGCCATCCAGCGCGACACCGGTTGGAGCGTTCAACAGCGCCGAAGTCGCCGCCGCGCCGTCACCGCCGAATCCGGAAACGCCGTTCGATGCTCCGGCAAAATTGCTGATGGTTCCACCTGTGACTTTGCGAATGCGATTGTTGCTGCGGTCGGCGATGTACAAAGTCGCGCCATCATTGCTGACGGCGACGCCGGTCGGATGATTGAGCTTCGCCGCCGAAGCCGCCGCCCCGTCGCCGCTGTTGCCGACTTCGCCGGTTCCGGCAACGACGGTCAACGCGCCGCTCGTGACTTTGCAAATGCGATTGTTGCCTGTGTCGGCGAAATAAACATTGCCAGCCGCGTCCACAGCGATTCCGGTTGGCGAATTCAACGCGACGCCGGTTGCAGAACCGGCTGCGCCCAGCCCTGCGACGCCGGTTCCGGCAATTGTCGAGATGTTATTCGTCGTCAAATCAATTTTGCGAATTCGGTGATTGCCAGTGTCGGCGACGTACAGCGAATTGCTGGCCGCGTGCAGCGCCAGGCCGTTCGGATTGTTGAACTTTGCCGAAGCCGCCGCTCCGCCATCGCCCGCAAAGCCTTTCGCGCCGGTTCCCGCCAGCAACGAAATCGTGCCGCCGGAAACTTTGCGAACGACGCGCGCTTCGGAATCAGCGATGAACATGTCGCCGTTGCTGGTGACTGCAATGCCGCTCAACCGTTTGAAACTTGCGGCAGTAGGCGCTCCGTTGTTCCCGCCTGAACCGTAATTGCCGGTTCCAGCAAAGGCTTCGATGTTGAAATTCATGCCGGTTGGCGGCGGCGGCGGATTGCATCCGCTGGGGCAGGACACTGTGACTTTGAACGTAGCGGTTGCAGAGTTTCCAACCGCGTCGCTGGCCGTGAACGTGACGGTCGTCGTTCCAATCGGGAACGTCGAACCCGAAGCAGGCGCAGCCGTCACCGTGCGATTGCCCGAAACAGCGTCAGTCGCAGTCGGCAGATTGAACGTCACCGCCGCGCCGGTTCCCGAAGAAATGGTTTGCGTAATGTCCGCCGGAATGTTGGTGAACACCGGCGGCGTAGTGTCTTGCACGGTGACGCCTTTTGATTGCGTGCTGGTCGTGCCGTTGGGTTTGCCGTCGCTGACGGTCAGCACCAGCGAATGCTGGCCGAGCGCCAATTGCACCTGCGCCGACAATTGAGTGGCAATCGTCACTGGCGATTGGTTCGGGCGTGTGTTTGTCCACGTGACGCTGGAAATTGTGTCGCCGTCGGGATCGCTGGCCGTGCCGTTCAACTGCAACGAAGCTCCGTTGGTGCTGGTCGCTTCCAGCGTGGCCGGAATTGTTCCGGCGTCGGCGATTGGTGCGCGATTGACGTTGTTGACCGTGATGGTGACGGATTTGGAATCGCTGAGTGGCGGCGTGGCATCGTCGGTCGCCGTGAAAGTGACGTTGAAAATTTGCGTCGCTCCGGCGTTGTTTGTCACTACGTCGTAACCGGGCGTGTAACTGAACGCGCCGGTCAAAGAGTTCAGCGTTGCTCCGGTTGGAGCGCCGGTCATCGAATAAGTAATGGTTTGGCCTGAGTTGGAATCGGTGGCCGAAAGCGTGAACGCCAGATTCGATCCTTCGCCGATGGTTTGATTGCCCGGACTGGTCAGCGCGGGAGCAGTGTTGGGCGGCGCAATGGCCAGGCGAATTCGGTTGTTGCCTGTGTCTGCGACAAAAACTCCGGCGGAACCGACAGCAACCGCGTTGGCCAATCCCAGCTTGGCAGATGTTGCCTGCCCGCCGTCTCCGCCAAAACCGATTTCACCGTTGCCGATCACAGTGTTGATGATATTGGTTGCAGCGACGACTCGGCGAATGCGGTTGTTGCCTTTGTCCACGATGTACAAATTGCCCGCCGTATCCACCGCCACGGACGAAGGCGAATTCATACGCGCGGCGTTGGCCGGGCCGCCGTCGCCTTCAAACCCTGAGCGTGGGATTCCTTGCGTCACGACGGTTGAAATGATGCCGCCTGAAACTCTGCGAACGCGATGATTGCCGGTGTCGGCGATGAACAAATCGCCGCCGGAATTCACCGCCAATCCGCTGGGACGATTCAATCGCGCGGAACCTGAAGCCCCGTTGTCTCCTGTGTGTCCCGGCGAGCCTTGAATGCCTGCGAACACTGAAAGCACGCTGTCAGTCAGCAAAAAACGGCGAACGACGTGATTGCCCGGATCGGCGAAATACAGGTTGTTGCCCGAAACGACGACGGAACTTGGGCCGTTCAAACTTGGCGCGCTCAATCCGGCCAGCGTCGAGATCGTTCCGTTCGAATCAATTTTGCGAATACGATTGTTGCCTGTGTCGGCGACGTAAAAATTGCCTTGGGCATCCAGCGCCACCGAAGTCGGTTTGTTGAACGTTGCCGACAGCGCAGAACCTCCGTCGCCGTTTGTATCGGCGGGATTGGCCGACGCCACGCCAGGAGTTCCGGCAATCGTGTTGATTTTGCCGTCGCTGGCATTGACCTTGCGGATGACGTGATTGTTGGTGTCGGCGATGTAATAATTTCCGGCGGCGTCCACAGTCACGCCCATCGGGCCGTCCAGCTTGGCGGCGTTGGCCAAACCCGTGTCGCCAAAAAATCCGCCGGAACCGTCGCTCGCCACGCTGGTCATTGTCGAACCAACGACTTTTCTCAATCGTCCGTTGCCGGAATCCACAAAGAAAACGTCCGTGCCGACCACGCCAATGCCTGCGGGAGTGTTCAGCGTGAAATTCGTCGCCGGAGTTCCGTCTCCGTTGTAACCCTGACCGGCGCGCCCGGCGATGGTGGACAGGTTGACGCCTTCGACCAGGCGAACGCGATGATTGCCTGTGTCGGCGATGTAAACTTTGTTATTGGCATCAACTGTAACTCCCGTTGGGCTGTTCAATTGCACGGATGTTGCCAGACCGACTTCGCTGGGAGCGCCCGTCTGCCCGTTGCCCGCAAAAGTGTTGATGATTCCTGCGTTGATGAACCGAACCACATGATTGTCGGTGTCGGCGATGTAAATCGTCGAACCGGACACGGCTACGTCGTTGGGAGCATTCAATGCCGCGACGGTCGCTTGCCCGCCGTCGCCTTCGTTGCCCGCAGCGCCATTGCCCGCGATGTGCGAAACCGCAGGCGTGCCATCCAGATCGTTGATGGCGATGATGCGATGATTTCCGGCGTCGGCCACCACCAACCGAGTGCCGTCCAGCGCCAGTCCGCGCGGATCGGTGACGACCGAATTCGTCGCCGATCCCGTGGCCGAACCCGGCAAACCGTTTCCGGCAATGGTGTTGATCTGGCCGTTGCTGATGGTGACTTTGCGAATGCGACGATTGCCGCTATCGGAAATGTAAAAATCTCCGTTGGGCGCAATCACAATGTCCGAAGGATTGTTGAGCAAAGCTGCGGTTGCGGCTCCCCCGTCGCCGTTGGCATCCAGAGCGTTCGGAGCCGCCATGCCGATTTTGCCCGCAACCACCGTCAACGTTCCTGTGGTTATGTCCAATTTGCGAATGACGTGATTGTTGGTGTCGGCAAAATACATTTCAGTCGCCGACACGACTGCCATGCCTCGTGCGCCCTGGAATTCTGCGAATGGCCCTGCGCCTCCGCTGGAACCGGCAATCGTCGAAATGTTAAACGCCGATTGCGCCAATGCCGACCGCCAGACGAATATCGTCGTCAAAGCCGTCAATCCGATCAGGCACAACAACAGAATTTTATGGATGTGAGCTGAATCCGCCCGAAGCATCTTTCTCATCTTGGTAACCTCGTTGGGTAGAAAGAGAAACAACGGCCAAACCGGTTCTGGCTGGTTAGCGCGGAAAAACCGATCAGTCGTCAAATCAGGAAAAATAGGATTGGTCGCGTTTTGTCACGAACGTGCAGAAGCTAACTGGGAGGCACAAAGCTTTGCTGCCGGGAGGTCGGGTTGTTTTTGGGCAGTGTGGGTTCAAAGACGGCGCGGATTGTAGTTTTCCTTCCGTTTGCCGGTCAACATCTTTATCTTGGAATCATTTCTGCGCTTTTAGATACGCCAGCAAATCAATCAACTCTTTTTGGGTCAATTGCGCGGCAAAGCCTTCGGGCATCAGCGACACAGACGAGGCTTTGATCGAAGCGATGTCGTCGCGCGGGATGCGGACTTTGTCGTTCGGACCGGACATCAACACTATGGCGTCGCGCGTGGATTCAAAATCGTTGATGACGCCGGTGTAAACCTGATTGGTCGTTTTGGTCGTCACTCGGCGAGGTTCGTGGCCGGGAACAAAGGTCGCGTTCGGAAAAACAATCGCTTCCAGAATGTCGTGGCCGGAGCGAATCGCTCCAATCGAAGTCAAATCCGGCCCGACGCGCCCGCCTTCCAGTCCAATTGTGTGGCAAGTCGAACAGGCTCCGCGTTTTCCAAAAAAGACATTGCGGCCTGCGCCCACGTCTCCGCCTGCGGTCAGCAGCGGCTCCAATTCGCGCAGCTTTTTCAATTGCGCGGCTTCTTCTTCGGCAAACCGATTCAGCAAGGATTTGGACGACTCTCGAACCGATTCGGGGAAGTTTTGAAACGCCTGCTCCAAACGTTTGCCGCCGATGGATTCCAGATTCACCGACGGCTGGCCGAGCGTCGCAACCAACGTTTGTCCAATTTCTTCGTCGTTGGCCGAACGAAACGCATCCAGCAAAGTCGTCAACGTCAGCGAATCGCTTTTCGGCAAATAGTCTTTCGCCAGGCTCAGCAACTGTTCGCGTGACAATTCGGCTTGCCCAAGATTCTGCGCCGCAGACAAACGCAAAGCCGGATCGTTTTCGGGCGTCAACGCTCCGAGCAGGAATTCATACGCCGCCGCGTTTTGATTCGGCAGTCTCGGGTTGCGAGAGATCAACGCGCTCAATGCCGTCAGTCGCAAATCAACTGGCTCCATTGAGTTCGCGGCGATTTGCTGCAACTCCGCATCCAAACTGGCGATGCGACGCGAACGAATGACGGCGATTGTCTTCGCTCGGATTTGCGCGTCGTTACTTTTCAACCGCCGAGCGATGACTTGTTCCCAAGTTGCTGGCAGTTGTTTCAGCGAACAACGCTCGACGATTTCCAGCAGGAAAAGCTGTCGCTCTACGTTCAGTCGTTCGTTGTCCAGCGATTCGGCGATCAAGGTTTGCACCTGTCCGTCAGCAACAAACGCCAGCAAAGCGTCTCTGACGGAATCGCTCTCGTTGGTGTCGAATTTGTCAGTCTTCAGGCGGCTTCGCAAAAATGCCAACACTGCGCCTGCCCATTCAGGCTTTTCGGCGTGCCTGGAGAAAACCCACAACGCCGTTTTTCGCAAAGTGGCATCGGCTTCGCCCAAAAACGGAGCGGCGTGCGTGGCGACAATCGGGCTGCCGTCCAGTTGATCCAGCGCAATCAACGCGGCTTTGCGCGTTCCGGCTTCATCAGCTTTCAACGCGGCGATCAACGCCGGAGCATCGTTCAATTGAATCAACGAATAAATAACGGCGTGTTCGATGAAGCGGTCTTTGGAATCGGCGGCGGCGGACAGCAACGCCGCAATTGCCCGGCGGTCGCCGATTTGTCCGAGCGCCGTTGCTGCGTTTCGTCGCGCAGCCGGTTCGTCCTGTTTGACCATCGCGGCCAGTCGTTCGACGGCTTCGGAGTCTTTATTCAATCCAACGACGTGAGCCGCCGCGATGCGAACCTGAAAATCCGAATCGTCGAGCGCAGTTCGAACAGCTTTCGTCGCTTCGGGCGCGGCAATGCGTCCAAGCGCAAACACTGCGGCGCATCGAACTTCGGCCAGCTTGGATTCTTCGCGCAACCGCACGAACACCGGAACGGCTTTTTCTCCGGCGGCAATCAAAACTTCAAACGCTTTGTCACGAACCGCCGGGCGTTCGTCTTCCAACGCCTTTTGCTGAAACTCCCAGGCGTCGGCGTAAGACAATCCGCTGACTTTCAGCTTCAATCCGCGCGGGTCTTCCAACGGCGGCGCGCCGACTTTGCGAATGCGATACATCGCGCCGCGCTTTTCGCCTTTGTGAATTTTGGACAGCGGACAAGCGTCCACGTACCAGCCGCCGGTTTCGATCAAAATCAAACTGCCATCTGCGTCCTCCAGAATGTCTGTCGGGTGAAAGTCAGGGTCGGTCGAAGTGATGAAGTCGGAATCTTCTGTGCGGAACGTCGCGCCTTCACGAAAGAGTTTGTGCCGTTGAACTCGGTGAGGATTGAACTGCGCCGTGAACAGATTGCCCTGAAACTCTTCGCCAAATGCTTTGCCGCGATATTGCATCAACCCTGACGGAGCTATGCGCGCGAATTTGGTCATCACAGGCATCAATTCGCCTGTGCGTTTGAATTCGGAAATCGCTGGATGCGGTTTCGGATAAACGCCGCCTTCGACAAAGTGCAGCAAAGCGTCGCGCTGACCGGCTTGTGGGTCTGTGAAGTAAGTCATCGTGCCGATCATTTCTCCGGCAGCGGTGAAAATCAGTTCGACCGGATTGTCGAAGCCTCCGCCAACCACTCGTTCCAAACCAGCGCCGTCGGCTCGGCTGCGCCATATCCGCGAAGCCAGGCCTTCCAGCAACTGGCCTTCTTTGGTTTGAATCTTGTACCCGTGCCGCCCGTGCGTCAGATACATCCAACCGTCCGGGCCGAAAAACGGGCCGTGCAAACTGGCTGTGTTCAACACATTCCAGCCGGTCAAAATCACTTCGCGGCGCTCCGAAACTCCGTCGTTGTCGGCGTCATCCAACCGAATGAAATCCGGCGGCGAAGCGACAAACAGACTTTGCCCGCGCCACAACACACCCATCGGCAAAGTCAGATTGTCGGCAAAAATTTTGCTGCGGTCGTAACGGCCATCGCCGTCTGTGTCTTCCAACACGCTGATGCGGCATTCGGGAACTTCAGCCATTTTTTTGCCGGAAACATTCTTGCCCGAAGATTCGGTGACGAACAGCCGCCCGCGATCATCCAGCACAGCCAGCATCGGATACTGCGTCAACTCTTCGCCCGCGATTTTTTGAATCGTGAAGCCTTCGGGAACGCTGAGCGTGCCGCCTTCGATGGTCAGCGTCTGAGCAGGTTGTTGCGCTCGCCGCTGTTGCCAGCGCAAATACCCGAACCAGATCAAACCGCCCGCAATCGCCAGCAGACAAACCGCCAGCCCCAGTTTGCGAAGAAGCGTTGATTTCATTGAATGACCTTTTGCGATGTGAAGATGAAACAGCGTTGGCATTCTCACTTCGGTGCGGGAATTCAAGCAAGCGGGATAGGTAAAAAGCCGTAACAACCGCTTCACATTGATAAGCAGTGGCGAGAAGTCGCCGAGCGAACGGCTCCACAACTTGCGCGGCCCGCCCCACTGCGCCCAATCACTGCTTGCAGCCGTTTACGCCGTGGCGGTCTTGCCAAAGACGGATAACGGAAAGATGCCGGACAGAAAAATCGGTGACTGTAGCCAATCCGGTTACGGCTTGGTTTCTTTTTTGGCGGCGGGTCTGGGCACTACGATGATGTAAGCCGTCGGCGTGCCTTCATTCAGAATCCACGGTTGAGCCTGGCTGCCGCGATGATTGGGCAGCGCGCCGATGTCCGCGTTTTTCATGTAAGGCGCATAAAACATCACGTGTGGCGGATAAATCTGTTCCAGTTGGCTGGTTTGGTGATTGTGTTCCTTGAACTCGGTCGAAAGCATGTAAGCGACGCCGGGTTTGCGCGGCGCGAGCAGTTTGCCGGCAACGGCGTTTTCAAACGTGCAGTACGCAAGGAAATGAGCGCGATGATTCCGGTCAGTGAATGCGCGATTCGTGGTCTTGCGTTGGTCGAACCGAAACTCAGCTTTCAGTTCGACAGGGTTCCTGAATCAATCATTCAG
>JANRKX010000085.1:0-107751 GCA_033763255.1 Acidobacteriota bacterium | reverse complement strand
GCTTGGCCGCGCATTTCGATACAAGCCGCGTTTTGCATGGCTTTCACTCCAACATTTCGAGACACACAAAATGGCAGAAACAAAGAGTCAACTGATTCGAGGTCTAACTTTGACCGACACGACGGCGCTGGTGATTGGCACGGTCATCGGTTCGGGCGTGTTTTTGAAAGCCGCCGTCATGGCGCAGGAAGTCGGCACGCCGAAGCTGGTTTTATTGGCTTGGGTGGCGGCGGGCGTGTTGTCGTTGGCGGGCGCTCTGACTTATGCGGAACTCGGCGCGATGTTGCCGCACGCGGGCGGCGAATACGTTTACCTGAAACATTCGTACGGCGAAGCTTCGGCGTTTTTGTTCGGCTGGTCGCGGTTTATCGTGGCGGGCAGCGCTTCGATTGCCAGTCTGGGAGCGGCATTTGCCATTTTTCTTTCGGTTCTGATTCCGCTCGATCACGTTTGGGCAACCAGCACATTCAACTTTCTGGGCAAGACAATCAACTGGCAGTTCGGTTCGCAACAGGTGGTCGCCGTGGCCGTGATCCTGGGGCTTTCGGCGATCAACTGTCTGACCGTAGCCTTTGGCGGCAAGGTGCAGTCGCTGCTGACGGTGTTGAAAGTCGCCGGGCTGGCGGTGTTGGTTGTCGGCGTGTTCTTTTTCACTCCGTCGGCGAACTGGTCGAATCTGGCTACGCCGTCGGGAACGGCGGAATGGACAGGCTTGTCGGTCTTTGGCGTGGCGATGTTGGCGGCGTTGTGGGGGTATGACGGCTGGAACAACATGCCTATGGCTGCGGGCGAAGTGAAAAACCCCGGACGCAACATTCCCTTCGCGCTGATTGTCGGAATGCTGATTGTCATGGTCATTTATTGCCTGACCAATCTGGCGTATTTCTACGCCTTGCCGTTCAACGAAGTGGCGACGTCGAATTCGACACAGTTTCGAGATGCGCCTTCGGTGGCGGCCAAAGCCGCGCAGAGTTTTTGGGCGGGCAGCGGCGGAAAATTGATTTCCATCGCGTTTGTCGTTTCGGCGTTGGGGGCTTTGAACGGTTCGATTTTGTCGAATGCTCGCGTGCCGTTTGCGATGGCCGCAGACGGATTGTTTTTTTCGCAAATGAAATCCTTGAGCGCAAAGACCAGTGTGCCGGTTTTTTCCATCGTCGTTCAGGCCATCTGGTCTTGCGTGCTGGCGCTGTCGGGGACGTTCGATCAATTGACGGACTGTTTGCTGTTCGCTTCGTGGATTTTTTATGGCCTGGTGACTTCGTCGGTGTTCGTGTTGCGGCGCAAGCTGCCGAACGCCGAACGGCCTTACAGAACGCTGGGTTATCCGATTGTGCCGCTGGTTTTCGTGCTGGTGACGATCTGGCTGATCGTCAACACCTGGCAGACCAAACGAGTTGAATCGGCAGTTGGTTTAGGGCTGATTCTGATCGGCTTGCCGCTGTATTTTTATTTCCGCTCAACGCAGAAAAAAGGAGAGTAACGCGATGAAAAGATTATTTGTCGCCGTTTTTTTGAGTTGTTTATTGGCGATTGCCGCCGCCGCGCAAGATGCCAAAGTCGAAAACGGTTCGATCAATGGCGCGGCGTTTCGGATTGAACTGCCTGCCGCAGGAGTCAAAGGCTTGGTGATGTATTGCCACGGGTATCAAACCGTCGGTTCAGCCAACAACTTTGAAAATGCGCGAGCGCAGGCATTGCGAAAAGAATTCCTGTCGCGCGGATTCGCCTTTGCCGAATCGGCTTACAGCACGCAAGGCTGGGCGGTGAAAGAAGCCGTCGAAGACACCGAAGCCTTGCGCCGATACTTTGTCGGCAAACACGGCAAGCCGAATGAAACCATCGTGCTCGGCCATTCGATGGGCGGAGCCATCTCGCTGGCGACGATTGAAAAGTATCCCGAAGTGTACGACGGCGCGTTGCCGATGTGCGGGCCGTTGAACGTCACCCTGAACGGGTTTCAGGAACGCATTTTCGACATGCTGGTGACTTTTGATTTTCTGTTTCCGAACGTTGTCGGTTCGCTCACTCAACTGCCTCAAACCGCCAAACTCGATCAGGCGAAAGCGAGAACTGCCATCGAAGCCGCACCTGACAAAGCTGCTCGTTATGCCAAACGCTACAGTTTGAATTCGTCGGCGGAACTGCCTTTCGTACTGGCGTTCTGGTACGAGATCATCCGCGAGCTGCAATTTCGCTCAGGAGGAAACCCGTTCGACAATCGCAACACGATTTACGACGGGTTTGAAGATGACGTGGCAATGAATCGCGGTGTCAAACGGTACGCCGCCGACGCCAAAGCGCGCGAATATCTGCGCCAGCATTATTCGCCGACGGGAAAAATTGCCGACCCTGTGTTGACGCTTCACACCACGTACGACCAATTGATCCCCGGACGTTTTGTCAGCCAGTACGACGAATTTGCTCGCGTTGCCGGAACGCAGGATTTGTTTGTTGCCAAATTCGTCGTTGCCAACGGCCACTGCAATTTCACGGCGCCGCAAACCGGAGCCGCGTTCGACGAATTGCTGGCCTGGATTCGAGACAAGAAACGTCCGGCGGCGGGCGAAATCAAATAAACGACACCCCTCCCTCAAGTTGATATGCGAACACTCGACATCGTCATTCTCTTTGCTTACCTGATTGGCACGGTTCTGTTCGGTTCATGGTTTTCGCGGCGGCAACGGCGCGAGATGAAAGATTATTTCGTCAGCGGCCAGCGCGTTCCCTGGTGGGCGATTATGGCTTCGGTGGTTTCGACCGAAACCAGCAGTTTGACCTTTGTCAGCGTGCCGGGGTTTGCCTTCACGGGGAATTTCACCTTTCTGCAACTTGTCATTGGTTATTTGTTCGGGCGCTTGGCGGTGACGCTGATTTTCGTGCCGCTGTATTTTCGCGGCGAATTGATGACGGTGTATCAACTGCTTGGCCAACGATTTGGCATCACGGTGCGGCGACTGGCTTCGACCTTGTTTTTGATTACGCGCAGCATCGCTGATGGTTTCAGGCTGTATCTGACCGGTATTGTTTTGTCGGCGGTGATTCTGGCTTTGCCCGGCAGCGAAGCCGCTGCGCGAAACTGGTTTCCGGCGCTCGATCCTACGCTGACGATCATCATTTTTTCGGTGCTGGTGATGGGCGTGGCCACGGTGATCTTTTCGTATTTTGGCGGAATTGACGCCGTGATCTGGACGGATGTGACGCAGCTTGGCATTTATCTGGTTGGAGCGTTTGTCGCCGCGTTCATCCTGCTCGGCAAAATTCCTGGCGGCTGGAACGAAGTCGTGGCGACAGGCAGCGCCGCAGGCAAATTCAAATTGCTGGATTTCACCTGGGACATCACCAAAAGCTACACGTTCTGGTCGGGATTGATCGGCGGAGCGTTTTTGACGACCGCCACGCACGGAACCGATCAATTGATGGTGCAGCGGTATCTGTGCGGCGATTCGCCAAAAGAAGCTCGCAAGGCGTTGCTGGTCAGCGGCGTAGTCGTGCTGGCGCAATTCGCGCTGTTCCTGTTCATCGGCGTGATGCTGTATGTGTTTTACACCGGCTACGCCAGCGCAGAAACGGCCAGCTTTTTGGTGGATGGCAAAGTTCGCGCCGACCGCATCTTTCCGCATTTCATCGTCAACCACTTGCCAACTGGCGTAGTCGGTTTGGTGATTGCCGCGATTGCCGCTGCTGCGTTCACGTCGTCGCTGAATTCCCAAGCCGCCACGACCATCGCCGATTTTTACGTGCCGATGACGGGCGGCAAAAAGACCGACGATCATTACCTGAAAGTGTCCAAGCTGCTGACGGCGATGTGGGGCGTGGTGCAGATTTCGACAGGCATGGCTGCGGCCTTCTTCCTGACACGCAGCATGGTGGATCAGGTGCTGGACATTCAGTCATTCACCAACGGAGTGATTTTGGGAATCTTCTTTCTGGGCACTTTCACCAAACGAGTTCAATCTCCGGCGGCCATCATCGGCATTGTCATCGGCGCAAGCGTCATGCTGTACGTCAAGTTCTGGACTCCGGTGTCGTGGCAATGGTACGTGCTGATTGGCTCAGTGACGACCTTTGCAGTGGGCTGGCTGGCTAGCTTGGCGATCCGTGAGCGGGCAACGGAAGCGGAAACGAAACCGGTTTAGTGCCGCTCATTTTTTTAGCGGCAAACTTTCTTCTGTAAACCTCGAAGTGCTAGACTTCAAAGCATGGCAATAGGACAAACAGCAATAGCAGCAGTACCCCAGGACGGCTCGAAAGTCATTGATGGCGTTATATGGATTCATCCGGAGCGGGTTTCGGGAGTGCCTTGCTTTATCAATACTCGCGTGCCTATTCAAAACCTGTTTGATTATTTGGAAGGCGGCGAACCGCTGGAAGAATTTTTGGAAGGGTTTCCGCCTGTTACCCGCGAGCAAGCCATCAAGGTGTTGGAGCTTGCCCGAACCGGCCTTTTTCGCTCTGTGTTGAATAGTGAAAATCCTTCTCGATCATAATCTCGATTGGCGACTTTCGCGCGCGCTACCCAGCCACGATGTGAAAAGCACCATTCAGATGAAATGGGGCGGACTTCAGAACGGGCAATTGCTGGCCGAAGCCGAGCGAGAAGGTTTTTCCGTCATGCTCACAGCGGACAAAAACATCAGGAAGCAGCAACGAATGGAAGGCCGCTCTATCTCGCTGCTTGTCTTACGCGCTCCCAACTCCAAGCTCAAAACCCACCTTCAGATGATTCCCGAAGTCGAGCAAGCCTTGCCTGTTCTCCAACCAGGACAAATTCTTGAACTCTTCCACCCTGATTTGAAACCTTGAACTGAGATTATCTGCGATTGTTCGCCTCACAACGTGACTGCTACAATCGCATCGCGTTCAAACCAATTTTTCATACTTCCAAATCACAACAACTTGGGTTTCGCCGTGAAGCTAAAAACACTTGTCCTTATCCTTCTTACCACTCTTGTTTTCCTTCCATCCGCTGCAACCCAAAGCAAGCCTTACCAACCCTTCGACCGCAAGCTCAGCAAAAAAGACGAAGACTGGGTTCGCAAGACGCTAAAGTCGCTGACGCTCGACGAGAAGATCGGACAGATGTTCATGGCCGACGCCAATGTCGTGTTCTGGAACCGCGAAAGCGAAGAGTTCAAAAAGCTGCAACATCACATCGTGGACAACAAAGTCGGCGGCGTGTTGGTCTTTCGCAGCGAAGTTTTGCCGACGGCGCTTTCCGCCAATCGCTGGCAGGAACTCGCCAAAGTTCCGCTGCTGGTTTCGTCCGATCTGGAAATGGGGATGGGGATGCGGTTTGACGAAACTCCATGGTGGTCGCCGAACATGGCTGTCGCGGCGACGGGTGATGTGAAATGGGCGCGGTTGCAAGGCGAGGCGACTGCCGTGCAAGCGCGCGCGATTGGCGTCAACTGGTTGTTCGCGCCGACTTCGGACGTGAACAACAACCCGAATAATCCGGTTATCAACGTGCGCTCGTTCGGCGAAGACCCCGCCACCGTCGCCGAATTTGCCAAAGCCTTTATCGAAGGCGCGCAAGCCGCCGGAGCAATGGCTTGCGCCAAACACTTTCCTGGTCACGGCGACACGGCAACTGATTCACATATAGGCCTGCCGGTGGTGGATGTCAGCCGAGAGCGGTTGATGAATCTGGAACTGGTTCCCTTTCGAGCGGCGATTGCGGCTCGTGTTGGTGGAGTGATGTCGGCGCATATCGCTTTGCCGCAAATCGAAACTGAACTGGCCGCGCCTGTCCGACAGTTGAGCGAACACGAAGCCGCTTCGACGGAGTTTCGTTCGCTGACGGAATCCAGCGCCGCGCGCGTGACGTTGCCGGGGACTTTGTCGCCAAAAATCATGACTGGATTGTTGCGCGAAGAGTTGAAGTTCAACGGCGTGATCGTCACCGATGCGATGAACATGGCTGGAATTTCGGCTCGCTACACGGCGGCGGAAGCGGCGGTCAAAGCCATCAAGGCCGGAGTTGACCTGATCGAAAAGTCGCCGGACATTGACGCCGCCATCGCCGGAGTCAAAGACGCCGTCGCCAAAGGCGAAATCACTGAAGCCAGAATCAATGCTTCAGTCGAACGACTGCTCAGAGCCAAAGCCGCGCTGAATTTGCACCGGCAAAAACTGGTTGACCTGAACGAAGTGGATCGCGTGGTGAACAATCCGCGCTTTATGGAATTGGCCGATCAAATTGCTGAGCGTTCGTTGACGCTGGTGCGCGACGAACAAAAAGTTTTGCCGATCAAAGCGACCAGCAAGATTTTTAACCTGACTTTCACTGACGAAGACGACCGGCTCATCGCCAAACCGTTTGTTGACGAATTGCGAAAGCGCAACGAATCAGCCGAAAGTTACACGCTGGACGCGCGCGCCAACGAAGCCGAAATCAATCGCGTGTTGGCAAAGCTGGATTCATCAAAGCCTGACGCTGTCATTTATTCGGTGGCCGTTCGCGCTCGCAGCGGAAAGGGAAGCGTCGCTTTGCCAGCGACTGGCAAACGGCTCGCCGACGAATTGATCAAACGTCAAATGCCATTGATCGTCATTTCCTTCGGCAACCCGTATCTGCCATTGGCGATTCCGGATTCGCCGTCATACCTATTGGCATACAGTCTGTTTCCGGTCAGCCAACGCGCCGCCGCCAAAGCCCTCTTCGGCGAAATCGAAATCGCTGGTAAATTGCCGGTCAGCTTGCCTGGGCTTTATCCGCCAGGACATGGATTGCTCGTTCAAAAACAATCCAATTGACAGCGTTATGCGTGTCGCAGCGGTTCAAACATCGGCTGTTCTAAATTTCAGCAGCGCCTTTAAGTTCGAGAAAAATCCCGTTTTTTCAGTGTTTTTCGCCGCCGGAACAGATTGCAACACTCCTTCAGTCAGATGAATTGCCGGAACAGTGTTCGGGTTCGTCAAACTTGGAATTGGATGAATTGTCTGCGGTAATTCCGTAGCTTCCGGTGCGGAAATGGCTGCCGTTGGTTGAACTGGATCAACCGGGTCGAATGTTCTTCGCCCTGCAAGTTCTTCGCCTTCGCTCATGAATTCACGAACATCAGCGATTAGCCTGTAGCCGAATCGTGGCAACGTTTCGATGAAAATATCAGAGTCTTGGTGCTTGCCGATGGCCTTTCTCAGCACATGGATTGTCTGAGTAAGATTTGCATCTTCAACTACCGTGTCCGGCCAGATGGTTTCGATAAGTTCTTCTTTCTCGACCGCGCGTCCCGCGTGTTGCAGCAGAATCAGCAACAGTGAAATTGCCTTTGGCGGTAAAGAAACGATTTCACCGTCACGAATCAAACGGGTTCGTTCCACATCTAAACGAAACTGACCGAATTCAAAAAACTGCCTGGCTCGCCTGCCCATTCCTTTTTGCCTCCCGTGTGTGTCAATCAACTAAAAGTTCTCGTTTGAGGCACCTCTTGAGGGTTTTCCTGACCCTTGAGAACTTTCGTGAGGGATTTGCTGACCTTGATCCTGGTGTTGAGGGATCAATTTAGAACTTTCTTGATGAATCTTGTTACCTTGATTCACGCCTTGAGGAATCAATTGAGGGGAATTGAGCAAAACCTTGAAGACTAAAACTTTGGTTTTGCATATCCTCGAAAGCGTTCCGAGAGAAGTTCACGTTTATGTTTTTGCTATTTGGTACTGAATGTAAGCGTGGGGGCTTACCAAAAGGTTGTTGAACGAGGCGGCGGCAATATAGCAACGCCTCTAATCACAATCAATGGCTTTTTCAGTTTTTTGCTGTCGGAGAAGTAGGAAAATGCCTACTTTAATGTTAGACGGCAGGTTTTATTAAAAGCTCAACGGCTCTCAGGAGCAAAAACAGCGTTAGTGCCCACACTGTTAATAAAAGGTTTCCCCCGAAACCCGGAATCCCCAAAAGATCAACACGAAGTTTTCGTTTTCAGTCTGCACATGAATAAAGACTGAGTTGAGGGCCTCAGACGAAATGCGAAACGCTCGTGACTGTGGCGGTGACGCCGGTCGCTGAGCGATGCAATGAGTATCGGTTCCTTCAAGCGATGGAAACGGTAAACGTCCGGGCATTTGTTCGCCTGCCGAGCGGCAGTAAGGCAATGCACGGGCAAAACAAACAACCACACTTACCTAACAAAGGAGAAAGAAGCATGAAATCCCTCAAGAATTTCTTGAAAGACGAAACCGGTTTGGAACTGTCGGAATACGCTGTCGCCGCAGCGATTGTTGTGGCCGGATTGGTCACGGCGTTCAGCGATCTGGGAACCGCGATCAAAACCAAGATAACGAACCTGAAGACCGCCATCAGCTAACGAATTTGAAACCGTAGCGCCCTGATTCCCTGATCGGGGCGTTGCGAGTTTCAGCGAACCTTCACCCTTCGCATCAATAACCTCATAAGGAGATACACATGAAATCCATCAAGACTTTTTTGAAAGACGAAACCGGTTTGGAACTGTCGGAATACGCCGTCGCCGCAGCGATTGTTGTGGCCGGATTGGTTACGGCATTCAGCGATCTGGGAACCGCGATCAAAACCAAGATCACGGCTTTGAAGACCGCCATCAGCTAATACGCTTGGAGCCGTAGCGTCCTGATTTTTCAGATTGGGGCGCTACAAGCTTCGGCAAAACCTCATCCTTCGCATAAATTTAAGGAGCGAACATGAAATCCCTCAAGAACTTTTTGAAAGACGAAACCGGTTTGGAACTGTCGGAATACGCTGTTGCCGCCGCGATTGTCGTAGCTGGACTGGTGGCAGCATTCAGCGATCTCGGAAGCGCGATCAAAACAAAGATCGAAGCTCTGAAGACTGCGGTGAGTTAAGCCGCCTTTCCCGGTTGGCGCATCGCGGCTAGCAGTCAGGGACGCGCCAACCACTTTCAATTTTCAGCGGCGTTTTATCGGTTCGACCAGCAGCGATTGAGATTCCCCCAAGAACTCCATCGCCATTTTCAGAACTGGTCGCAGCTTTGATTTACGCCGTGATTGTCTTGTAACGATCTGTTTGGAAAACCAAGCGCCGGAAGCTGAGCATTGATTGTCACTTCAGTCCCGGCAGAAAGGTATCCCCCGATGTCAGGCCACATTATTACCAGTCTACTTCTGCTGGCTCCGCTAGCTATTCTCATCACCTATTACGATGTGCGTTATCGGCGCATCCCGAATCTGTTCGTGATTGCCACGTTAATCAACGGTGTAGTCCTCAATACCTGGGACAGCGGTCTTGAAGGATTGATGTTGAGTTTGCAGGGCGGGGCAATCGCGTTCGGATTGATGCTGGTGTTGCACATTTTCAGCGCAATGGGCGCAGGCGACGTGAAATTGTTTGGTGCGATTGGCGCAGTAATCGGGGCAAGTCTGGTTTTGAAGACTTTCCTGATTGTGGTGCTGACCGGAGGCGTGCTGGCGCTGATTTTGTCCGCGCGTGCCGGCAGGTTACGGGAAACGATGAATCGCGTCATGCTGATTTTCGTCAACCTGCTTTCGGGCTGGCAACCGCCACGATTTCCAACTCCAACAGATCAAAAACAGACAATTCCTTACGGAGTGGCCATCACCTTCGGAACCATGATTTCGCTGGCGTTCTTTCGCCACTAAATCAGAGCAAGCAACATTGAGACATTCTTTTTCAACAGGATGAACAAGATTTTCGGCAGGATTTACAGGCTACTCAACTCCAAAAAGGTTTCGGTCGGGTTTGAATCCTGTTAATCCTGAAAACAATCCTGGCAATCCTGTTTCAAAGTTTTTTGTTCTGATTTAGATCGGCCATATTGCCAACGCCTTGCAGGAGTAACCGTATGCGTAACAAAGCCCTGATTTTTGTGATGGGAGGAGCGATCTTTTTTGGATTGATCGCCGCGTTTTCCGTCAGCCGGTTTCTGGCCGGAACACGTTCGAATGACAACCAGAACACAGTCATTGTCGCCAAAGTCGAGATACCTCACGGTGCCAAAATCATTGCCGAGCAACTGACTTCGATAAAAGTTCCACCTAACGCGACCCCGGTTGGCACGTTCGACAGTTACGACAAAGTCATCGGGCGAATTGCCATCACTCGAATTTTGCCGCAGGAACCAATTGTCGCTGCTCGTCTGGCCGCCGAAGGGGCATTGGCCGGATTGGCGGCTCTGATTCCTGAAGGCTACCGCGCAATGACTGTCAAAGTGGACGACGAAGCCGGGCTGGCAGGCTTTTTAGCGCCCGGCACTGTGGTGGATGTTTTGGCGGTAATCAGCCCGCCCGATCAAGCCGTCAGCCAGAACCCAATCTCTAAAATCGTTTTGCAAAACATCAAGGTGCTGGCCAGCGGCGACAACCTGGATCAGCCCAAAGACGGTCGAGAGCCAAACAGCGTCAAAACAGTCACGCTGCAAGTCACGCCAGAACAGGCTGAAAAGCTGGTGTTGTCTTCTGCAGAAGGTCGTTTGCGGCTGGCGCTGAGAAATTCTCAGGATCAGGGCGATGAACAAACTCCCGGCGCGACGAAACGAACGCTGCTTTCAGGCGAACGAGCTTTGCCTGTGGTCGGTCCCGATGGCGAAACGGTTCAGCAAACCAGACCGTCTGTTCGTCGCAAAGCTCCGAAGCCCGTGATGGCGGAACTTGTGGAAAAACCGGCTCCTGTTTTGCCGCCCCCACCTCCGCCGCGCGTCACTGTGGATGTGTTTGAAGGCGGAAAAAAACGCACGGTGGATTTTCCAAACCAGCAGCAATAAAGGTCGGAACCAGGTTTCTGGCAAATGAGAAGTAGGCAAGCCATGACAAAACGTCATTTCATTATTGAGTTCGTACGAATCATCGGATTATTGGCTGGTATGGCACTAGCAGCGGCGGCGGGCAAACCCGCTCTGGCGCAAGAAGCCTCGATTCGAGCTTCGTTCATCAACAAGACCAAAGAACCCGTTGCCATCAGCCTGCTGACCGGGCAATCCTGTTTGATTCTCTTCGATCAGCCGATCGGTCGGTTGTCAGTATCCAACCATGAACCGGTTGAAGCGATTCCGGTATCGCGCAACCAGATGATGGTGAATGGCAAAGCTCTGGGCAGAACTCGGCTGACAGTCTGGTCAAAACAAGACGAAGAGTTTTTGTTTTTCGACGTGGATATTCGCGCCAACCTGGAACAGATTGACGCTCAAGTGCGGGCGCTGTTTCCGAAAGAAGACATTCGCCTCAGCCAGGCCAACGGCGCGGTGGTGATTTCGGGCAAAGTGAATCAGGACGTTGCCAAGCAGGTGGAAAGCGTCGTGCAGGCAGCCGGGTTCAAGACGGTCAATCTGTTTTCAAGTCCGATTCAGAACATGGCCCAGGTCCAGTTGCAGGTGAGAGTCGCCGAAGTCAGTCGCAATCGTCTGGCTGAACTGGCTGCTTCGCCGGTTTATCTGCCCAAAGCCGGGCAGGGCGCTTACACCAACACAGGGATTGGCCCTTGGACGTTGAGCGAAGTGGATCAGGGAAACATGTTCGGCACTGTGGCCAATACGTTGAATGTGTTTTTGATGAGCAACAGCGGCTTTTTGTTTTTGCGCGCCTTGCAGACTCAGGGAGCGTTGCGCGGATTGGCCGAACCAAACCTGATTGCGATGAACGGCCAGCAAGCCAGTTTTTTGGCGGGCGGAGAAATTCCCATCCCGGTGATTCAGGCCAGCAACAATCAGCAAGGGCCGCAAATCGCCATCTTGTTCAAAGAGTACGGCGTCCGCGTCAATTTCAAACCGACCATTCTGGACGAACAGCACATTCGTCTGGAATTGGAGCCGGAGGTTTCGACGCTGGATTACACCAACGCAGTTCGGTTCAGCGGCTTTTTGATTCCGGCGTTGCGAGTGCGTCGCGCTAAAACCGGAGTCGAATTGCAGGACGGTCAATCGTTCGGCATTGCCGGTTTGTTGGATAACAACGAATTGAAATCACTGTCGAAAGTTCCCGTCATCGGCGACATTCCGATACTCGGAAATCTGTTCAAATCGAAATCCTTCCAGCGCAACGAAACTGAACTGGTGTTTATCGTCACGGCCAAAATCACGCAGCCGATGAATCCCGATTCGGTTCCGCAAATGCGCGGCATTGACGGGCTGAAAGGCGAATCGCCGCTCGGCGTGGAAGCGGCGAGTCAAACGACCGGCAAAAACTCTGCGCCTGTTGAAAAGGTTGAAAAGAAAACTAACGACAAAGCGGTAGCCGCTGAAACCGAAGCCAATGTGCCGACTCCGGCAAAGAGCGTCGAGGAAATTATTCCGCCCGATTTGAGCGAACCCGCGCCCGACAAACCTGAAGTCGAAATTGTGAAACCGGTTCCGGCCAGTTGGCCGATTCATCCTCCTGAGACAAGCCGGTCAACGACGAACAAGGCTTTGAGCCGAACGCTCGAATCGTTGGAATGGAAATTACGTATGCCGCAAACGAATGTGTTGACGGCTCAAAAACAACAATGAACTCGGTACGGAACCGGGAGCAGTAGCGACCGGGTGCTGGCGAAACTCGCACCATAAGGAAACCGAGTCGCTACCGCTCTTCGTTCCGTACCGACTGCTTAAACCAACAAAACCAAATGACCCTCCGATTCGGTACCGCGATCGGAAAGCGAGGTTCATCATGAAACATTTGCGCTTAAGGAAGCGTCGAGCCGAAAAAGGTTCGATTCTGGGCGTCGCAGCGATTGGCATGCTTTCGTTTTTGCTGATCGCCGGTCTGGCAATAGACATCAGTCACATGTACGTCAACGGTTCCGAATTGCAGAACGCTGCGGATGCAGCGGCGCTGGCTGGAGCATCGGCGCTAAATTCCAACGCAGGCGGCATTACCGAAGCGGTGAACCGCGCCGTAGTCACCATGAACAATTACAAGTTGAATAAAGTGGGTGTGACTTTGGCTCGAACGGATGTTCGGTTCGCCGTCAACCTGACGGATTTTGACGGAGGCGGAACCGGAATGAGCGAAGCGAGCGCCGCCGCCGCCCCTACGAACATACGCTTTGTTCAGGTGACGATTCCGCCCAAAGCCGTCAGCGTGTATTTCGCCACAGCCGCCGCCATCGGCAGTTCGGTGAATCTGTCGCGCAAAGCCGTTGCCGGGCAATCGGTGGCGATTAACTACTATTGCAGTCTGGCTCCATTGTCAGTGGTGATTGACGACGTGACAGGAGCACCGCTCAACCCCGAAGCCGGATGTCCGAACAATACGACGTTCACGGCCGGTTGTACTTACACAATCCGCATGCCGTCGAACGGCAACGGCAACAACGGCGGCAGTGTTTCGTCGGGTAATTATCTGGTGTTGGCAATTGGCGGAGATCGTGGAGGAGCCGATGCTCGTGAACGGCTGGCGCTGGGCGGGCTGGATTGTTACAACACCGGAGCCTGCGTGATGACGGAGCCAGGATTGAATGCCGGGCCGATTCGACAGGGAATCAACGTTCGTTTCAACCAATACAACGCGGGATTGAATGCCTCATCACATCCGCCGGACACCAACATCAAAGCTGGAATTACTTACGCGCAATACACCAGCGGATTGTCGCAGCACACTACTGCGCCATCCAATCCCGGCATTCCGAATCGGCGCATTCTGCTGATTCCGATGATTAACAAGAGCCAGTACGACAATGGACGCGACGATGTCTGTTTCACCAAGATCGGCGCGTTCTTCATCCGCAATCCGGTTCCGAACGGAAACGGCGGAGACATTCGCGCTGAATACATCGGCGACCGAGTCACACTTGGGCATGGCGGATTCAACCCCGGCGGAGCGGCGGGAAATCCGCAACTAACCGTGGCAGTGATTTATAGATAGGGCTTACGCAAGTGTCAGTAGCCTGCGCGCAATCGTGGGCAAACTGACTCCGCGTCACTGGCGTAAGTCCTGAAAACTTTCTTGAGGTTCAGAACACTTATGACCAGATGGCAACACCGACAACGATTAAATGAACGCGGTTCGATTTTGTCAGTGACAGCGATTGGCATGCTTTCGTTTTTGCTGATTGCCGGCCTGGCGATAGACATCAGCCACATGTACGTCAACGGCTCTGAATTGCAGAACGCTGCCGATGCAGCGGCGTTGGCCGGCGCTTCGGCGCTGAATTCAAACACAGGCGGCATCACCGAAGCAGTCAATCGAGCCATCGTGACGATGAACAATTACCAGATGGACAAAACCGGCGTGACTCTTTCGCGGTCGGACGTTCGATTTGCCGTGAACCTGTCGGATTTTGACGGCGGCGGAACCGGCATCAGCGAAGCAAGCGCCGCGGCCAGTCCGGCGAACATTCGGTTTGTGCAAGTGACGATTCCGGCAAAGTCGGTGAGCGTCTTTTTCGCAACAGTCGCCGGGCTGGGCAGCACGGTTGACCTGTCGCGCAAAGCAGTTGCCGGGCAATCGGTGGCCATCAATTATTACTGCGGTCTGGAACCGCTTTCAGTTGTACAGGACGATGCAAACAACGCTCCTCTGAATCCCGAACCGGGTTGCGCCAGTCAGACAGTGTTTACTCCAGGATGTACTTACACAATTCGGCTGCCATCGAACGGCAACAACGGAAATAACGACAACAACGGAAATGGTAACGGAAACGGAAATAACGACGACGAAGTTTCGGCGGGCAATTATCTGATTCTGGCCATTGGCGGAGATCGTGGCGGAGCAGACGTTCGTGAGCGATTGGCTTTGGGCGGATTGGAGTGTTACACGATTGGGCAATGCGTCGAAACCGAACCTGGAATTTCCGCCGGGCCGGTGCGGCAGGGAATCAACGTGCGCTTCGACGATTATCAGGGCGGCGGGCTGAGCGCGAATTCGTACCCTCCAGACACCAACATCAAAGAAGGAATTACTTATGCTCAGTACACCAGCGGAGATGCCGCGCACATTGTTGCGCCGTCCAATCAGGGCATTCCCAATCGCCGCATCATCCTTGTCCCGATCATCAACAAGAGCCAGTTCGACAACGGACGCGATGATGTCTGTATGGTCACGGTTGGGGCTTTCTTCCTTCGCAATCCGATTCCGGGCGGCAACGGCGGAGACATTCGCGCCGAATACATCGGCGACCGCGTCACGCTTGGCAATGGCGGATTCAACCCCGGCGGAGCGGCGGGAAATCCGCAACTGACCGTGGCGGTTCTTTATAAGTGAGGGTGTTTGTGATGTTGAAACGACAACTAACAACTCGGTTTGGCAGGCAGCGACAAGCGATGGAACGCGGCGCTCAATTGGTGGAATTGGCCATTGTGTTGCCGATCTTTTTGTTGCTGATTGCCGCGATTGCCGAGTTCGGCAGCTACTTTTACACCTACATCACGTTGACCAAAGCCACTCGCGTCGCTGCGCGTCATATCTCGTCGCACCCTTATACCGATGATGAGGTCAACAAAGCGAAAAACCTGGCGATTTGTGGCACCACCACAGCCTGCGCCAGCGGCTCAGCAGTGTTGAAAAACTTTTCGACCAGTAACTTCCAGATTTCGCACACTGGGAACGGAGTCATACCGACGACGATCACCGTGCAAATCACAGGATACAACTACACGCCGGTTTTCGACTTGAGCAAATTGGCTGGCGGTGCAACGTGGGCAAACGTCGGCGCGAATCCGAAAACGACCATGCGCTATCTGGTTTGGCGATGAAAGGCGGAATAGTGATGAAGAGAAACAGGAAATTAAACACAGAGCGTGGCAGTTCATTGGTGGAAATGGTCATTGGCGCTTCGGTGCTGATGACCGTGGTGTTTGGCGTGCTGGAAGTCGGGCGGCTGCTGTGGACGCACAACGCGCTGGCCGAAGCCGCTCGCAAAGGTGCGCGCTACGCCGCCGTCAGCACTCAAAACACGACCAACGTCAAAAACATGGTGGTTTACGGAACGACCAGTCCCGGCGGAGACGCTACGCCAGTGGTTTATGGAATGACGGCCAGTAATGTGAACGTCACTTACACCGGCTTCGGTGTGAAACAGGGAACCGTGACGGTGGAAATCACTGGCTACGTGTTCAATTTCAACGTCCCAATCTTTGGTGGAGGCATCACGATGCCTAGCTACAAATCCACCTTAACAGGCGAAAGCGCCGGATATATTCCGGCAAGCATGTAAATCCAGAAGCATTATGAATCGTCAGTTATCCATCATCATTTTTGCCAGCCGCGAGACCGAAGCCGAGTTGCGCGAGGCGTTGAAAAACGTTCCGCGATTGCGTGTGGTCGCCGCCAGCGATCAGCCGGAACGCGCCTATGCCGAAATCGTTCATTGGCGACCTTCTGCGGTCATCATCTCTCTGGATCAACAAGCCGAATCCGGTTTGATGTTGTGTCGCCAGATTAGCTCTGTTTGCCCTGAAACTGTCGCCATTTGTGCGTCGCGCAATTCATCGCCGGATGTGATTCTGGACAGTTTGCGCGCCGGATCGAAAGAGTTTTTGCGCTTGCCGGTAAATCACGACGAACTGGCAACCGTGCTGAATCGCGTCGGCGAACTCAGCACCGGCGAAGCGCAAGCGACGAAAAAACGCGGTCGAGTGATTGCCTTGTTTTCCAACAAAGGCGGCAGCGGAACTTCGTTCATTGCGTCGAATCTGGCCATCGCGTTGGGAGCGCCAACCGTGCTGGTGGATTTGAATCTGCAAGCCGGAAGCCTTGATCTGTTTTTTGGCGTCAAACCGAAATACTCGATTGTTGATTTGGTCGAAAACCGCGAACGGCTGGACGATCAAATGCTGGCTGGTTATCTGGTTCAACACTCATCGAAGCTTTCAATTCTGGCCGCTCCGCAAGACATTGAAGAAGCCGACCGGCTGAAGCCCGAACAGATTTTGGAAACGATTGATTTGCTGCGTACGCGGTTCGATTACGTCGTGCTGGATTTGCCGCACACTTTTGACCCGCTGACGATCGGTGCGCTGGATCACGCCGACGACATTTTATTGGTGCTGACGCTGGATATTCTGGCTTCGCGCGCGGCACAACGCGCCATCACGATTTTTTATCGGCTGGGGTACGACAAACAGAAAATCCGCCTGGTGCTGAACCGTTGGAGCAAGCAAAGCGATTTGGAATTGCGCCACATCGAACGCTTTCTGGGCGAACGCATCACCTGTTTTCTTTCTGACGATTACCGCACAGTGGTCAATTCCATAAATATGGGGCGACCGTTGATGACTACGCCGTCGCAAACTCCCATCGTTGCCGAATTCAAACATCTGGCGGCGTTGTGCGGTTCGCCCGAAGAAAGCACGGCTCCGGCAACGCGCCGCAATCTGTTGTCGGTGATCTTCAATCGCAACACTGGCGCGTTGAAAGCTCCGGCAGCCGAAGAAACTCCCAGCCCCGTCAAATTGGTCACAGCCAAACTCCGATAAACCTATGGAGTGCTGCGACTGGGCGCAGCTTTTGTTTTCGCAAGCGTGCCTCGCTCGAAGAAGAAAGCTGTCCTTGAAAAACGGAAAGCGGCGCTGAATCGCCGCACTCCAAACAGAAATCGAATATGCGAAACCTGGAACCCGGAACCCTGAAACTGAGCGAGCGACTGACCAGAGACCCTGCGTTGAACGGCGCGGCAGCCGCGCGCGCCAAAGTTGAAACCGTAGACGCCGGCAATCAGCAGGATTTTCTGGAATTGAAATCGCGGCTGCATCGCATGTTGATTGAGCGCATGGATTTGACCAAGTTGAATCTGTTGACGCCGCAACAGACCCAAGCCGAAGTCGCGCGATTGGGCAAAGAATTGCTGGCTGACGAAGACCTGCCGCTGTCGAATCTGGAACGCGAACGGTTGATCGAAGAAGTTCGCCACGAATTGTTCGGCTTTGGGCCGCTGGAAACACTGCTGGCCGATCCAACCGTTTCGGACATTCTGGTCAATTCTCCGTACAAGATTTACATCGAACGCGGCGGCAAGCTGGAACGGGTCGGCGTGACATTCAACGACAACGATCACGTCATGCGCGTCATCGAGCGAATCGTTTCGCTGGTCGGTCGTCGGATTGACGAATCTTCGCCGATGGTGGACGCCCGTTTGCCGGACGGTTCGCGCGTCAATGCAGTGATTCCGCCTGTGACATTGGACGGCCCGGCGCTTTCGATTCGTCGTTTCGGAACCGAGCCGTTGCGAATGCACAAGCTGATCGAAATTGGCGCGTTGACTGCCGATGTCGCCGAAATGTTGCGGATGTGCGTTCGCGCACGAATGAACATTTTGATTTCCGGCGGAACCGGCGCTGGCAAAACGACGATGCTTAACGCGCTGTCGGCCTTCATTCCCGAAGACGAGCGCATCATCACCATCGAAGATTCCGCCGAATTGTTGCTGCAACAGCCGCACGTGCTGCGTATGGAAACTCGCCCGCGCAACATCGAAAACCGCGGCGAAATCACCCAGCGCGATCTGGTCAAAAACGCGCTGCGAATGCGTCCTGACCGCATCGTCGTCGGCGAAGTTCGTGGCGAAGAAGCAATTGACATGCTGCAAGCCATGAACACCGGCCACGACGGCAGCTTGACGACCATTCACGCCAACACGCCGCGCGATGCGCTGACTCGAATCGCCACGATGATTCAGATGGCCGGATTGCGATTGAGCGCCGGAGCCATCAACGAACAAATCGCTTCGGCGGTGAATCTGGTCATTCAGGTCGCCCGCTTGAGCGACGGCACACGGCGCGTCACTTCGGTGTCGGAAATCGTCGGCATCAAACGCAAAGAAATCGTCATGCAGGAATTGATCCGTTACGAACGACGCGGCGTGGATGAAAACGGGCGCGTCATCGGTTCGTTCCGCACGGCAGAGGTTCGCCCGAAACTGGCCGAACGATTGGAAGTGTGCGGTCTGAAATTGCCGCCGACGTTGTTCGGCGACTGACTTTGGAGTGCGGCGACTCGACGCCGTTTTGGATTTCTCGATGAAAAACCTTCTGGCATCGGTGGGTTTTACTGGAACGAAAAAGCGGCGTTGACTCGCCGCACTTCAAGACCATTAAAGGAGATGTGAACACCATGATTACGTCATTGATCTTGTTGCTTTATCTATCTGTAATTTTCTTTTTGCTGACCACACTGGTCGTCCACCTGATGTTTGAGAGGAGCTAGACCACGATGACGCCTTTTTTTGTTTTTCTGTTTTGCCTGTTTGCCACCTACGCCGGGTATTTGCTGGCGACGAAAAAAAAGAACGAACAGCGCGCCGAAATGCGAAAGCGCGTCGAACAGGTGCTGGCGTATTCCGCACATGTTGACGAAGACCAACTCCGGCTGAAGCGCGAAGAACTGCTCAGCGAAATTCCGCTGATGAACCGCGTTCTGTTGCGCGTGCAGGGCGTGATGCAGATCAAACGGCTGATAGATCAGGCCGATTTGAATCTGACCGTCATGCGGTTGTTTATGTTTTCGGCATTTGCCGGATTGATGGCGGTGATGGCGGCTTCGATGGTGACGATCAATCTGCTGATTATTTTTATCGCCGGAACCATTGCGGCAGTCGTGCCTTTCGCGCACGTCATTTGGAAACGGCAAAAACGAATGCATCAATTTCTGGCCGACTTGCCTGCCGCTCTGGATTTGATGAGCCGCGCGCTGGCCGCCGGGCATGCGTTTTCGGAATCGTTGAATTTGGTTGCGTCGGAAATGCCCGATCCGATTTCTAAAGAGTTTCGGCAAACGTACGAAGAGCAAAATCTTGGTCTGTCGGCCAAGCTGGCGCTAGGGAATCTGGCCGAGCGGATTCCGGTTATGGACCTGCGGCTATGTGTGACGGCAATCATGATCCAGCGTGAAACCGGCGGAAACCTCAGCGAAATTCTGGAAAAAGTATCGTTCACCATCCGCGAACGCTTTCGCATTCTGGAAGACCTGAAAACTCTGACCACGCAATCGCGCTGGTCGGCGTACGTGCTGTGTGGGATTCCGATGTGCGTGGCTGCGTTTACGACTTATATCAACCCGGAATACATGAGCATTCTGTGGAACGATCCGCGCGGGCATCAATTGGTGGCGCTGGCCGCCGGAATGCAGCTCGCTGGAACCTTGCTGGTTCGCAAAATTCTACGCATCAAGATTTGATTTGAGAGAAGTCATGCCAATCATCATTCCATTTTCGATTTTCGGATTCATCGTTTTCAGCGCCTTTGGCTGTTACTGGTTTTTCTTTCGTCAGCCCAGCGCCGCCAGTGAGCGACTGGAGCAATTGCGAAACGAACAGGCTGGCATCGAACCGCAAGTCACCGAAACCATCACCGAACGATTGGTCGAACACGTCGTCGAACCGGTCAATCGGTTGGTTCCGCCTTCGGCCAGCGAAGCCAAAAAGCTGCAAAAGAAATTGATGCACGCCGGATTTCGTTCGGCGAATGCTCCGCTGGTGTACCGAGCCATTCAGTTGATTTCACTGGTTGGAATTCCACTGCTGACTGTTCTTTTCATTATGGCGTCGGCTCGTCCGTTAAACGATTCGCTGATGTGGATTGTGCTGTCGGTTGGCGTAGGTTTTCTGGCTCCGCGCGTCACGCTGGATAACCTGACCAAAAGCCGCCAGCAGCGATTGCAATGGGGTTTGGCCGATGCGCTGGATTTGATGGTTGTTTCGGTCGAAGCCGGATTGGGCGTCAACGCCGCGATGGTGCGCGTCAGCGACGAAATGCGCGACGTGTACCCGGACATCAGCAAGGAGTTCGAATTGGTCAACCTGGAAATTCGCGTCGGGCGCGACCGCGAAGAAGCTCTCCGAAATCTGGCCGAACGCACAGGCGTCGAAGACCTGCGCGGATTGTGCGCGATGTTGATTCAGGCGGATCGCTTTGGGTCTTCGATCACGCGCGCCATTCGCGTGTATTCCGAATCGCTCAGAACCAAACGTCGCCAACGCGCCGAACAAGCTGCCCAAAAAGCCGCTGTCAAATTGCTGTTTCCGCTGGCGGTGTTTTTGTTTCCAACCTTGTTCATCGTGATTTTGGGGCCAGCGGCTCTGCAATTGATGGACAGCTTTCTAAAGAAGTGACGATACGGGGATGCGTTTAAGGATGATTTCAGCCAGTCGGGATTCGAGGATCGGTGTGTTGTTTGCCGTGGCGTTGTTGCTCAATGCGCTGTTGCTGTTTTTGCTGCAACCGATCATCGCGCGAATGCTGTTGCCGTATCTGGGCGGAACGCCTGCCGTTTGGAACACCTGCATGGTGTTTTTTCAAAGCTTGCTGCTGGCCGGATACGCTTACGCGCATTTCATCACCACGCGATTGTCGGTTCGCACACAAACCATTTTGCATTGCAGCTTGCTGGCGTTGGCGGCGATTGCTTTTCCGCTCGAAGTTTCCGAAAGCTCGGTGCAGTCGTTGAACGGACAAACGATTCCCGTCATCTGGTTGTTGAAATCGTTGCTGCTGATGGTGGGCTTGCCGTTTCTGATGCTTTCGACCGGCGGGCCATTGTTGCAGCAATGGTTTTCGACCACAGGGCATAGCGCAGCAAAAGACCCGTATTTTTTGTACAGCGCCAGCAATCTGGGCAGCCTGGCCGCACTGTTGGGGTATCCGCTGCTGGTCGAACCGAGTTTGGGTTTAAGTCAGCAAAGCCGTTGGTGGGCAATTGGCTATGGCGCGTTGATGGCGCTGATATTGCTTTGCGCGGTTGTGCGCTGGAAAGCGGGAACGTCGCCGCAGCCAGACGAATTCATCAACGAGTCATCGCCGACAAATTCGCCAGTGCCGGTTACCTGGAAACGAAAACTGCTTTGGGTGTTGTTGGCGTTTGTGCCGTCCAGTTTGATGCTGGGCGCAACGACTTACCTTTCGACGGACATTACGCCGATTCCTTTGCTGTGGGTGTTGCCGCTGGCGTTGTATCTGCTGACTTTCATTTTGGCCTTTGCGCGAAAGCCATTGCTGCCGCTGGCTACGATGGTCAAATGGATGCCGTTGCTGGCGATTGCTCTGGTGCTGCTGATTTTTAGCGGATGGACTCCGCCGACGTGGGCGGCGTTTTTCTTTCATCTGTTGTTTTTTTTCGTAGCGGCATTTGTTTGCCACAGCCGATTGGCGAATGATCGCCCTCCGGCTTCGCGGCTGACGGAGTTTTATTTGTGGCTTTCGGTTGGCGGAATGCTGGGCGGAGTGTTCAACAGTTTGATTGCGCCGGTGGTGTTTAATTCGGTGGCCGAATATCCGATTGCCATCGTGCTGGCGTTGTTGTTGCGACCTCGCTTGGCGAATTCAGCGGGCAAAACGAATTGGTCTGATCTGGCCTGGCCGGTCGGCATTGGAGCTTTGACCGTCGTGCTGGCAATTGTGCCGATCAAGTGGGGATTGAATCAGGTGCAGGCGCTGGCATGTTCGTTGTTTTTGCCATCGGCGATTGGCTACACCTTCATGCGGCAACCGGTTCGTTTTGCGCTGTCGCTGGGGGCGATCATGCTCAGTTTGAGTTTCAGCCTGCAATTGCATCACGGCGAAATTCTGACGACCAGCCGCAGCTTTTTTGGAATTTTGCGCGTATCGCGCAGCGTGGATGGCGATTTGAATCAGTTCTTTCACGGCAACACCAAACACGGGCGGCAATACCTGGACGCAGATCGCCGCTGCGAACCGCTGTCGTATTACCATCGAAAAGGTCCGCTCGGAGAAGCCTTGTCGGAATTTGCTTCGTCATCCAACGCGGAGAACATCGCCGTTGTCGGCTTGGGAACCGGCGCGATGGCCAGTTACGCCAAGCCCGGACAGGCTTGGACGTTTTATGAAATTGACCCGACGGTGCTGGCCATCGCTCAAAACGAACTGTTTTTCAGCTACCTGAACTGCGCCGGAGGAACGGTCAACACAGTGCTTGGTGACGCGCGGTTGCAGTTGCAACGCGCGCCTGACAGTCATTACAGCTTGATCGTGCTGGATGCGTTCAGTTCTGATGCCATTCCCACGCATTTGCTGACCAAAGAAGCGATTGACCTGTATTTGTCGAAACTGGCTCCGGGCGGGCGCTTGCTGTTTCACATTTCCAACAAATACCTGAACCTCCGCCCGGTCATCGCTGAATTGACGCATAGTGCGAATCTGTTCAGCCTGGAAGTCTCTTCCGATTTGCGAGCGCAACTTGCCAATGGCGGAGACGGACTTGATCCTTCGGTTTGGGCAATCGCCGCCCGCAGCGAACAAGACCTCGGCGCATTGCTGACCAATCCACACTGGCAAAAAACGGAACGCCAATCGAAACCTGTCTGGACGGACGATTATTCCAACGTGTTGAGTGCGTTGGACTGGAAATAAGCCTCAGCGTTTTTCACTGCTTTTCAATCTGATCGGCTCATCTCTTTGAGCAGCCCAGTCATTCGTGTACACTTCGCGCTTCTTTTTTCACACCAGAATTCAAGGAGCAACGATGTCCAATCGAGTGCGCGCCATTGTCGCCGGAGCGACAGGCTATTCCGGGCGCGACCTGATCAAGTATTTGCTGAACCATCCGCAGATGGAATTGGTCGGAGCCTTCGCTTCGCGTACAGGCGAAATCACGCCGTTGACGACAATTCATCCACAACTGACCGGCCTGACGAAACTCAACTGCCAGCCGTTTGACGAAGCCGCCATTGCCAAACTGGACGCGCAAGTTATTTTCTTGGGAACGCCGAACGAATTTTCGCACGAAGTCACACCATCGCTGCTGGAAACCGGCGCGACCGTCGTTGATTTGAGCGGGGCTTTTCGGCTCAAAGATGCCGCGCTTTACCCGAAGTATTACGGCTTTGAACACACGCGGCCTGATTTGCTGGCGAAGGCTGTTTACGGATTGACCGAATTCGTCAGAGAAGAATTGCCTGGAGCCAAACTGATTGCCAATCCCGGCTGTTACCCGACGACGGTGATTGTGCCGATGAAACCGTTGCTGGATGCAGGGGTGATTGACCGCAGCCAGACGATCATCAGCGATTCCAAGTCCGGCGTTACCGGAGCAGGGAAGTCGCCAACCGCCGCGACGCACTTTGTCGAAGTCAGCGAAAGCTTCAAGTCGTACAACGTCTTCAAACATCGTCACACGCCGGAAATCGCTCAGGCGTTGGGCATCGAAAATTCGCCGACCGCGCTGATCTTCACGCCGCATTTGTTGCCGATTAATCGAGGCATTCTTTCAACGATTTACGCTCGACTGAACGCTGGCGTGACGCGCGCTGACGTGCTGAATGTCTGGCAGAAAACCTTTGCCGATTCGCCGTTCGTGCGTATTTTCGACGGCTCGCAGCTTCCTGAAATCAAATTTGTAGCCAATACGCCATATTGCGACATTGGCTGCGCGGTGGACGAAACGACAGGCCAGTTGATTGTCGTTTCCGCCGAAGACAATTTGCTGAAAGGCGCAGCCAGCCAGGCGCTGCAAAATGCGAATCTGGCTTTGGGCTTTGACGAAGGAGCGGGCTTACGATGAGCAGGACAGTTATCAAGCTCGGTGGCAGCATTCTGATTAACGCCGAGCTTCGCCAACAACTGGTGGCGCAAATCGCCGAGCTTCATCGCGCAGGCCACGAACTGATTCTGGTTCACGGCGGAGGCAAACAGATTGCCGCGTTGTTGACGAAACTCGGCGTCGAATCGCGCTTTCACGATGGCTTGAGAATCACGGACGCTGCCGCGCGCAACGTCGTGCAAATGGTGTTGGCCGGACAAGTCGGCAAAGATTTGGTAGCCGAACTCGCTCGCGTCGGAGTCAACGCTGCCAGCATCGCAGGCGGCGACGGCCAGAGCTTTCTGGCGGAAAAAATGAATGCCGAAGACGGAACCGATCTTGGTTTTGTCGGGCGAATCGTCACAACGAATTCGACGCTGATTGAAGCGATGCTGTCCTCTGGAATCACGCCGGTGATTGCTTGTCTGGCGATGGGCGCTGCCGACAAGGAGTATTACAACGTCAACGGCGACCAAATGGCGGCTTCGGTTGCTGCCGGGTGTCAGGCTGAAACGCTGGTCTTCGTCACTGATGTCGGCGGTGTGCTGGACAGCGAAGGCAAACAAATCGCGCAACTCAATCGCGCGGGCATCAACGAATTGATGGCCAGCGGAGTAGCTTCGGGCGGGATGCGTCCGAAGCTTCGCGCTTGTACTGAGGGTCTGGAAGCCGGAGTCAGGCGCATCCTAATTGTTGGTGCAGCCGAAGAAAACGTCCTGACGCGAGCTTTGCAAAGCAACGAATCGCTCGGCACTACGATTCACGTCGGATAAAAACAATTGACGATTACCCATTGGCCATTGCCCATTATCCGATTGGGTAAAAACGTTCATACCCACTCGGTTAATGGATAATGCGGAATGGTTAATGGCTAATGACGAATGAAGCAGTTTACAAACGGGAGAACGGGTTTAGCCGATGAGCGAATTTATCTTTGTTTACGGAACGTTGCGACCAGCGATGGCTCCGCCGGAAATGAAACACATCGTCGGACGGTGGAAGCCGGTCGGGTCTGGAACCGTGCTTGGGCAATTGCTGGATTTGGGCGATTACACCGGAGCAGTGCTGGACGCGAACACTTCTTCGCGCATTGTCGGCGAAGCGTTTGAAATGCCGAACGATCCGGCAATGCTGGCCGAACTGGACGAATATGAAGGTTTCGAGCCGGACGAACCCGAAACCAGTTTGTTTTGTCGCGTCAAAACCGAAGTCAAATTGGCCAGCGGCGGAAATCAATCGTGCTGGATGTATGTGTACAACCACGGCGCCGTAGACGCGGCTTCGCGCAATGGCCGACAGATGAGTAAACCGGCGGCTGCGGCGGCGACAGCAGGCAAAGCGCAAAAGAAATCATCCCGAAAAACCACGAAACCGGAGAAGGAATTGAACGAACAGAATCAAGCCCCAACGTTTACGCTTGAGCAGGCGCAAGACCTGGAATCTCAGTTTTTGATGCAAACCTACGCGCGCAACCCCGTGATGTTGGTGCGCGCCAAAGGCTCTACGATTTTTGACGCCAACGGCAAAGCCTACCTGGATTTCATTTCCGGCATCGGCGTCAACGTGCTTGGTTACGATCATCCGCGAGTCCGCCGCGTGCTGCGCGAACAGGGCGATTTGCTGCACACCTCGAATTTGTACTACCACCCGTTTCAGGGACAGCTTGCCGAAAAACTGGCCAAAGCCGCCGGAATGGCGCGCGTCTTTTTCTGCAATACCGGAACCGAAGCCAACGAAGGCGCTTTGAAATTGGCGCGCGGGTTTCATCATCGGCAAGGTCGTATCGAACAGACCGAATTTGTCGCGTTGACCAATTCCTTTCACGGCAGAACGCTCGGCGCGCTTTCGCTGACAGGGCAGGAAAAGTATCGCAAACCTTTCGAGCCGCTGATTCCCGGCGTCAGCTTCATTGATCCGAACAATTGCGCTGATAACTTTGCCGAAGCTCGCGCGGCGATTACCGAACGCACGGCAGCCGTTTTCATCGAAACCATTCAGGGCGAAAGCGGCGTGGTTGCCATCAGCGATGAATTTCTGAAAGTCATTCGCCAGCGTTGCGACGAAACCGGCGCGTTGCTGGTTCTCGACGAAGTGCAATGCGGGCTTGGACGAACCGGCAAGTTGTTCGCGTTTGAAAATACGTCGGTCAAGCCTGACGTGCTCTGCGTAGCCAAACCGCTGGGCTTGGGCGTTCCGTTGGGCGCGTTTTTGGTCGCCGAAAAATTTGTCGAAGGTTTGAAAGCTGGCGATCACGGCACGACATTCGGCGGAGGGCCGCTGGCTTGTCGGTTGAGCCTGGAATTTCTGCAAATGCTGGACGAAGAAAACCTGATGCAGCGCGTGATGGAAGTCGGCACGTTCTTTCGCAAAAAGCTTCGCCGATTGCAGCGCGACGTGCCCGGCGCGATTCAGGAAGTTCGCGGAATGGGATTGATGGTTGCCGCGGAACTCAACTTCAGCGGCAAAAACGTCGTCGCCAAAATGCTGGAACGAGGCTTTTTGATGAACTGCACTCACGACACCGTGCTGCGTTTTTTGCCGCCGTACATCATCAAAAAAGCCGAAATCACTGCGCTGGTCACTGCGCTGGGCGAGGTTCTGGCCGAAGAACCCAAACAGATGCAGCAGCAAGATAATTGAAACGCAAAGGCGCGAAGAGGCAAAGACGCAAAAGGTTTCTTTTGACTTTGCGCCTTTGCACCTCAGCGTCTTTGCGTTGAAGAAGAAAATGACAATTCGCAAAGCCAAAACAGCAGATGCCATTCGCATTCACGAACTGGTCAATCGGTACGCCAAGCAAGAACAAATGTTGCCGCGCACGATGTTGAGCATTTACGAAAACATCCGCGACTTTCAGGTGGCGGAGCTCGACGGCAAAGTCGTTGGTTGTTCGGGGTTGCATTTCACCTGGGGCGATATGGCGGAGGTTCGCTCGCTGGCGGTGGACGAATCGGCGGGCAAACGCGGCATCGGTCGCAAACTGGTCGAAGCCAACATTGCCGAAGCGCGCGAACATGGTTTGGTGCAGGTGTATGCGTTCACTTACGTGACGGATTTTTTCGCCAAGCTGGGATTTCGCATCGTTCCGCACGAATCCATGCCGCGAAAAACCTGGATGGATTGCATCAACTGCCCGAAGTTCAACTGCTGCGACGAAGTGGCGATGGTGCTTGATTTGGTCGAAGGCGTTCACCCTGAACCGTTCGATGTCAGTCAGGTCAACATTCCCGTTGTTCGGATCGAAAAGCGATAGCAGTGAACATATTTGCCCGGTTCCGAACTGAGCAGTTCCAAAAGCGGACAGCCTTTGTTGGTTTAGAGGCGGTAAGTTGAAGGTTTTTATAGCCGATTCGTTGGCACATAACTTGGAAAGGAAAGTTGAACGGCAGCTAAGCGGTAAGTAGCATCTTCACCGCGTTAGCGGTGATTGAATTTAGCCGTGGGTTTTCAACCCACGGTAGCAGTGTAAGAGTTTTATTTTGTCGCGTCAGCGACAGTTGAATTCAGGCGTCGCTCACGCGACGCGAAATTCTTCTCTGCTAACCCGGCGTTGAAACGCCGGGCTAAATTCAACCGTCGCTCTGCGACGAAGACCTAAGAGAAAGTCAGGCAGTTTGTTAATGCTTTTACCGCTGGCTCCGTTCTTTTGAAAAATGAGTAGCAAAAAACAGGAAGGCAAGCGCGCGGATTTTTCGGTCGCTTTGCCTAAAGGATTTCTGGCCGGAACGGCGGCCAGTGGTTTGAAAAAACGTGGCGGAGAAGATTTGGCAATCATCTTTTCCGAACGCCCGGCGGTGGCTGCGGCGGTTTTTACGCAGAATCTGGTTGCCGCTGCGCCTGTGTTGCTGTCGCGCGAACATCTGCGGAATCGGATACATCGGGCCATTGTCGTCAATTCCGGCGGCGCGAATGCCTGCACAGGCGAAGAAGGGCTGAATGACGCGCGGCAAACCGTGTCGCTGGTTGCTGAATACTTCAACTGCGATGACCGCGAAGTGTTTGTTGCTTCAACCGGAGTCATCGGCCAGCGGCTGGATATGGCGAAAGTCGAATCCGGCGTGCGCTCCGCCACCGCAGAACTTTCGCGCGAACGAGGCTGGAAAGTCGCTGAAGCGATTATGACCACAGACACTCGCCCGAAACGCGCGAGTCGCAAGGTCAAACTCGGCGGCAAAACCGTGACGATTGCCGGAGTCGCCAAAGGCGCTGGGATGATTCATCCCAATATGGCCACGTTGTTGTCGTTTGTGACGACTGACGTGGCGATTACGAAAGTGGCGCTTCAGGCTTCTTTGAAACAGGCGGTCAATCAGACCTTCAACCGCGTTTCGGTGGATGGCGACACCTCCACTAACGACACGTTGATGGCGCTGGCCAATGGCGCTGCTGAAAATCCGCCAATCGCCAAAGCTTCGGGCGCGGATTTTGAAGCCTTCACCAAAGCCTTGACCGAAGTTTGCTGCGATTTGGCGAAAGAAGTCGCCCGTGACGGCGAAGGCGCTACGAAACTGGTGACGATTCACGTTCGACGAGCGCCAACCGAGCGCGACGCCGAAAAAATAGCTGTGACCGTCGCCACAAGTCCGCTCGTCAAGACTGCTTTGGCCGGAGCCGACGCCAATTGGGGGCGGATTCTGGCTGCCGCCGGACGCAGCGGCGCGAAATTCGATGTTTCCAAAGTCGAAATCAAAATTGGCAAGTTGGTCGTTGCGCGAAACGGACGCGGAGTGCCGTTCAGCGAATATCACGCGCTGGAAATTCTGAAACGCGACGAAGTGACCATCACCATTGATCTTCGTCAGGGCGAAGCCGAAATCACCGAATGGACGTGCGATATGACCGAAGGTTACATTCGGATCAATGCAGACTACAGGAGTTAGGATTTAGGGCTGAGTAGTGAGTGAGCGCACTAACGCTAACTCCTAAATCCTAGCTTCTATATCCTGACTCCGCCGAATCCAATTTTCTTGCAACCGCTACTGAAATCAGTTCGTAAACAGTTGCGATTAGTTACCCGAAAACACTCTGTTTTCAAAGCAATTCAACTCGGAGAATGAGGAAGATGACTACGAAAAGCTTTCAAGCTCTATCCCGTCAGTTGGCAGGCCTTGCCCTGATCGTGTGTTGCGCGATGACGTTGTCAACGCTGGCATTCGGTCAGGATCAAGTTCAGCCAAAACAGGCTCAGCAACCGTCTGTGCGGCAGATTCCGCAGCGCACTGTTGGGTTGGAACCCGGCAAAGTCGTTCGCTGGACGTTGCGCGATGCGATTCTGGCCGCGCTCGAAAAAAACATAGACATTGAACTGGAACGCGAAAACACTCGATTGGCTCAGTACGATTTATTCGCCGCTGAGGGCGTTTACGATGTCACTACCAACGGAACGTTTTCCTATGGTGGGTTTACGTCAGCAAACACTAGGTTGTTTAGCGGTACGACGGCAACCACGACTTCGCAAAAAACTCTGACCTACAACGCGGGCGTATCGAAATTGCTCGAAAATGGCGGCGGAAATTATTCGGTCAACTTCAACAATACGCGCCAGACGAACAACTTTGGAACGTTTTCGCCGCAATACAACCCACAACTGAACTTCAGCTTCACGCAACCCTTGTTTCGCGGTTACAAAATTGACTCGAACCGTCGTCAAATCAAGATTGCCAAAAAGACTCTGGATTTGAACGATGCCACTTTCCGTCAGCGCGCGATCGAAATCATTTCGCGTGTGCAGCAGGCTTACTGGGACCTGGCTTTCGCCATCAAGGACGAAGAGATTCAGCGCGATTCGGTCAAACTGGCTGAAACCCAACTAAGCAACAACGAACGTCAGGTGGAAGTCGGAACGCTGGCTCCGATTGAAGTCGTTCAATCCAAAGCGACGCTCGAATCTCGCCGTCAGCAAGTTTTCGTGGCGATGAACTCCATCGCGCAAGCTGAAAACGCCCTGAAATCTTTGACAATCGGCACTTCTGGCGACGATATGTGGGGAGCGCAGATCATTCCGGTTGAATCATTCGACGTAAAACCGGTGGTCATTCCGCTCAACGATGCGCTGAAACTTGCGTCTGAAAATCGCCCCGAACTGAAACAGTTCGCCGTGCAAAAAGAAATCAACCAGATCAACGTGGATTTCTTCCGCAACCAAGCCAAACCGCAAATTGATTTTACCGCCAGCTACAACCTGAACGGTGTTTCCGGTCAACGCAATTCACAAAACCCGTTGGCCCTGACAGTTCCGGCCTGCGTTGACGGACAAGCGCCGCCGCCGTCAGGTTGTTTACCCGCCGACCTGTTGGGCGGTTATTTCAATTCGGTTGGCAATTTGTTCAAAAACGATTTCCGTAGTTGGTCGTTTGGCGTGAATATCCAGATTCCTTGGCGCAACCACGTTGCCAAAGCCAATTTGGGACGCGCCATCGAACAGACCAAACAGATTGATTTGCAGAATCGCCGCATGGTTCAAAGTATCGAAGTCGAAGTTCGCAACGCAGTGCAATCGCTGGAAACAGCGAAAATGCGAATCGAAACTTCGCGTGCTGCGCGCGAATACGCGGAACAACAACTGGAAGGCGAAGAGAAGAAATTCGCAGCCGGACTTTCCATCACCTTCTTTGTTTTGCAGCGTCAGACCGATCTGGCAATCGCTCGCGGTTCGGAACTGCGCGCGCTGGCCGATTACAACAAAGCCGTTGCCGAATTACAGCGCGTGATGTCCACCACGCTGACCAGCAACAGCATCGAAATCAAACCGACGCCGCAAGCTTCGATCAAATAAGTGGCGGCACAATCCGAAACAATAAAGGCGACCGAATTACTCGGTCGCCTTTGTCTTTTTGCCAATTGCTTGAGTCCGTCAGACAGGTTGAGGAACCTGCCTTACTGTGCTCGACTGCCACAGGAGCCCAGTCGCAACGTGGGCTAAAAGATGATCTTCAGCGCCAACTGGCCGATCCGCTGGCCATCGTTCGGGACACTGCGTGGATCAAGGAAATCGGTTCGCGTAGCCAGATTCGCCGTTGCGGTATTCAATCCATTGACTCGATACCGCGTGGTTTGCAAGTAAGCGCCGCCGAAGGTGTTGCCGTAGTTCAGATGGTTGAATGCGTTGAACAATTCGCCGATGAACTGTACGCGGACTTTGTCTTCCTTGAAGCCGAAGGTTTTGGTTACGCGCAAATCAACAGTTTCGATACGGTCGCCGCGAATTGTGTTGCGTCCTACGGTCGGCGAACGGTCTGTGCGGTTGTTGCCGTCGTTGTTCAAATCCACCCCCAGCACTTCGTTGAGCGGGATATTAGAACTGATCTGCAAAATGCCACCCAGTTCCCAACCATGCAGAATCGCGCGTGCCGCACCTTTCATGTTTTTGGCGTAATCCAACGACCACAATCCGTTCAGAACGAACCGATGCGGAACGTCCGAACCGCCCAAACCGCGATCATCGCTGAGCCGAAAACTGCCTTGAGCCTGTTTGGCGTCATCGCCTCCGCCCACGACCACAGAAGTTTGATCGGGAGTGTTATCAATCACCTTCGACCAGGTGTAGGAAGCGTCCACCGAAAAACTCTTAGAGAATCGTTTCTTGAAAGTCAGCGCCAGCGCGTTGTAATTCGAATCTGCCGAACCTTCAAACTGACTGATGCGACCGAACCCAGCAACCGGTCGAGTCGGGGACGTCGCTCCGGGGTGACGCAAAAAGCTGAGCGTAGGGCCACCAGTGACAGGAATCGTCGCGGTGACCGGAGCCAGCAAGTTCAAATCGCGCGTGCGCGACAGGTTAGTGCCTTTGACGTACAGATACGTCGCGCCAACGGCAACATCGCGCGTCAGAGCGTATTCAAAACCCAGATTGCCTTGTTGGGTGTAAGGCTGTTGGTAGTTTTTGTCGAAGATGAAAATGTCTGGCACCGCCAGCGTTCCGCCCAGAGCGCGAATCGCGTCCAGGTTGGCAAAGCGGTTCGGATACACGAACGGCAACTGCACGTTGCTGAGCGTCACGCCAATGACGTTGATGCCGTTGTTGGAGTGTGCGGTTCCCAGCGCAATCGCGGGAGTCCGTCCGTAAAACAATCCGTAAGCGGCGCGAATGACCAACCGGTCTTTCGGACTCCACGCCAAACCGGCACGCGGCGCAATGTTGTCCAAATCGTTATGAAATTGGAGCGTACTCAACCCGGCAGCAGCCAATGTCGCGCTGGGGTTGAACGCCGGAGGCCGTTTCATCGTCTGCACATCGTAGCGCAAACCCAGATTGATGGTCAGGTTGTTTTTCGCCCGCCAATCGTCTTGCACGAAAAACCCATACTCATTGAAATTCGGTTGCGTCAGGGCGCCTGTAGTTCCGTCGCCCGCAAAGGATTGCTGGTAACGTGTGACGCGGCGATACCCTGTGCTGGTCGCATCCAGGTGGTTGGCGAATTCGGCGTATCCGTTGGTGCTTTGGAAAAAGTATCGCCCGCCGAAATTGCCCGGGAAGAAGTTTTCGATCTTTTCGATGATGACGTCCACGCCGCCTTTCAGACTGTGTTTGCCGGCAAAGTAAGAGACGTTGTTGACGAACTGATATTTGTCTTCGTTGGTGTAACGCGGGCTGAAACTGTTGCGCCCGATGACCAACACGGTCGAACCGCCTTGCGAAATGTTGCCTTCGGCGTTGTCGGTGTTGGCTTGGCCGGGTTCTTCGTCGTAGGCGACCAACGCGCGCAATTCGTTCAGCAAACGCGGCGTAAACGACGTGTTCAACTGCACTGTGTACGAATTGGTTTTGACGTTGCTGTTGCCGCTGTGTTCCTGCGCGCTCTGAGCGCCGCTGTTTTCCAGGTTGCGTCCGGTGAAGCGTTGGCCGTTGTACCGGAAACTGAGCCGGTTGGCTTCATCCACCTGCCAGTCGAATTTGCCCAGATACACATCCTGGTCGAATCCCAGTGTGTAATTCTGAACGAATGGCGTCAGCAGTTGCAGTCCTTTTTGCGAAGCGGCATCAGCCGGCGCAACTTGCCCCAACGACATCGTGATCGGGCGAGTATTGCGCTGACCGTCGTAGTTGAAGAAGAAAAACGCTCGGTCTTTTTTGATCGGCCCACCGATGTTGCCGCCAAACTGATGAAAGTGATACGGCTCTTTGATCGGAACCAGTCCGTTGCGCGCGGCCAAAAAGTTCGGGCGCTTGGCGTTCAACGAAGCATCGCGGAAAAACTCGAACGCGGTTCCGTGAAAATCATTCGTGCCTGATTTGGTGATGACGTTGATCGTTCCGCCCGCGGCGTGGCCGAATTCGGCAGAAAAACTGTTGGTGTTGACTTGAAATTCCTGCACGGCATCCTGGCTGAACTGATACGGAGCGCGCCCGGAACCGGTGCGTCCCAATGCCTGACCGAAGAAATTGTTGTTGTTGTCTACGCCGTCAATTTGCAGGCTGTTGAACGTTCCGCGCTGGCCGCCGAACGACAAATCACCCAGACGGGGATCGCGCACGACCCCGGCAGTTAGTGTGGCGAAATCCAGAAAGTTGCGCCCGTTGACCGGTAACGACGCGACTTGCTGTTCGCCAACGGAACCGGCGACGTTGGTTCGTGTCGTTTCAACCACAGGCGCAACGTCTGTGATGGTGATGGTTTCGCTGACGTTGACGCGCAGGCTCAGATCGAGGTTCAGTTTCTGGCCGACGGTCAACGTTACATTGCCGAATTTGTTTTCCGCGAAGCCCGTGCCCGACGCCGACAACGCATAAGTTCCAGGTTGCAGCGCGGTCAACCGATACAACCCGCTGGTGTCTGTGGTGATTTCGCGCGTGAAGCCGGTGTCCACATTTCGCGCGGTGACTTTGGCTCCAACCACGACAGCGTTGTTCGGGTCTGTCACTATTCCTTCGATGGTGGCGGTTGCGGATTGTTGAGCCAGCGCCGCAATCGCGCCGCTCAGCATCAGCAATATCGTCGCAACCAACATTCTTGTTTTCGCAAAGAGTTGCTTGTTCATAACGTGAATCTCCTTCCGGCTCCTGCCGGTAAATCGCCCGGAATTACCCAGGACAAGTGGGCGTTGAGAATTCACCCGCATTCAGACGAATTCCCGCAAAACTTTCAATTAAAGAGGAATCACCAGCAAAGCTTGAATCTACTGTTTGAATGTTTGATTGAAGTTATCTGTACTGACTTTTTTCGATGGCCGATGCTACTTGAAGCAATTCAGATTGGCAATTGCACGAAAAAAGTCGGCTGAACCATTGGCCTGCGAGTCTAACGGCAGGCATTACGGGCGGAGTTTCTGCGGTTCAAAACCGGCAAAAATCCGGCTTGACGCGAATAGCCGAGCCGGATAGATTGACTGCCGAGTAAAAATCAATCACCGCCCCCTTAATTCCCAGAGCTTGAACCATCGCCTTTGAACTCGCGGGCGGAAATCTGACTGAGCACCGCTTCCCGCGACGGATTTCGATTATCCAGACTTCCATTTAGGAGAAGACCATGAAGATGATTCCAACACCATTTTGCTCGAATTTCATTCGGGCAATGTTTGCCACTTTGCTGATTGCGATTGCAGGTTCGGCCTTTACGGCACAGGCACAGGTTTCGGCAGTCAATGCCGCCAGCTTTGCGACTGACAAAGTAATCACTCCCGACACGATTGTGGCCGCGTTCGGCACGTTCACTACACAAAACAATCAGGTATACATTGCCAATTCAACGCCGCTGCCGACCACGCTCGGCGGAGTTCGCGTTCGCATTGGAACCACCGATTGCGGATTGTTTTTTGTCGCGCCTTCGCAGATCAATCTGGCGATTCCCGCCACCGTTGCCGATGGAGCCAGTGTGACGATGACTGTCACCAATTCCAACAACACCACGACCACCGGAACTGTGACGGTCGTGCGTTCCGCGCCTGGAATTTTTTCGGCCAGAGCAACCGGAACAGGGGCCGCTGCGGCTCAGACCAGCAACGGCGGGCCGCTCATCAATACTTACAACCCGGATGGAACCGAACGCGATGTCAGCGCGGGAACGAAAGATATGCCCAATGTTCTGGTGTTGTATGTGACGGGCATTCGCAACACTCCGGCAACAAATCCAACTGACGGCAACGGCGTTGCCGAATCCGTCACCTGCCGCATTCAAGGTGTTCCGGCGACAGTGCTGTATGCCGGACCTGCTCCGGGTTTTATCGGACTGGATCAAGTGAACGTCGTCATCCCGCCCGAACTAGCCGGGCTTGGCAGCGTCAACGTAAGACTGACGGCGAACAGCCGCACATCAAACACAGTAACAATCAAACTTGCCGGAACTGTTCCGCCGGTTCGTGCTCAGGCCATTACGTTTGGCCAGACGGTTTCAGGAGCATTGACCGCCGACGATCAGGTGCAGGCCGGTTCGGCGGGCAGCACGTTTTTCTTCGATGCGTACAGCTTCACGACGACGGCTGCGAATACGACCATCGCCGTTGATCTGCGCTCGACGAATTTCGATGCTGCTGTTTTGTTGTACAACAATGCCAGCGGGACGTTGAGCTTGCTTGCCGCTGATGACCAATCGGGAAATTACGGCAGTTCACCTACGTCCAATAACAACAATGCGATGCTGATGACGGTGATTCCGAATCCTGGCAGTTACGCCATTTTCGCTACAACTTCTGATTTGGAACCGAACGGGTTGGGCAATTACACCTTGAAGCTGCTCAATAACGTCGCCACGCAGATAAACTACGGCCAGACGATCAATGGCAGCATTACCACTGCGGACTTGCAGACTTCTGCCGGAACCTATCTGGATTTGTATTGGTTCAACGGAGTTCAGAACGACAACGTGCGGGTCAATATGAATGCTCCGGTTTTGGATTCGTTCCTGTTGTTGCACAGCAATTCCGGCGATCCGCGTCTGGCTCAGGACGACAACACTGGCGGAGGTAGAAACGCTCAAGTCACATATCGTCTAACGTCAACGGGCATTTATATTGCCATCGCCACGCCGCTCGATCCGAACATCACTGGGGATTATTCGATTCAGGTTCAGAAACTAGCCAGTCTGGCTGATGATCCTATCGCTGCTTTCAAATCGGGCTTTGAATCCTTGTTCAAAGTTCCCGGACGCGAAATCCGCGATCATCGTCAAGGTTTGGTTGATCCAGACAAACCCAGTCTGGAACGGTTCGGCACACGCCGCATTGTCGAGCAGTAATCAAACCAAAAATTCGGCTTCGATTTACACCGAGGCAAGTTCGAAGCAGGGAAAAGCCGTATCGGTTTTTCCCTGCTTTCGTTTTCTGTGGCCAAAAAAAGAAAACAGGCGCTACTTTTTCCAAGCTTACGTCGTCCCGGATGCCAGCTCAGATTCAGTAGCGCCTGCTGATTGAATCCTTGAACGGATTCGATCAATGCGCCGCAAGTCATTTTCAGAGCAAAGCGCATTCCAATCAGGCAATCCCAAATTTCAGCAAGTTGGCCGGTTTGTTGAAACCGTTGTTGACTCTTTTCGTTGCGGCGTTCGAGGCGCTGTGGCACAGTTCGTTTCGGTTCAAGCTGTCACCGGAACATGAGACTCAAAGCATCAAAAGCCACGATTTCGGCAAATGATCGTAAGCGGCAGGAAACACAGGGCTGGACAATTTCTGCGTCTCGATTTGGCCGGTAATCGAGTTGACCCGTAAGCGGCGGAGTTTGGACGGTGATTTGCAGGTTTCCGTGAAGATTGTTTGACGGATGAACGAATAGGAGTGCTGGGAATGAGCCTTCGTGGAAGAGTTTTGATTGTTGACGACGATCCTGAATTCGGGCTGGTCGCTCAAAGTCTGGTCGAACTGGAAGGATTGACGGCGCAATTGGTCAACAGCGGCAGTGAGGCTTTGGCGGTTTGTGGCGAGCAGAATTGCGATGTGGTGCTGTTGGATTTGATGCTTGGCGATGTTTCCGGCCTTGACGTGTTGCGCGAAATTCGCAGCCGCAGCGAAACCTTGCCGGTGATTATGGTCACGGCTCACGGTTCGATGGAATCCGCCGCCGAAGCCGTTCAAGCCGAAGCTTTCGATTACATTGGCAAACCGTTTCGCGCCGAAGAATTGAAATCGGCGCTTCGTCGCGCGCTGGAATGGCGAAAACAACAGCGCAACGGTCACAATAATCATCCGGCCAAAACGACAACCTCGCCATCCATAGTCGGTCGCAGTTCGGCGATGGTCGCAGTGTACAGAGCCATTGCCCGCGTCGCCGCCACTGATTCGACCGTGCTCATCAGCGGAGAAAGCGGAACCGGCAAAGAACTGGTTGCGCGCGCGTTGCACGACAACAGCCCTCGATCCAAACGCCCGTTCATTCCCGTCAATTGCGGAGCCTTCACCGAAACTTTGCTGGAATCGGAACTCTTCGGCCACGTGCGCGGATCGTTCACCGGAGCGATGGCCAATCATCGAGGCATTTTTGAAACAGCGACCGGCGGCACGATCTTTCTGGACGAAATTTCCGAAACGTCACCGGCCTTTCAGGTCAAACTGCTGCGTGTGATTCAGGAACAGGAAGTTCGTCCGGTCGGCGCGCCGGAATCTCGCCGAGTAGACGTTCGCATCGTGGCTGCCACCAATCGTCGCGTGCAGGATTTATTTAGTGCGGAAGATTTTCGCCGAGACCTGCTCTATCGTTTGAGCGTCATTAACCTGGAACTGCCGCCATTGCGCGAACGCAAAGAAGACATTCCGCTGCTGGTCGAACACTTTCTGCAACGATTCAACGCTCGATTCGGCAAAGCTGTTACTGCGCCTTCTGAAACGATTGACTGGTTATGTCAATTCGACTGGCCGGGCAATGTGCGCGAACTGGAAAACGCCGTCGAACGAGCCGTCACGTTGAACGTCGGCGGCAAATTGTTGCCGGAAGATTTCATGCAATTCACTCCAACTCCGCTGGTTCGCGTCGCCGTGCAAACGCAGACTGTTATGGCGAATGTTCAAAGCGCAGCGCCGGAAACTGCCATTGCTCCGAGTTCGCCGTTCTGGATTTGCGAATTACCCAGAACTTTGGAAGAGGTTGAACGCCAGCACATTTTGGCGATGCTGCGATATACCAAAGGCAACAAGCTGCGCGCGTCAGAGTTGCTGGGCATTGGACGGTATTCGCTTTATCGCAAAGCCGAACGGCTGGGAATTGATTTGAATCAAGAGGATTGATGATGCGTTCTTTGGTCGTTTTGATCGTTGTGATTGTTTTGTTGACTGTCGCGCAGTCAAATCCGGGCAGATACGAACTAACTGCCGCCGCGCCATTCGCCGTGCAGCAGATCAAAGGTCGAATTGAACTGGTCAACTCAAAGTTGAAATCGCGCGATGCCAGCGGAGTCGTTGTCTGGTTGAAACCGGCGGACGGTTCGACGCCGCGCAACGGATCGAAACAGCGCAAAATCATCAATCAACGCGACAAACGGTTTTTGCCTCACATCGTTGCCGTCGAAGCCGGTTCGGAAGTGGATTTTCCGAACGATGATCCGTTTTTCCACAACGTCTTTTCCATCTACAACGGCAAACGATTCGATCTGGGCTTGTACGCCAGCGGAGAAACTCGTCCCGTTAATTTCAATCGCCCAGGCATTTCATACATTTTCTGCAACATTCATCCGAAAATGAGCGCCGTGGTCGTCGCGCTCGATACTCCTTATTTCGCTGTCAGCGATAAAGCCGGTTCATTTACGATCAGCAACATTCCTGCGGGCGATTATCGCTTGAGCGTCTGGCACGAACGCGCCAAGCCGGAAACGCTGGCGGCGCTGTCGCGCACGGTTCAAGTGGGCACAGGCGAATTAGATTTAGGAGCGATCAACATCAGCGAAGAAGGTTATGTGCCGCGACCGCATCCAGATAAACATGGCCAGGAATATGACAGCCAACGAAATAAACCCGGTTACCGAAAGCCGTGACGGCGGTAAGCTTCGGAATCAACTGTTCATCAGCTCCGCGTTGTTGACCAGCGCACTGGTGTTGGTGACTGCCTGGATTATCAATTCTCAGGTGATAGGGCAGGTGCGCCAACAGGTTCAGGCCGAAGTCGAAACGCTGTTGCCGGTTTACGAATCGGTTTGGGAAGAACACGCCCGGCGGTTGTCCACGATGGGAGCTTCGTTGGCCGATTCGCCAATCGTCAAGCTGGTGTTTGGCAGCGCCGGAGCTTCGCGCGATAAACGAACTTTGCATGAAATGGTCGCCGACGTCACCGAAGACACGTTGGCGGCGGGCGATCTGGTTTTGATGAGCGACGGTTCCGGGCAGATTTTTTTTGCCGAACAGCAAGGCGGAGTTTCGCCGGAAATCGGAAAGCTGGTCGGAAATCTGGAAGCCGCGCGCGTCGCCGGAGAAAACCAAAAACAAAGTCGCGGATTCACATTGATCGGCGGACGGTTGTATCAACTGGTGGCGACGCCTGTGCTGTTGCATTCCGGCAGCAGCGACATCAACAACACGCAGGCAGTCATCAGCATTGCCGAAGAAGTCAATCAGGGAATGGCTGCCGAAATCAAACAGCGCATCCACAGCGAAGTCGTCTTTCTGTTGAACAACAAACTTTATTCGTCTTCGCTGGCGGCGGAAAACGAGCAAGCGGTGTTCAATGCGATTCAGGCTGGTGATCTGGCCAAAACCGCACCGGGTCGTTCGACTGAAATCAGTTTGAGCGGCGAAACGCATCTGGCGTTTGCGCGGCAATTGACGGATTTCGACGGCAAGCCGATTGGGCAGGTTGTGATGCTGCGTTCGCTGGTTGGAGCAGGCAAGTTGTTTCGGGCGATTTCCAATCGCTTGCTGGTTTTGTGGACGCTGGCAATTGTCGCGGCATTGGCGCTGAGTTATCTGGTGGCCGGTCGCATCACGCGCCCATTGGAAAAACTGGTCGTCAGCGCCAAAGAACTTGGGCGAGGCAATTACGACGTGGAAGTGCCGACCGGCGCTCAGGGCGAAGTCGCTCAACTGGCGACGGCGTTCGATCAAATGCGGTTGTCTTTGCGCCAATCGCAAACCGCGCTGCTGAAAAACGAACGACTGGCGACCATCGGCCAGATGGCCAGTTCGATCATTCACGATTTGCGAAATCCACTGGCGACGATTTACACCGCCGCCGAAGTGATGATGAACGACGGTTTGCCCGCCGGTCGTCGTCAGACGCTGATTGAAACGCAGCTTCGTGCGTCCGGGCGAATGAATTCGATGCTGGCCGAACTGCTGGAATTTTCGCGCGGCAGTTACAAACTCAATCTTGGCCGGTTGTCGCTGGCCGAAATTGTCAGGCGCGTGGCTCAGGAATTGAACATTCAGTTGTCGCAACTTGGCGTTCAATTCAAAGCTGATGTCACCGAAGACATCACGCTGGACGCTGACGACGAAAAATTGGGGCGCGTGATCGAAAACCTGTTCGTCAATTCGTTGCAAGCCTTTCAACAAGGCGGGCAGCCATCGGGAACGATTCACATTCGGGCTGCACTTGATGGCGACAACGTTCGTCTGGAGTTGATGGACGATGGGCCGGGCATTCCCGATTCGATTCGAGAACGATTGTTCGAACCGTTTATCAGTCAGGGCAAACCGGGGGGAACAGGGCTGGGGCTGGCCATCGCGCGCGCCATCGTCGAAGCGCACGGCGGCAAAATCAGTCTGGCGAATTCTTCCCACGGAGCGCATTTCGTCATTCAGTTGCCCCACAGAACCGTTCAAGTCGGAGGTGTGGATGAAACTTAAAGTTTTGTTGGTAGATGACGACAAAGAGTTTCGCACCGTCGCCGCGCTCGTCCTGGAAAACGCAGGGTATTCGGTGACGGAGGCTGTGGACGGATTCGCCGCGCTGGAATTGCTGCACACCGAACGCCCGGACATCATCATTTCTGATCTGCACATGCCTGTGATGGACGGGCGCATGTTCTGCAAACGAGTCCGCTCCGACGCCGAACTCGCTGCCATTCCGTTTGTCATTTTGTCGGCCTACATCGAAACCGACGGCTCCAACACCTTGTCGGACACTCCGGCGGATTACTGTTTCAGCAAACAGAGTTCGTTTATCTCCCTGTTGCCGCAATTGGAGAACCTCATCGTCAGAGCCGTAAGCAATTCAACGCAAAGTCGCAAAGAGTGAAAGCCGCAAAGGCCGCTTTTTACCAGCTTTAGTTCTTTGCGCCTTTGCTGCTTTGCGCCTTTGCGTTTGAAGTCTTCCCGGAAAGCCCAGCCACGTAATCCGAATGTTGCGCGACGTTTTTACAAGCCGCATCTGTCGGAACTTTTCCCGTCAACAACGCCACAGTCACGCAAGCTGACGCCGGAGCCAATGCCGAACTCGCAGAGTTGGTTTCGTGGTAATGATTCGGCACGCCGTTCGATTTGCAGGGATCAACGGCTTGTTTGATGTCCAGCTTTTTCAAATCCACAGGTTCTCGCCGCCAGTCGTACATAGGCACGATGTAGCCCAACTCGTCAGGGCACAGTCCGAACATAAACCGATACTTCGCCGTCATCGCATCGCGTATCGAAGGTTCACTCGGCGCGCCCGTGTCCGCTGCCAGGCAATCCGTTCGTTTGTATTTGGCGACGCCGTAAAAGACTTCGGGCAACAATTCGCCAGGCGTAGTCACTATTTGCGCGTCGCCCAGAGTCAAAGCGTAAATCCAGGTTTTGAATTGCGGCTCGGAACCGTCCGACGGAACAGGGATCGTGTCGAAAACTCCCAGTCGAGCCAGAAACAGATAACCCTGGTTGTCCATCACGCCTTTCAAATCGGCTTTTCGGACTTCCAGTTTGGAAGATTTGCTCCATTCGCCGCGTTGCAGAGCCTCAATGGCGGCTTTGCCAACGTCGCGCCCGATGGCTTCGGTTCTTTCAAAGGTGTAGGCCGGGCGATTGTTTTTGGCGTTCAGCGGGAAGTCTTTGCCGTCGAATCGAAACCGGTCTGTCGGTTTGGTGTTGGTGTCGCCGATGATTTCGACTGCGCCGATGGCTCCGTTGATAAACAGCGCCGTGCCGCCGAATTTACGCTCGACAGTTTCTCTGATCGCGTGCGGAAAGTCCGAAGTCAGCAAGGTGTTTTTGTCCTCCATTGATTCCGGATGCGTGTTCCAGTTGACCACTGTCGCAATCGTTTTGTTGTTTCTGATTCTGACGAACTGCATTACGCGCAACTCTTCGTCAAAAAAGCGCGGCGGGCGTCCGCTGGTTCGCGTCTGCATTCCAGCCAGCAAGGGAGATTTCACCGGATCGGTCTGGCCGAGTTTGATCTTCGCCGGTTGCAGATTGGCGGCAGCCATCGAAATGCTTTTGGCGACTTGGCGATCCACGAAACGCAGATATTTTGGAAACTTGCCGTCTTTGAGCGCACCGTCTCCCCACGGGCCGATGGTGTCCGGGCCTTCGTGGCTGTGCGTGCTGGAAAGCAAAACTTCCTGAATGCCGAGTTTCGGGTCGAGCAGTTTTTGAATCTGGCTGACGCCGTAGTATTTGCCGTCGGAGTAATAACCGATGAAATCCACTGAAACGATGGCGATGCGAGTCGAACCGTAATCCAGCACAATCGTTCGCGCCCACAAATCGTCGTGCTTGCCCGTAGCCAGCCGTTTGTCGCCAAAGCCCGCCAGATAAATTCCGTCGTATTTGTTTTTCGAACTTGGATCGAGTTCCGTGTTTCCTGGATCGTCTTCCCACGGTTCGCCGCCATCCCACGTTCCGTTGCCATTTTGGTCGCTGAACTTTTCGCCCCAGACTCCGGTCGAAGTTACGCCGCCATCCCATTCGGGATGTTGGCCAAACGGTGTCACGGCAATGGCAGAAGCGCCGACTTTCAACTGAGCTTTGCCCGCAGCTTGCGATATTGGTTCAACTGGTAAGCTTCCAGTGAAAAGCCAGAACACAACTCCGCACAAAACGACAACTCCTGCTAATACTAATTTCATTGAGTGACTCTCCGTTCAAGGTTTGTACAGCACGTAAATGGTTTGATGGCGCGTTCCGCCAAAGCCGAACCGCGACCGATCCAGCACATATCCGTTCAGTTGAAAGGCTTGCGAATGAAGCAGCGAAAAACCTGCCAACTGAAAATCTTCGGCGCGCAGGTTGAATTCTTTTGGCCCAGCCAGCGCATCCCAAACGACCAGCGAACCGGGCGGCAATTCGCGCAGCGTTTCCAAATCAATTTCCCGGTTGCGTGTGAAGGCGGGATTTTCCCACGGATCGCGGTCGAACAAAATTGCTGCGTAAGGTTTGCTCCATACGAAGCGGCTGACAGGTGGTTTCGTGGGTTGAGTTTGCCAAAAAGAAAATGCGGCGTTGATGGTTTTGGCGTCCCGCGACCATTCGGCTCCGTCGGCGTAAACGAAATTCGTCCAGGCCGAAACCGCGAACAACACTGCGACGCAGCCGCTTTTGATTGGTTTAGAAACATGCGCGAACCGGTTGGCCATTTGGTTCCAGCCGACCAGCGTAATCAACGCAATGGCTGGCGAAATGGCGACCAGATAACGCGGATACCCCGCCGATCCCAACAAGCCGAACGCTCTGAAAATCGTGTGCAGCACAAACAGCAGCATGAACGACGAAGTCAGCGTCGGCAGTTGTCGCCGCTTCAACAGCCAGAACAATCCGTAAGCGAACATCGGCAGCAACAACAAACCTACGATTTCGGGCAAACGGCTGGGGTAGGCGATCAATCCATGCGCGCCATACATCGTGCCGGTCATTGGCCAACTGTTCGGCCAGTTGTTTTTGATGAAGAGGGCATCACCAGTCAGCGCCAGCGCCGCCAGCCACCAGAGAATTGAACCAGTGGCGAGCCATAAAACTTTGGCTAAGGATTTAGGATTTAGGATTTGGGATTTAGAGTTTCTCAATACCCAAACCGCCCACAACACGCCAAGAAAGAAGCCTTCCGGTCTGGCCAGAATCATCAACGAAGCTAAGACCATTCCGGCGACGAATCTGCCTTTGTGATGAAGCCGCAAAGCGATGACGAATATCAGCGCGAAAATCGGCTCGGTCATTGTGTCGGCGCAAAACAGGAAAAAAGACGGCTGCAAAAACAGAAGAGCAATGCTTAACGGCGCTCGCGGCAAACGGAACTCTTCTGCCAGTCGCCAGGTTTGCCAGGCAATGGCCAGACAGATCAGCACGGTCAATAGGCGAGCAGCTTGAAAGCCGATTGCCGCCGGAAAGGCGTACACAAACGTGAACAGCGGACGCGACCAAACTCCAACAAACAATTGAGGATGCTTCCACGCCCAGCGAGCGAACAAATGATGTTGGCCGCCGTCCATCTGACAACTGTCGTCGAACAAAAACAACATTGTCGCTCCGATGGCGGAGCAGAGAATCAACCAGCCGTAAACTTGAAGACGTTTCGGGAGAGGATTAAGCATGCGACGCGGATGGTAAATCAGTTGATGGATTTGGTAAACGAACGCCGTATTCTGCTCAAAGTTGTTTCATCTGTGAGGCAGTTGAAAATTTTTTTGAAACAATGACCTCGTCAAAGCGGATCAATGGCTAACCTTGGGAAATCAATGTGTTTTCGGCAACTCAGCGCACCATATCCATCTGCAAATCGGCTCTAGCCCAATATAGTGTGCTCCAGGTTGATTCAGGCACAAGACATTTTTCCGAAGAGCCGTTTAAGCATTAGTCAGTTTTCCACAGAAGTAGGTTTTTCATGAGGTTTCAAGCGTGAAACTACTGAAAAATAGTGCTTTACAGTGTTTTATCTGCGTGCTACCGTCCGCGCCATCTTAAGCAAAGCATTAAGTGAACAGGTTCAAGTTACTTTTTCCGGCAGCCAAGCCGGGTCAAGTGGTGCGGTTTTTGGCCACAAAATTTAAGCAACACACTTTTTGAATTATTGAAGTTTCCACGTCGAGGACACGATGGGAATAACTTTCGGCACTTCAGGATGGCGAGCGATTATCGCCGATGAGTTCACTCTGGATAACGTGCGTTTGGTGACGCGCGCCATAGCTTCGGTGTTGAACGAATCGAAAGTCGGCGGCAGTTTTATTGTCGGTTACGACACACGGTTTTTGAGCGAACGATTTGCAGCGGTTTGCGCCGAAGAACTGACTGAGCTTGGTTTTGAAGCGTATTTGACGACACGCGAGACCCCGACGCCTACGATTTCTTATGCGATTCGGACTAAGAAGGCTCGCGGCGGGATCAACTTCACGGCCAGTCACAATCCGCCACAATACAACGGCATGAAGCTTTCGACGGCGGATGGCGCGCCTGCTTTGCCGGAAACGACCAAAGCCGTCGAACAGCGCATTGCCGAGTTGCAAGCCGGAACTGCGCGAATTGAAAAGACAACGCCCGGCGCAAAAGCCGTTGAGTTCAATCCGCTGGAAGATTATCTGACCGATCTGGCGACGAAGATTGATTTTGACAAGATTGCCAAAGCTGGGTTGAAGCTGGCTTATGACCCGTTGTGGGGAACCGGGCGCGGTTATCTGGACGAAGTGCTGCGCCGCAATAATTGCGAAGTTCAGACGGTTCACGATTTTCGCGATGTGCTGTTCGGCGGTTATAGCCCGGAGCCTTCGGAAAGAAATTTGGCCGAAATGCGGCAACTGGTGCTCGACAAGAAATTGGTGCTTGGCGTAGCGACAGATGGCGACGCCGACCGGTTCGGGTTCATTGATCGAGACGGAACTTTTGTTTCGGCGAATCACGTGCTGGCTTTGGTGTTGGATTACCTTTGCGAATCGCGTCCGGGTTGGGCAGGCGGAGTCGCTCGTAGCGTGGCGACGACTCATTTGTTGGACAAGGTCGCGGCCCGGCACAGACGCGAAGTTTTTGAAACGCCGGTTGGATTCAAATTCATCGGCGAATTGATTAACGCAGACAAGATCATTCTCGGCGGAGAAGAAAGCGCCGGGCTGACGATCAAAGGTCATTTTCCCGAAAAAGACGGGATTCTGGCTTGTCTGCTGGTGGTAGAAATGGTGGCGGCTCGCGGTGCGAGCTTGGGCGAAATGATCGAAGAATTGTTTCGGAAAGATGGCGCGCTTTATTGCGAGCGCGTCGGAATTAAATTGACCCCCGAAGTCAAAGATCGTTTGCAAAAACGTTTGTCCGACGATGCCCCGGCCTCAATCGGCGGACGCCGCGTGACCGAAGTCAACAGAATGGATGGAGTCAAATACATCTTCGATGACGGCACGTGGATGTTGCTCAGAATGTCCGGCACTGAACCTGTGGTTCGGTGCTACGCAGAAACTCACACAAAGAAAGATTTGGAGGTGTTGCTTGAAACGAGCACTAAATTCGTACTCAGCTAGAACCGCTTCAGCCCAGGCTGTTGCCATTCGCACACGACCGACTTCGTTCGAGGATCGTTCATCAATCGGCGCTCGCGTCGAAGGTTGGATTCCGGCAATCCCGGCTTATGCGTGGCTTGGAATGGTCGCATTGGCCTTTCTGGCCTTGTCGTTTACGGTTTATTTTCGCGCTCAGGCCGCGGCTAAAGAAGCTGCGAAGTCGCATGCGGTGATCGCTTCACGTGTTGAAGAAGCCAGAGCCGCAAACAAACAGATCAAACATCAGACTGAAAAGATCAAAACCGATCCGGCGGTCAAAGCGCAAAAAGCTCAAGAGCAGATGCGCACTTTGCGCCCAAATGAAATCGTCGTTGCCAGGCCTTAATTTGGGTGGTTGTGACTCTGAAAAAGCGAATGGCCATAGAGTTTGAGTTCACTCAAACTCTATGGCCATTCGCTTTTTTATCGCCGTGTTCAGGACAGTGCAGGGCGTTTTCTTGCTCGTGAGAAGAATTTTTTTCGCATTCTTGCAAGGTCAGGGACGTTGTACTAAGATTCGCAACCTAGTAATCAAGCTTCCTTTTTGGTACCCCAAAAATCGTTCTGCAAGTTAATTGCTGCATTCGTTGGCCGCAGTGTGACGCGAATGTGTAACGGGAGTGGAGCACCAACTAAACGAGAAAGGTTCGGATGAAAGCGTACGTTCCCATTCTGATTGTCTTCATTTTTGTGATGGGCTTTGCCGTCACGAACATCATCCTCACGCATTTGGTTGGCAAGCGAAAAGACACTCGCGCCAAGTTGATGCCGTACGAATGCGGTATGGACCCGGTCGGTTCGGCGCACCAACGATTTTCGGTGAAGTTTTATTTGGTGGCGATGCTTTTCATCCTGTTCGACATTGAAGCAATCTTTTTGGTGCCGTGGGCTGTGGTGTTCAAAAGTTTGATTACAAAGCTTTCCCGCCCGTTTGTTTTCATTGAGATGATGGTCTTCTTCGCGGTTCTGCTGGTTGGGTATGTGTATGTCTGGAAGAAGGGCTTGTTCGAGTGGAACAGCACGAACTAACTGATTGAGTGGAAATCCGAGAATAACTTTATGGGTCTTGAAACTAAAGTTGGCGAAATTCTGCCAGAAGTAATCACCACCAAGTTGGATTCGTTGGTCAATTGGGGGCGCAAGTCTTCGATTTGGCCTGCGACATTTGGTTTGGCTTGTTGCGCGATTGAGATGATGGCGATGACTGATGCTCGAAACGACATTGCCAGATTCGGAGCCGAAGTTTTTCGAGCGACTCCGCGACAGGCTGACGTGATGATCGTCGCCGGACGTGTTTCGATCAAAATGGCTCCGGTCTTGCGCCGCATTTACGATCAAATGCCCGAACCGAAGTGGGTGATTTCGATGGGCGTCTGCGCTTCGGCTGGCGGAGTGTTCAACAACTACGCCATCGTTCAGGGTGTGGACAAAGTCGTGCCGGTGGATATCTTCGTCCCCGGTTGCCCGCCTCGCCCCGAAGGATTGATCTGGGCAGTGATGAAGCTGCAAGAAAAGATCGAACGCGACAAAGTCTTCAAAGAAGAGAAAGTTGCTGCTTAATGGTTATCGGTAATCGGTTGCCGGTTGTCGGTGCAGAGCCGACAACCAACCACCGACCACCAACCACTGACTACCGAAAAGAAATGTCCGAATCCATCGAACAAACACAAACGCATTCCTCGCGCTACGCGGACGCCGCTTTAGTCCGCGCCAAATTCGCCGACACCATCGAAGAAATCACAGAAGCCATTGGCGAAGTCACGATAATCGCCAAGCGTGATGGTCTGGTCGAATTGCTGACCTTTTTGCGCGACGAACCGAGTCTGAAATTCAATTATCTGAGCGACATTGGCGGCGTTGATCTGGGCGAATTCGCCAATCCGCGTTTCGCTGTCGCCTATCAACTTTACTCGCTCGATCACAACCACAGACTGCGCGTCAAAGTGTTCCTGCCGGAAGACGACGCGAACTTGCCTACGCTTTCCAATATCTGGAAAGCAGCGAACTGGTTGGAGCGCGAAATTTACGACATGTTCGGCGTCAACTTTGAAGGGCATCCCGATCAACGACGCATACTGATGCCAGCGGATTACGAAGGTCATCCTTTGCGGAAAGACTTCCCGATGAAAGGCTACTAAAAGCCAATAGCACTGAAACTATGCAAGCCAGAGAATTAGCTGTACCGACAACTTCGACTTCGACATTTTCACCGATCTCCATGCTGCGGAAATCAGACCCGTTGGCTGACACGCGCATGACCGTTTCGCTGGGGCCGCAGCATCCCTCGACGCACGGCGTGTTGCGTTTGGAATTGGTGCTGGACGGCGAAACAGTGGTTAGTGCCATTCCTGACATCGGCTACCTGCACACTGGCATGGAAAAGACGATGGAAAAGGAAAAATGGCAGCAAGTCGTAACCATTACCTGTCGAATGGATTACCTGAATTCGATGGGCAACGACTTGGGTTACTGCCTGGCGGTGGAAAAACTGATGGGCGTCGAAGTGCCGGAACGCGCCAAAGTCATTCGCGTCTTGCTGACGGAATTGAACCGCATCGCTTCGCATCTGGTCTGGTTCGGAACTCACGCGATGGACATTGGAGCGATGACCGGGTTCTTTTACGCCTTCACGCATCGTGAAAAGATTCTGGATTTGTTCGAGTGCGCTACCGGCGCGCGGTTTCACCAAAGCTATTTTGTCATCGGCGGAGCGCGTTACGACGTGCCGGATAACTTCATTCCACTGTGCCAGGAGTTTCTGGATGGATTCCCCTCGCTGCTGGCCGAAGCCAAAAAGCTGGTCACCGGCAACAAGATTTTCCAGACCCGCACAAAAGGCGTTGGCACCATCAGCAAAGAAGAGGCGATTAACTGGGCGCTTTCCGGCCCAACGGTTCGCGGCAGTGGCCTGAACTGGGATATTCGCAAATCCGAACCGTATTCGGGCTACGAAACTTACGACTTCGACGTGCCGGTTTATGACGGTTGCGACGTTTGGTCGCGTTATCTGGTTCGCATGGATGAATTCCACGAAAGCTGGAAAATCTGCTGTCAGGCTTTGGAAAGGTTGCGGACTACGGGCGGCTCGGTCAAATCAGATCATCCCAAACTGAAATTGCCCGAACGCGACCTGATGAAAGAACACATTGACGTGATGATTCATCACTTCCTGCTGGCTTCCGAAGGATTCACTGTGCCGGTTGGCGAAGTTTATCAATCCATCGAATCGGCTCGCGGAGAGATTGCCTATTACGTCGTCAGCGACGGAGCCGAACGCCCTTACCGAGTCCGCGTTCGCACTCCTTCTTTCGTCAACTTGGCGGCTTTGCCCGCGATGGTCGAAGGCTCGCTGCTGGCCGATGTGGTTGCCGTCATCGGCAGCATTGATATTGTTTTGGGAGACGTTGACCGTTAAGAACCATGTTTAGCCAAACAAACGAAACAAAACTCGACGAAATCATCACTCACTATCCGGTCAAGCGGTCGGCAGTGCTTCCAGCGTTGTATATCGCCCAGGAAGAGCACGGCTATGTCACCGACGACGACGTTCGGTACATCGCCCAGCGGCTGGATATGCGCGTCAACGAAGTCGAAGAAGTGGTGACTTTCTACACGATGTATTCGCGCAAGCCGGTCGGGAAGTACAAGCTGCAAGTTTGCCGCACGCTTTCCTGCGCGCTGCTCGGCGCGGAAAAGATCGCCGAACACATCGAACACAAGCTGCACATCGGCATGGGCGAAACGACTCTGGACGGCAAATTCACTTTGACGGAAGTCGAATGTCTGGGCTACTGCGATTTGGCTCCGTGCCTGCAAGTGAATTTTGACTACCACGAAAAAGTGACCACCGATGGCGTGGATAAATTGATTGACGGATTGAAGTAACACTCACAGCGAACTGTTATGACAAAAGTTCTGACCAACAGATTTCACCTTAAAGGCCAAGCCTGCGACATTGATGTCTACAAACAGACTGGCGGGTATCAGGCGTTGCCGAAGGCTCTGAAAGAGTTCAAGCCGGATCAAATCATTGATGAAGTCAAAAAGTCCGTCTTGCGCGGACGCGGCGGCGCAGGCTTTCCGACCGGGATGAAATGGAGCTTCGTGCCGAAACAATCGAATCGTCCGAAATACGTCGTTTGCAACGCCGACGAATCCGAACCCGGCACTGGCAAAGACCGCGACTTGATGCGTTACGATCCGCACCAGTTGATCGAAGGAATGATTATCGCGGGCTTCGCGCTCAGTTCGAACACTTCGTACATCTACATTCGCGGCGAGTATTGGTTCATCAAAGAGATTCTGGAAAAGGCCATCGCGCAGGCTTACAAGCAGGGTTATCTGGGCAAAAACATTTTAGGCTCTGGCTTCGACCACGATATGTATGTTCACCCCGGAGCGGGCGCTTACATTTGCGGCGAAGAGACTGCGCTGTTGGAATCGCTGGAAGGCAAACGAGGCCATCCGCGCCTGAAACCGCCTTTTCCGGCGGTCGTCGGTTTGTACGGCGGCCCGACCGTGGTCAACAACGTCGAAACGCTGGCCGTCGTCCCGCACATCATTTTGAACGGCGGTGATTGGTACAAGGCTCTGGGAACGGAAAAGAGCGGCGGCACGAAGCTCTTCACCGTCAGCGGTCACGTCAACAATCCCGGCAACTTTGAAGTCCCGATGGGTTATCCGCTGATGTCGTTGATCAACAACGAATGCGGCGGCATCACCGGCGGACGCAAACTGAAAGCGGTGATTCCCGGCGGTTCGTCCGTGCCGATTCTGAACGCCGAAGAGTGCGAAAAAGTGAACATGGATTACGAATCGGTGGCGGCAGCCGGTTCGATGCTCGGTTCCGGCGGAGTCATCGTTATGGATGAAACTGCTGACATCTTTGAATCCACGATGAACTTGACGCATTTTTACAAACACGAATCGTGCGGATGGTGTACGCCTTGCCGCGAAGGCACACGCTGGTTGTACAAAGTCTTCGAGCGAATGAAGCGTTACGAAGGCCGTTCGGGCGACGTGGAATTGCTTTACGATCTGGCCGACAAGATTTTGGGCAAGAGTTTCTGCGCGCTGGGCGATGCGGCGGCAATGCCTGTGCAATCGGCGATCAAAAAGTTCCGCGAAGATTTCGACCGACGCATCAAACACAATCTGATTCAGATTGCGAAAGCGGCGGATTAGCAAACCGGCTTACAACCCCACAGTGAACGGTTTCAGCGTATTGACAGTGACGATGATGAAATCGCCGCGCAGTTTGTTTTGCGTTGAGTGAGTTTCAAAGCAGCCAATGGCTGGCAAGACAGTTATATCAGCCAAGTGATCGTCCAAGTTGCGGCCATAACGTATGTAAATGAAAGTTCACTGCCCAAGGTGCGACAGGAGAATTGCCGATCTCGCCAAAGTTGAAAAAGTTGGCGTTCAGATGGCGGTATGCAGGCATTGCAACATACACGCTCATGCGACTTACGAACACAAAGACGGTGGGGATTATTGGGATGTGCATTTTGAACACCCAAGACCAAGGGATAGCGGAGCGGCTGGATTTTTGGGGTGTCTGATCCTGGCGCTGATTATTCTGGCGGCGCTGTTTTACTTCGCACAGATGGCGGATTGATCGAGTTAGCGACAATTCTATAAACCGATTTATGGAAACAGTAAAAATAACAATCAACGGACAGGAAATGACCGCGCCGAAAGGCGAACTGCTGATCGAAGCGTGCGAAATGAACGGCGTTTACTTGCCGCGCTTCTGTCATCATCGCGGACTGACGCCGCAGGCTTCGTGCCGAATGTGCGTGGTGCGCGTGGACAATCCGAAAATTCCCAAGCTGCAAACCGCCTGCACCATGCCGGTGACTGACGGAATGATCGTCACCACGGAATCCAAAGAAGTCGAAGAGACTCGCACGGCGATGATCGAATTCCTGCTGTCTAACCATCCGGTGGACTGCCCTGTGTGCGACCGCGCAGGCGAATGCGAGTTGCAGGATCAAACTTACGGTTTTGGCGAAGATCGCATTCGTTCGCAGTACGACGACAAGGAAAATTACCTGGAACGTCAGATTTCGCCGTTCATTTACAACGATCCGCAGCGCTGCGTCACCTGCAAACGCTGCACTCGCGTTTGCGAAGAGTGGATGGACGAAAACGCGATCACGACCATCAATCGTGGTTCGGCGACCTTGATTAGCGCCTTCGGCGGATGGGTGGAGTGTTCCGATTGCGGAAACTGCGTTGATGTTTGCCCGACGGGAACGTTGCTGCATGTGCCGTACAAATACGTCGCACGCCCCTGGGATTTGAAACAGACGCCGACCGTCTGCAATTTCTGTTCGGATGGTTGTTCGACACTGGCGGGAACTCGCAGCGAGAAATTGATTCGCGCGGTTGCTCGCGATGGCCGAGGCCGCACAGCCGGAGGCATCAATCACGATTTTCTGTGTTCGCTTGGACGGTACACTGTGGATTTTGTCCACAGCAAAAAACGCATTGACCGCCCGATGATTCGTCGCGGAGATCATCTGGTTCCGACGACCTGGGACGATGCGCTCAGTTTTGCCGCTAAACGGCTTGGCGAAATCAAAGCGCAACACGGTGGACAGAGTCTGGGCGTTATCAGCGCGGCGCGGCTGCTGAACGAAGACCAGCGCGCGTTGCAGCGGTTTGCCAATGAAGTTCTGGAAACCAAACACGCCGATTATTATCACGACAGCGACGAATGCGATCTGCCTTCGTTTTTCCGTTACGGTTCGCCAACGATTGCCACCCAGGAACACATTCAAAACGCCGACACGATTTTGCTGATCGGTTCTGATCCGAACGAAGAAAATCCCCTGACGGCGTTTTCGATTCGCTGGGCGGTTCGCCAAAAAGCCGCTCGGTTGTTGATCGTCAATTCTGTGCCGTCGCGCCTGGAACGTCAGGCGAATGTGGCTGTCCGCGTCCGCGAGGGTAGTGAAAGCGCGATTGTTCAGGCTTTGCTCGACGAATCGAAACTGGCCGACGCCGCCGACGCGATGGGCACGAATGCAGACGACATTCGAGCGATTCGCAAAGTCGTTCAGGAAAGCGAAAAAGTCGTGGTTGTTTTCGGCGACGAATTGCGCGGAGCGGCTGCCGAATCGCTGGCGTTGCTGGAAGAAGCTTTGGCCGCGCCAAGCGCCGAAGCTGCCGATGCCGCGAAGAAGGCTTACATTGACGCTCTGCAACGTCAGGTCAAATCGTCCAACTCCACGCAGAAACCTTCGATCAACGAAAACCCATTCACTTACATCGTCGAACATCCGACGCTGGAAATCGGCGCTTCGCCCGTTCGCACCGAAACCAAGTTTTCATTCGTGCCGCTGGTTCGATACTCGAACTCGATGGGTGCGGGAGCGATGGGAATTGCCAGCGGATTGACCGGTGGAATGTCTGCTCAGGCGATGTTGAACGGAGCAGGCGGTGGGATCAAGGCTCTGCTGATCGCCGGTGAAGACGTGGTCAGCAAAGCCAATGGCGATGCCAATCTGGTCAAATCGCAACTCGGCAAGCTCGAATTTCTGGTCGTGCAGGATATGTTCCTGACCGAAACCACAGAACACGCCGATGTGGTTTTCCCTGTGACCAGTTTTGCCGAAGCGCAAGGCACGCAAATCAACAACGGCATGCAAATCCAGTTTGTCCGTCGCACGATTCCGCCGGTTGGCCAGGCGCGACCTGATTGGATGGTCATCGCTCAACTGGCCAAGATGATGGGCGTGGATTTGGGTTATCAAGGCCAGCTCAAGAACGTGTTCAAGGAGATTGCCGATAACTTGCCGAGCTTCGATGGGTTGTCGCACAACCTGTTGGCCAACGAAGGCGCGACTCAGATCAAATTGGCAGCGTTTGATGCCAGCAAGGTGAATCGCGCCGATCTGGCTGAACGACTGGCCGGTCAGGTGGCGAAAATCAATCGCTCGGCGGCTGTGGATAAATCGGAAATGACGGCTCAGGCCGGTTCGCGGCTGAAACAGCGTTATGTGCAGATCACGCGGCATTCCGAGATGCTGACGCCCAAGCTGCCGCAAACAGCCGAAGGCGACACGGCCAAAGTTTTGATGTTCCCGGCGTAAGCGATTCGTCGCCAAATAACGTTTGCCCTCTGTGGGCTGAACTACCTACGAAATCAAATGTCATCGCTGATTAACTCAATTGATTTTCCCTACGTGCTTGGGGCGCTGATCAAAGTCGTGATTTTCTGGATCACGATTATGATTATTTGCGCTTATGCGGTGTATGCCGAACGCCGGGTGCTGGCCGTGATTCAAAACCGGCTGGGGCCGAACCGCGTCGGCTGGCAAGGTTTGCTGCAACCGTTTGCAGACCTCATCAAATTCATCTTCAAGGAAGACATCATTCCGATGTCGGTCAATCGCGCGCTGTATGTTTGTGCGCCGATTATTTCGCTGGTCCCGGCGATGATGGTTTTGATCGTTTATCCGTTCGGCCCGGACAATTTGCCGCTACCCGGCGGAGAGTTTTTGACGCAAACCATCAACGATCTGACGACGAAACTCGGTTTGGGGTGGAACGTGGATTTGCGGTCGGTCAATTTGCACGTCACACATTTCAATGTCGGCATCTTGTACATCTTTGCGATGACCGGCTTGGGCGTGTACGGAATTGTCGTCGCCGGTTGGGCGTCGAATTCCAAATACAGCCTGCTCGGCGGACTGCGTTCGTCGGCGCAAATGGTTAGCTACGAACTCGGACTTTCGTTGTCTGTGGTGGCGGTGCTGCTGATGGCTGGCACGCTCGACCTGACCGAAATCGTTCGGCAGCAATCGGGTTGGGGCGGAATGCGCTGGAATATCTTCGGCGGAACTTCTGCCGGCGAAGGCCTGAAAAGTCTGGCGATGGCTGTACCGGCAATTTTCGCGTTCTTCATTTATTTGATCAGCGCGATTGCCGAAACCAACCGCGTGCCGTTCGATTTGCCCGAAGCCGAAACCGAACTGGTGGCCGGATTCCACACCGAATACAGCGCCTTGAAGTTCGCCCTGTTTTTCATCGCCGAGTACGTCAATATGACTACGGTTTCGGTGCTGGCGACTTCGCTGTTTCTGGGCGGATGGAACGGGCCGTTTATCAATGTTTTTCCTTGGCTGGGGCCGATTTACTTTCTGGGCAAAGTTTTCTTCTTCTTGTTTCTGTACATCTGGTTGCGCGGAACGTTGCCTAGGTTGCGTTACGACCAATTGATGAACTTCGGCTGGAAGTTTTTGTTGCCTGCGGCACTGTTCAATATCGCGCTGGCCGCGACCATCGCAGTGCTGGTTTACTAAGCCCTCTTTCACAGTCGGGCTACTGATTCAAATGGAACAATTCGCTCAAATCCAAGTTTCGCATCTTTTCTTTCTGGCGTTTGCTTCGCTGGCTGTGGTGGCCGCGTTTAACGTCATTTTGCAGCGCAATCCGATTTACAGCGCCATCGGGCTGATTGTCGTGATGTGCTCTTTGGCCGGACTGTTTCTGACCTTGTCGGCGGAATTCATCGCCGCGATTCAGATCATCGTTTACGCCGGAGCGATCATGGTCTTGTTCGTCTTTGTCATTATGTTGCTGAACATCCGCGAAGAAGACGCCAAAGCCGACCGGCAAAAATACCTGAAGTTTCTGGCCGTGCCGTTATTCCTGGCGCTGATTGGCGTGGTGATGGCTGCGTTGAAAACCATAGGCAATCCGGCGGCTTCGCCCAATGTGCCAGGCACGGTCGAAAACGTCGCCGAAGGGATGTTCACAAATTACTTGCTGCCGTTTGAAGCCACATCGGTGTTGATCCTGATGGCGATTGTGGGTTCGATGTTTCTGGCGCGGCGCGAAAGTGCGGAAGACACCAACGAAATTGAAACGGCGCTGAACGCCGCCAATCAGCCGACGGCTGTCGAAGAAAGTTCCGAAGAGGAGGTACACGCCTAAATGGTTCCGCTTTCCTGGTATCTGGCGCTGAGCGCCGTGTTGTTCACCATCGGCGTCGCTGGCGTGCTGATTCAACGCAACGCCATCGTTTTGTTTATGTGCATCGAGTTGATGCTGAATTCGGTCAACCTGACGCTGGTCGCGTTCTCACGCTTTCTGGGCGATGTGACGGGACAATTGTTCGTCTTCATCGTGATGGTTGTCGCTGCCGCCGAAGCCGCCGTCGGTTTGGCCATCATCATCGCGCTGTTTAGAACGCGCGAAACACTCAATGTGGACGAAGCAGATCTACTGAAATTGTGAAACAGGTGTTAGGTGACAGGTTGCAGGTGACAGATTGTTGAACAGAAACAATCTATTGCCGGATACCTACCACCTAAAACCTGTCACCTGAAACCTATGCTTAAATGGATCACCCTGGCGCCGCTGATTGGCGCAGTCATTAACGGATTGTTCGGCAAACGGTTAGGCGAAAAAGTCGTTGGCGCGATTGCTTGCGGCTCGGTTGCCGTGTCAGCCGTGCTGGCATTTTTGTCGTTCAGTCAACTGACACACGCCACGCCGGACGCCAACGGAGTTCGTCGCGTCACCGAACATTTCTTCACCTGGATTTCGGTCGGTAACTTCCAAGCCGATTTCGCCTACCTGCTTGATCCGCTGTCAGGCATTTACATCTTGTTTATCACCGGCGTTGGCTTGCTGATTCACATTTACGCGGTCGGCTATATGCACGGCGATCCGGGCTTTTACAGGTTTTTCGCTTACCTGAACCTGTTTATGTTCATGATGCTGACGCTGGTGCTGGGCGATAACCTGTTGCTGCTGTTCGTCGGTTGGGAAGGCGTCGGATTGTGTTCGTATCTGCTGATCGGCTTTTTCACGAAATGGAATGTCGCGGGCGATGCGTCGAAAAAGGCTTTCATCGTCAATCGTATCGGCGATTTCGGATTTATGATCGCCACGTTTTTGGTCTTCACCACCTTTGGCACGATCAGCTTTGTCACCAAAAATATCGGCGGCCACGAAGTCGCCAGTTTCCTGACGCAAGTTTCCGCTCCGACGATTGCGGCTGGCGGAGTGCTAACGGCAATCGCATTGCTGTTGTTTGTTGGCGCGACAGGGAAGTCCGCGCAGATTCCGCTGTTCGTCTGGTTGCCGGACGCGATGGCTGGTCCAACGCCTGTGTCGGCGTTGATTCACGCGGCGACGATGGTCACGGCGGGTGTGTACCTGACTGCACGTTGCAGCGCAGTGGTGGTGAAATCTCCAACCGCGATGACCGTTATTGCCATCATCGGAGCCGCAACGGCAATTTTTGCTGCGACAATTGGCCTGGCGCAGAACGACATCAAAAAAGTGTTGGCTTATTCGACGGTTTCGCAGCTTGGGTACATGTTCCTGGCTTGCGGAGTCGGGGCGTTTGCCGCCGGAATTTTCCACGTGATGACGCACGCTTTCTTCAAGGCGTTGCTGTTCCTTGGCGCAGGTTCGGTCATTCACGGTGCGCACGATGAACAGGACATGCGCAAAATGGGCGGCTTTCGGAAATATATGCCGTTCACGTTCGGCACGATGTTCGTGGGCTGGTTGGCGATTTCCGGGTTCCCACCGCTGTCTGGCTTTTTCAGCAAGGACGAAATTCTGTGGAAGACTTGGTCAACCGAAGCTTTGCCGACCGTTGCCGGTTTTCCGCTGAGCAAAATCCTGTGGGGGATTGCCGCTCTGACGGCATTGCTAACTGCGATCTACATGACTCGCATGATGGTCATGACGTTCTGGGGCGAAGAACGTTTTGGCAAATCGCACGGCGACGATCACGGCCACGCTTCACACGGGCATGACGATCACGGTCACGGGCATGGCAAACCGCACGAGTCCGGTTGGTTGATGGTTGGGCCGCTGGTTGTTTTGGCTGTACTTTCGCTGGTTGGTGGATTCGTCGGAGTTCCCGCAGCAATGGGCGGGGCGAACCATTTCGAACATTTCCTGGAGCCAGTCATCGCGCACGCGCAACCGCACGGAGTTGCTCACGCTCCGGCTGCTGGCGATGCTCACGGAGCTGCACCCGCTGAACAACATGCCGCGACGACTGCTGATCCTGCCGCCAAAGTGGAAGAACATCACGATACGACTACCGAGCTAGCTCTGGCCGGATTTTCGATTCTGCTGGGACTGATTGGCATTGGTGTTGGTTTTGCAGTGTTCGGCAAAAATCCGCTCAAACCTATGCCGAAGCTCCTGGAAGACAAATATCGAATTGACGAGTTGTATGACGCGACGGTCGTTCACCCAATTGAAACGGTTTCCCGCGAAGGGTTGTGGAAAATTGTTGATGTCAAAATTATTGATGGTGTCGTCAATGGAGCCGCGAAGTTGTTCGGCGGCATTTCCGGCGTGTTGCGTTACACGCAAACAGGCTTTGCGCGGAATTACGCGGCGGTGATTTTGGTCGGCGCTATCGCCATTATCGGGTATTTCGGATACATCGCTTTGCGCTAAAAAGACAGTGTGACAATTTTTCAAATTGTCACACGTAATGCTGAATTATGAACCTCATTACGATCACAACTTTTCTGCCGTTGCTGGGAGCAATTTTGCTGGTGCTCCTGTCGTTGCGCGGTTCCGACGATCAAAAAGCCGCGAACAATCTTTATCGGTACGCGACGCTGGCGATTACGCTGGTCACATTTTTGGTTTCGCTGGTGATTCTGGCGCGCTACGACAGTTCCAATGCGACGGCGCAGTTGGTACAGAAAAATCCCTGGATTGGTTCGCTTGGCGTTTACTACCACGTAGGCATTGACGGTCTAAGCATCTGGTTGGTGATCCTGACGACTTTTCTGATGCCGATTGCAGTGTTGGCCAGTTGGCACGTCACCAAGCGCGTCCGCGAATACATGCTGTTTATGCTGATTCTGGAAACGGGAATGATCGGCGTGTTTGTTTCGCTGGATATGTTTTTGTTTTACCTGTTCTTCGAAATCACGCTGATTCCGATGTACTTCCTGATCGGCGTTTGGGGCGGAGAACGGCGCATTTATGCGGCGATCAAGTTTTTCGTTTACACGGTCGTCGGCAGTTTGCTGATGCTGGTCGCCATTATCGCCATTTACTTTTACAACGGCGGCACGACGTTCGACATTGTCGAAATCACCAACAACATTCAAACCGGCAAAACTCTTATTCCCGGCAACGTGCAAGTTTGGTTATGGCTGGCATTCGCGCTGGCGTTTTGCATCAAAGTTCCGCTGTTTCCATTTCACACCTGGTTGCCGGACGCTCACGTCGAAGCGCCGACTGCCGGTTCGATCATTCTGGCCGGAGTTCTGTTGAAAATGGGAACGTACGGGTTGATGCGATTCAACCTGCCGTTTTTCCCGACTGTTTCGCAGAAAGCGGCTCCGTGGATGATGGGATTGGCAGTGATTGGCATCATTTACGGCGCGTTGGTGGCGATGGTGCAACCGGATATGAAAAAGCTGGTGGCGTATTCATCGGTCAGCCACTTGGGATTCGTCGTGCTGGGAATTTTCGCCTTCACCGATCAAGGCATGCAGGGAGCGTTGTATCAAATGCTGGCGCACGGCATTTCGACCGGCGCGCTCTTCCTTGGCGTAGGCATCGTTTACGATCGTCGCCACACTCGACAGATTGCGGACTTCGGCGGAATCGCTACGCCGATGCCGCAATACTCGACGCTGTTTTTGATCGTTGCGCTTTCCAGTTTGGGCTTGCCGCTGTTGAACGGATTCATTGGCGAATTCCTGATCCTGCTCGGTACGTTCGCTTCGCCGGTTCCGCACGCCAAGATGTTTGCCGTGTTGGCTGCGTTGGGCGTAATTCTCTCGGCAGTGTACCTGCTGTGGATGATCCAGCGCGTGTTTTTCGGTGAAATCACCAAAAAAGAAAACGCCGAACTCAAAGACATGGATGGCCGCGAAGTGCTGGCGATGGTTCCGCTGGTCGTGTTGGCGATTGTGATGGGCGTCAAACCGATGACCTTCCTGCGCGGCAGCGAAAAAACAGTCACTTTGGTCAAGGAATATGTGATGGGCAAACCTGCCAAGGTCGCAGAAAACCATCAAGACAGATAAGTCGGAAACAGACAGGATTCACAATGATGAACAAGACTGGATCATCAAACTCTGTTTTGGGTTTCATCTTGTTGAATCTTGTAAATCCTGTCTAAAAAGTTTTCGGGTTGATTTGGAATAACAATGCAACTCACTTCTCTCAATTTGAATTACGCCGCAATCGCGCCTGAATCCATTGTGTCAGTGGCGGCAGTGGTGATTATGCTGGTGGATGCGTTTTCCAAAAAAGGCGCTCGCAAAATTAACGCCGGAATCACACTGGTAAGTTTGGTGCTGGCGCTGATTGCTGTTTTCGGACTGAACTCGGCTGGGCGAGGCAGCTACTTTGCCGGGATGATCGTCGTTGATCCGATTCGCGTGTTCTTTTCGGTGACGATTCTGATTGTTTCGATTGCCGTGACCTTGTTGGCCAGCCAGTTTTTGCGCGACGAAGCCTTGCCGCCCGGCGAATTCTTCGCGCTGATTTTGTTCGCCACTGCCGGAATGCTGCTGCTGGCCGGAGCGGGCGATCTGGTGACGGTCTTTTTGGGACTGGAAATCGCTTCGATCACTACTTATGTCATGGCTGGTTATCGCCGTTATGACACGCGCGCCAGCGAATCTTCGTTGAAATACTTCCTGCTTGGTTCGTTCGCCACGGCGTTTTTGCTGTATGGCATGTCGCTGGTTTATGGAGCGACAGCGACAACAAATCTGACCGCCATCAATCAGGCGATTGCCGAAGGCAAAGTTCAGTTTCCCGCCTTGTTGATGATCGGAGCCGCGCTGATGCTGGTTGGCTTCGGATTCAAGATTGCCAGCGCGCCGTTCCATCTGTGGACGCCGGATGTTTACGAAGGCGCTCCGACCATTGTCACGGGCTTTATGGGAACGGCTCCGAAAGTGGCGGTGTTCGCGGCGTTTCTGCACACCTTTGCCGAAGGCTTTAATGCCGGAGGCGTGCTTGGTTCCCAGCTTCATCACGTGTGGGTGACGGCGGTGGCGATCATTGCTGCGTTGACGATGACGGTCGGCAACGTCGTGGCGTTGTCGCAAAAGAACATCAAACGCATGCTGGCGTATTCATCCATCGCTCATGCCGGTTACGCGCTGGTCGGATTCATCACCAGCGAAGCCGCGCCGGTCGCCTTTTATCTGTTGGTGTATTCGTTGATGAGCGTCGGCGCGTTTGCGGTGATTCAGTTGTTGGCTCGCGCTGGCGATCAAAAAGTCGAAACTGCCGATTATGCCGGAATTGGTTTTCAGACTCCGGCGCTGAGCTTTGCGCTGGCGATCTTCCTGTTCAGTCTGGCAGGCATTCCGCCGACCGCTGGTTTCATGAGCAAGTTTTTCATCTTCAAATCGGCTTGGGATGGCGCGCCGACTTTGCGTTGGCTGGTGATTGTCGCAGTCATCAACAGCATCATCTCGGTGTATTACTACCTTTACCCGATTGTGGTGATGTTCTTCCGTCCGCTGGCTCCGGGTTTCGTCAAACCGAAAGTCAGTGCGATGACGGCAGCGGCGTTGATTCTGGCTTTGGTTGGAACTTTGTATCTGGGAATTTTGCCGAATCGCGTGATGAGCGCGATTGGCGGCAGTTCTCGCACAGCACAAATAGAACAGCCGATACCGAGCACCGATCAAATCACTCTGAAATAGTTTTCAATCATTCCGTTGTAAAGAGGAAAGGCAAACCATGTTTGAGGTTGGTCTTTCTTTTTTTATGAAAACTCAGTCTATAGAACTTGATGCTGACAAATCGGATGTTGTTAGTTTTGAGGGATATTACCTTTATACGCGACCAGGTGTGATTGTCGAAGTGGATGATGACGGAGAAGAAACACGCCAGGCTCATCGTCCCAAATTTATTCCAGTCAATGTCAGGATCGAAGGAGGCCGTTGGATAGTGGAACCTCGACGTGAAGAAGACGGCGATAACCGTAATCTTCAGGCTGTCGCGTTAACTTCTATTCGCGGGGTTACTTTGATTCCTGCCTTCATGAAAAATCCATATTTTTTCCCATTGCTAATTGGCTTGGTCAGCTTGTTGATTTTGGTTCGAGCGGGGATTTGGCAAGGCCTGATTGCCGGAATTGAGGGCTTAGTGAACAGTCTTGGGGAAATTCCCTCTTTTCCAATCACCATTCACCTGGAAGTTTTAGTAGGAGTTTTTGGGCTGTTGCTAGTGTGCCTGTCCTGGTTTGGGCAGGTCGGGCATAAACTTTGGCGAAGGCTCGTTTACTCGATGGCTGTGGTTAGCACAAAGAATAGGTCGTTCATTCTTTACTTCAGTACTCGAAAGGAGTCTGAAATCACCAGCCAACTACTTCAGATTGGGTTGCCAGTGCATGGAAGCTTTCTGGTCGAAGACTGATTTTCGGTTTCAATTTATGAAAACAGGGTTTGCGTAAATCCATGGACGTTGTTCGCCATCCAGCGTCAGCCAAACCTCCGCGCGATAAATTCCGGCTTCCGTGACCGAAAAATCCAGCTTGTCGGCGTTTACTTCGTGAATGACTTTGCCATTGCGAAAGAGTTTGAAAGTTCCTGCCACAGGAGCATCCAGCCGCAGTTTCAAACCTTTTTCCAATTTCACTTCATCGCCCATGACGCCGATGCGTTTGCCGCCACGTTCGGCGATGAAGGCAAACCCTGTTGCATCGCACAACCAATCGTGAGCGACAAAGGCATGACCTTGCCGCAACGCTTGTCGCACAGCCGGTTCCTTCAGTTCATTCAACAGAATGTGCGTCGCCACGAACGACAGGCTGCGTTCATAAGGATCAAAATCCAGCTTGGAAATCATGTCGCCGGGTTTGCGGTCTTTCAACATCTCGGCAATTCGCGGAGCCTGCTTGGTGGTGATTTTGCGCGGCGGATCGGGAAAGGCTGTCACTTCGATAGCATCGTCGGCGACGGCTCTGACGGTGAACAGTTGGTTGTGATGGCAATCGTTGGCGGCGACGCCGGTCAGATGGTGTGCTGGCAAATCTCGATCCCACTTGGCGATGATCGTCGGCAGATAATCCTGCAACGCGCCGAAAGCTTCAGCAGGGAATTCGACCAGCCCCGTTTCCAATTGCTTCAACCGGTCTGGGTTCGTAAATGCGCCTTGCAGCCAGCGAACGAACTCCGCTTCGTCCAGCAAGTCCGAATGGATGTTGTAAATCTCCAGCCCGTCCAACTGGCTGGTATCCCAATCGCCTTTTTCTTCGACGTGCGAAAGAAAGATGTCGCCGCGATCCTGCCCTGCCTGCGCTTTAACGATCTGAATGTATTCGTCGCGCGATTTGAAACTTTTGTTGATGTGCGCCGCGATGATCGAACGTTGCGGATAAACCAGAAAGCCTTCGCTTTCGGCTCCGGGAATGAACAACACGCCGTCGCGCAAGCCGCGCCAACTGTCGGCGATGAAATCCTTCGGAGGCCGCACGTGATCGGTCAGCATAATGATCTTCACGCCAACGCGCTTGGCCGCCGCCAACAATTCCGGTCGAGTCCCTCCCGTATGCGAAGAGTCTTCGGCGTGCGCATGCAAAATAGCTTTGTAATCATTGAATCCAGTTTTGAGCGGAACGGCTTTGCGCGCTTTCTGAATCCGCAGCTTGTCCGCATTGACAGCGCGAAGCCGCTCGAAATTCATGCGCTCAATGGTGGAATACTTGCGGCCAAGCCCAAGCTTGCTTGCCGCAGGCGATTGCGTAGAGACGCCGGTAGTGGAAATCAGGAACGTGATAATGGCAAATATTGAGAAATGAAATTGTTGCCTCTTCATAAAGTTTTCAGATGACTTTCGATATTGCTTCGGTCAGTCGAACGACAGCGGTCATTTCGACTACGTCATGAACTCGCACGAAACGCGCGCCGCGTTCGATGCCGATGGCAAGGCTGGCGGCAGTTCCGGCGATTCGTTCGCGTTGGTCGTCGCGTTTCGTAGCGGTCATTCGCTGGTCGAGCGTCCGTTTGATGAATGATTTTCGAGATGTACCAAGCAGTACCGGCAGGCCGAATTCCGCCGTCAGCCTATCCAGACGGTTGATGAGTTGCAGGTTTTGTTCAACCGTTTTGCCGAATCCTATGCCGGGATCAAGGATAAGTTTGTAACGATCTACGCCGCGTTCGACCGCTCGTTCGATTGACCAGCGCAGCCCGCCAATCACTTCGGCAAAGATGTCTTCGACAGACGGAAGTTGCTGCATCGTTTCGGGAGTTCCGCGCGAGTGCATCAAGATCAGCGCCGCTCCGGTTTCCGCCGCCAAATCTGCCAAACCAGCCTCAAAGCGCAACCCGCTGATGTCGTTGATGAGTTCGGCTCCACGTTCTATGGCTCCGCGAGCGACTTCGAGCTTGGTGGTGTCTACGGAAATGGGAATTCGCAGCTTTCCTGCCAGACTTTCCAGCACGGGAAAGACGCGCGCGGCTTCTTCTTCGGCGCTGACCGCCAACGAACCGGGGCGCGTGGATTCGCCGCCGATGTCCAGAATGTCCGCGCCTTCGGCTTCGATTTCCAAAGCGCGCTCGACGGCTCGTGAGGTGTCTTCGAATTTACCTCCGTCGGAAAACGAGTCCGGCGTGACGTTCAGCACGCCCATCACCTGAACGCGCGATTCCAAATCCAGAGTTGATCGAATCAGTTTCATATCCTAAATGCGGCTTGCGGATTTGCTCTTTGGCGGTTTCGATTTCCCATTCAGCAATCGAGAATGACTTCAGCGCCGCATTTGACGGCAAACTTTTCAGCCGCCGAATCGCACCACAATGCGATTTCCCAAAACCCGGCGCTGCCTGGATAAGCGAACAAACTGGTTTTGTCCGTCGCAGCTTCAAAGTGAGAACCGAATTGGGTGATCTGCTGGCCGGCGAACAGCAGCTTCGGCGGTTGCGAATTGCCGGTGGCCGATTGCGGATTTGGCAATTCGCGCTCAGTCAGATTTGTGATGCAGTTACCGAAACGGTCAATGTGCAGGATTGCGCCAATAATTTTGCCGTGTTCGTCAGCGGTCGGTTCCGGCAAATCCAGCTTCACGAAATCAAACACTTTCCTTCCGACCGATTCCGGCAACAAGCCTTTAGAAATATGGGCGGCAATCGGCGCAAACATATCGCGTCCGTGAAATGTGGCGCTGATCGGTTGGCAAAACAAATCTTCGCGTTCGATCTGAAATACGCGCACGCGATCTTCTCGCCGGTAAACGTAACTGAACAATCCATTGTCCGGGCCGACAAACAGGTGCTCACTTGCTTGGACGACAATTGCCCGACGAGCGGAACCTACGCCAGGATCAACCACAGCCAGATGAATAGTTCCAGCCGGAAAGTTGCGATAACACGCGCCAAGCGTGAAAGCTCCGGCGGCGATGTCTTGCGCTGGAATTTCGTGCGTCAGGTCAATGATCTGAATTTGTGGATTGATGGAAAGGATGACTCCTTTGACAGCAGGCACAAAGTAATCGGCAGTGCCGAAATCGGTGAGAAAAGTAATCATCGGACAGTAGACAGTAGTCAGTAGTCAGTAGTCAGTAGTCAGTAGACAGTAGCGAAAAGCGGTGCTCGCTACTGTCTACTGTCTACTTATTCTCTCGAATTGGCCGGAGCCGCCGAACGGATTAGCATTTCCGTGCCGGGTTCGAGCGTCAATTCCTTGCCGCCTTCGACAAAGACGGAGCCAGCGCCGACGCCAGCACCGATGGCCGCTCCGATGGCTGCTCCTTTGCCGCCACCGGCAACTCCGCCGATGATCGCGCCAAGCACTGCGCCGCCGCCGGTTCGCACGGCGGTGTCTTTCGTGCGGCTGCTGGATTCGACGTTTCCTTCGTCGTCAACGCTTTTGACTTTTTCGCTTTGGTAAATTTTTTCGACTTGAGCCGCAAATCGTCCGCTGCGGTTGTCGCGCAAATGGATGGCGTCGAACACCAACACCAACTCGGTTTTGCCAGTTGCCTTGCCGGATTTGTTCAGCTTGGCGATGTGGCCTTCGATAACGGCGTCGGCGTAATCGCTCGGATCAAGCACAACAGCGGTGAACTTGTCGCCTTCGCGGTTGGTTTTAGTGCTGATCTGATCGTTCAAACGGATTTTCATCTGGACGCCGTCACGAACGATGATCGCGTTGCGACGCGATGAGCTTCCAGAAGAATTATTCGACGCTGCACGATCCCGCGAACGGTCAGTCGGTTCGGGCGCTCTATTGTCAGAAACGGCTCGGTTGTCATCCGCTGTGCGTGGGCGGCTGGCCACCGTAGAACCAGTCGAAGCATTGACCGTCGCAATCACGACTTTACCCAGATTGGCGGGCAAAGAAACGGAGTACGGACGCCCGAAATATCCGTCGTTGTAAGCGATTTCGAAGCCAATTCGGTAGCCTTCCTGATATTCGGCCAGCGTCCCCATGGATTCTTTGTAACTGCGGTCGGCGCGATTGTAAGCTTCGCTGTTTTCAAAATCGCGCGGCTGAGCTTCGTTGACGTCGCTTTTGCCTTTGATGAATCCGTCTTCGTAACCGCCGCGATACCCATGCTGGTAAGCGTACCGATACGACGCCGGATCGTTGGTCACGACCGCCGGACGAGGTCTGGACGTTTGCGCCATCGCCACAACTGACATCATCGCCAACATACTAATCGCGGCTGCCAGCAAAGCGGTGCGGCGAGTAAAATTGTTATTCATTGATTGCCTCCTTCTGATTTTCACTGACTGGTTGCAGGGGAGTAAGGGTATTCGTTTTCTACACCAACGCCCGACCCAAAACAAGCACGACTTGGTGTATGCTTTCAGCGCGTTACACCTTTTCGGGGAGATCAAGCCAATGGACTTTCTTCAAAAAGAAGTACTTGAGCCGGACATCACTGCGACTGGCAATTGCCATTCCTGTAATGAGCTTGTGCAGTTTGGGACGCCCAAATGCCCGTATTGCGGAACGCTGCTCGACAGGCAACGCATGCTGGCTAGCGTCCAGGAAAATTTTTACATCACTCAAGCTGTGAGTTCCGCCAATACCATTCGCACATTCCGGCCTGCCGCCTTTCTCTTTCTCCTGATTGCCATAGGCCGATTTCTGATGGATTACTCGCTACGAAACAATCTGTTCATGACAGTCTTGTGGTTTATGCCGGTCGTCATCATCGTCGCCTGGTTTTTCAAATATGGCGGCAGAACTTCAAAAGACGATGATTACCTTGAATCCAAACAGAAGATGAAATCAGACCTGTTGCTCTGGCTGGCGGCAAACATCTTGAACTGGATCACGCTCGGCGTGGTCTTTAGCCGAAGAAAATAACTTTATGTCTCAAAAGAAAATCTATCTGGACAACAGCGCTTCCACGCGAGTGGATGATGAAGTTGTCAACGCGATGCTTCCCTTTTTCACCGAAGAATTCGGCAACGCATCCAGTACGCATCAATTCGGTCAGCAAGCCAAACAAGCCATCGAAACGGCTCGCGGGCAAGTTGCCGCGCTGTTGAATGCTTCGCCAACGGAAATCACTTTTTTGTCCGGCGGAACCGAATCCGATAATCTGGCGATCAAAGGCATTGCCGAAGCTCATGGCGAAAAAGCCCTTGGAAAAAGCCACATTATTACGTCCCAGATCGAACATCCGGCGGTGCTGGCCAGTTGCGCGCATCTGGAACAGCAAGGTTTCAAGGTCACTTACCTGCCCGTTTACGGCGAAGGCGTCGTTCGCATCGAAGACGTTCGCGCCGCGCTGACCGACGAAACCATTTTGATTACGGTGATGCACGCCAACAACGAACTCGGCACGATTCAACCGCTCGGCGAAATTGGCGCTCTGGTCAAAGAACGTCGCGAAGCCGGGCAAAGGCATCTGCATTTTCACACCGACGCCGTGCAATCCGTCGCTAAAATCCCTGTGGACGTAAAAGAACTAGGCGTTGATTTGTTGACTCTGACGGCGCACAAATTTCACGGGCCGAAAGGCATCGGCGCGCTGTTCGTTCGCAAAGGCGTTCGCCTGACCAGCCAAATGCATGGCGGTCATCACGAACGCGACCGTCGCGCCGGAACCGAAAGCGTTCCGTTGATTGTCGGCATCGGACAGGCTTGTGAACTTGCGCGGATTCATCTGGCTGAACGAATGCAACACGCGGCGGAGCTTCGCGATTATCTGGAAGCGGAACTGTTCAAACGCATCACAGACATTTCGCGCAACGGCGATCCGGCTCGGCGAATTCCCAACGTTGCCAACTTGAACTTCGAGTTTGTCGAAGGCGAAGGTCTGCAAATTTCGCTGGATTTGAAAGGCGTAGCCGTTTCGACAGGTTCGGCCTGTTCATCCGGTTCCCACGAACCTTCACACGTGTTGATGGCGATTGGCTTGCCGCGCGACAACGGTTACGGTTCGCTGCGGTTCAGCTTTGGCAAAGACAACACGCGCGAAGACGTGGATTACGTGTTGGAAACGCTTCCGGCAGTTGTCGAAAAACTCAGAAAGCTGTCGCCTCGCTTGAAGCAAAAATCAGCTTCAGGTTGAAACCAATCAGCGATTACAATCCGGCGGCAAAACCACTTTGGAGGATCAAATTTATGATCGCGGCAAAAACTCAGTCAGAGGCCTTGACTCAATCGGTCGTGCTTTACAACAAAAGTTGGGCGTTTTACCAGCAACTGTTGGCTGGCCAGGAAGACACCAGCAGCCCTCGGCTGACCTTTAATCAGGGAACATTGGAGATAAAAGTGGCTTCATTTCAACACGAACAAATCAACCGCCAACTCGCAGAACTTTTCACGACAGTCGCGGATGAACTCGGAATTGATTTCGTGCATTCCGGCTCTACCACTTTCGACCGCGAAGATTTACAACGAGGTTTTCAACCCGACAGTTCCTTTTACATACAACACGCGGATCAAATTCGCGGCAAGCTCCGCATCAATCTGACCGTTGATCCGCCGCCCGACCTGGTGCTGGAAATTGACATCACACATCCTTCGCTAAACAAACTGCCGATCTTTGCCGCGATGAGCATTCCTGAAATCTGGCGATTCAACGACAATGTGTTGACGATTCTGAAACTGGTTGACGGCGAGTACATAGAGCAACACGAAAGCGATGCTCTGCCCGGCGCGGCCAGCCAGCAATTGACTGAATTGCTGAACAATAGCGTGCAGATGAAACGCGCTGATTGGTTGGTCGCGGTTCGTGATTGGGCACGCTCACTGCAAGTGTAAAATTTTTCGCCCGCAATCTTGAGCATTCATCCATCCGGCAGTAGTATCCGCCCGTCTTAAATTCCACAGTCGGCCACCCCTGCAAACTACACAGCATATCGCTGTTCGCTTGGAGGGATTCGTATGCTCCGTTTTGCCTTTGCCGCACTGCTCTGCCTTTCGATCAATTCTTTTTTCATCGTTGACGATTTAGACCATGTCGGTTTTGAGGGCGTCGTCAGAGACGCCAACAACAACGCCGTCGCCAACGCCAAAGTTTTCGTCAAGCATTCCGCCAGCAATTCCGAACGTAGCAACACGACCAATGCCGAAGGTCGCTATCGCTTCGCGGCTTTGCCGCCGGGAAGTTACGAATTGCGAATCGAAGCCAGCGGCTTTCAAATCATCAAAGTCGAAAAGCTCAGCGCCGTGGCGGGCACGGTCATTCGCAAAGACTTTCAGCTTTCGCCCGCCGCCATCGCCGAACAAATCACGATCAACGCTGAAACGTCTCAGCCGCTGGTAGACATTTCGCGCACAGTCGTCGGCGGAACGGTCACGCAAAAACAGATTGACGCTTTGCCGACGGAATCACGAAATCCTTTTGATTTGATTTTCGCTCTGGCCGGAACCGCGCCGCCAGCATTGACCGACAAAGACCTGGATGCGGGCGATGCCAAAGACGGATTTCGCCGCTCGCCCGAAGAAGTCGGCGTTTTCAGCCTGACCGGCGGAACTCCGTTTTCCAACAATCTGACGATCGAAGGTTTGGATAACAACGACGACCGAGCCGCAAGCGAACGTTTCACGCCATCGTTGCACGCGGTCGAAGAAGTCCAGGTCATTACCAACCAGTTTTCAGCGGAATATGGCAGAGCTTCGGGCGGGCGAGTCAATTTGCGATTGCGCGGCGGAGCCAACCAGTTTCACGGACAGGCGCTGTATTACTTCCGCGACGAAAGCCTAAACGCCAATTCGTATCGGCGAAATTCCGATTCGGCGCGCGGGTTTCGATTGCCGTTTCAAAACCATAATCCCGGAGCCAGTTTCGGCGGCCCAATCAAACGAGACAAACTGTTTTTCTTCGCAGCTTACGAATACGACAACATTTACGACAAAGCGGAAATCCAGGCGCTGCTGCCTGTCGCAACGAATCCGGCCTTCGCGCTGCCCAACCCGAACGGAGCGAATCTGGGCACGACCAGTTTGGACACCAAAGGCAATCGAATTGAAGTCAACGGCGGCGCGGCAGTCGGTTTGTATGATTTGACCGTAACGACTCCGCGCGTAGCCCACACCGTTCAAACGCGCAATGATCTGTTTTTGAACGACCGACACAATGGCTTTGCGATTTTCACGCTGGCTCGCAACCGCGACGAACGCGGATTCCCAGGCGGGCGCCGTACGTTGGACACGTTGCGGCAAACCGGGCGCGACAGCCAGTCCATCGCGCTGGGAGATAACTTCGTGATTTCGCCCAAACTGGTCAGCAACGCGCGATTTCAATTTTCGCGGCTGGCTCCGGCGGATGCTCCGCCAAATGACAACCCGGTTGTCATCATTGATTTCGACGACCCGCGCGATGTGATTGGCGACACGTCCGCGAATACGTTGACTCGGCGAGGAAACCTGACCGCCGGAGCCAGCACCATCAGCGGAGTGGATCGCCGCGAAGATCGTTGGCAGGTTCAAGAAACCGTCAACTATCAGCACAGCAATCATTCGCTGCGATTCGGCTTGGACGTTCAAGCGATTCGTTCGCGCTTCATTGACCTGAGCGATGCCACTGGCGTTTTCCGATTCGCTTCTCCGGCGGATTTTCTGGCAAACAAGGTTTCGCGTTACGAACATCGTTTCTTCACCGAATCGGAATTGCGAAACACTTATGCTGGCGTGTTTGTTCAGGATGATTGGAAGTTGCGCCGAGATTTGAACGTTTCGTTTGGGCTGCGCTGGGACAACGAAACGATCCTGAAAGATCGAAACAACATCGGCCCGCGAGTCTCATTTGCCTGGTCGCCGCGTCAATCTCACAAAACCGTAGTGCGCGGCGGGTACGGCATCTTTTACAACCGTGCGATGTTGCGGACGCTGGATGATTTCATTTTGACTTCGCAAACCGTGGCGATTGACACGAACACGGCGCTGGCCGAACCGCTGCTAACCGCGCTGAAATTCCCTGTCCGGCTGGACGCCAACGATCCACGAGTCAAACAGTTCGGCGTCCGCGAAGCCGGGTTCCTGCGCCGATTGAGCAACGATTTTCGCATTCCTGAAAGCTATCAGGCTTCGGCTGGATTCGAGCGCGAACTGGCGCGCGGTCTCAAAATCGAAGTGAATTACGTCTTCAATCGCGGCTTGCACTTGTGGCGCGAAGTCAACGCCAACGCCCCGCGATTGCCCTCCGGTTTTTCGGATTTTGCCGCGTACCTCACTTCGCGCGATTTCGACAATCGGCGGGACGCTGAAGGAAATCGGCCAATTACGGCGACGGGCAATTCTGACTTCGTTCGCTTCAATCGCAGCACGACGGCTACGCAAACTATGCGCGAAGGCGACAAAACCATTGTCGTTTTTGGATTGAACAACCCTTCGACCAGCAACGCGACTTCCGGGATTCGCTCGGCGCTGGCGGTGCTGCGGCAGTTCCGGCCTGATCCGAACCTGACGCAAGTCGAAGAATTGCAATCGCGCGGCAACAGCAATTATCACGGCATCAGCTTTGAAACGACTCGACGATTGACGGCGCGCAGTTTCGTTCGCGCCAGCTACACCTTGAGCAAGTTGATGGACGACGGTGTGGTCAACACATCTTCGCCGCTGGTCGCCGGAGACTTTCGCCGCGAATACAGTCTGAGCTTGCTCGATGCCAGACATCGCATCGCCGTCAGCGGGTATTTCCAAACGCCGAAATCAATCGGAGCCGTGACGCTGGCCGGAACGCTCAACGTTGCGTCGGCGCGTCCTTTCAACATCGGAGCCAACGGCAACGATCGCAATTTGGACGATGTGGATAACGACCGCCCGAACTTCGGCGGCGATTTGAACGCCATAGGCTGGCGTAAATTGGAAACGCCGCTCAATCAATCGCTGGCCGACGCTTTTTCGTTGCCGACGATCGGCACGGTTGGAAACCTGCCGCGCAACGTCGGACGCGGTCCGGCTTCTTACACGCTGAATCTGCGCTTGTCTCGCCGATTTCAACTGGCCGAAAAACGACGGCTGGAACTCCAACTCGAAGCTTTCAATCCGTTGAACTCGCCCGTCTTCAGCTTCGGCGCAGAGTTTGTGGATTACACGCCTGCGAGTTTGAGCAATTTTCTGGTTCCGGTGCGCACGGTCAAACCGCGCACGATGCGCGTGGGATTGAAGCTGGAGTTTTAGCTCCAAAAACAAAACGAGCCGAACGCTGCAAAACAACGTTCGGCTCAGTAATCTGAAGCGAGCAAGACTCCCCAGAATTACTCGCTTCCATTAAGAACGGCGCCAGAATCCCCATACCAGCATCCGTTCCCGATGCTCTCTCCAATTGTCTGAAGGCTTTTGCCCTCAGACAGGCAGAAGATACTCCGTGATCCGTTCCGCAAACATACGTAGTTTTACCTGTTTTTGCTGCCAGACCATCTCGTCAGACCCAACTTACCGCTCGGAAAGTATGGACTTGCTGAAATTGGCGGCTTGGCTATAATGCGCCCGTTCCGTACCTCATTTGCTGATTTCGATCAGCACACAAAAAAAGCAAAAAAGAATCAAATAAACGAGCGACGTTAGACCTGACTGTGGAAGCGGGAGAAGACTCTTCCGGGCTTTGCATAACTCAAGATTGAGAGTGCCGACAGGCATTTGCCTGTTTTCCAAACAGGCACTCAAATTCGAGTCTCCCTCTCTCCTAAGTCCCTAAACCAATTCACCATTTAAGGAGAAATCTATGCGACGTTCTGCCAGCTACGCATTATCAACCTGGCTCTTGCTATCAGCATTCGCACTGTTTGCGATGGCTCAAGTGCCGGTCGGAACCATCACCGGAACGGTAACCGACCCCTCCGGCGCGGTCATCCGCGATGCTTCAATCATCATCAAAAACAAAGCCACAGGCATCGAACGACAATTGAAATCCGATTCCGATGGAAACTTTGTCGCGGCTTCGTTGCCTGCGGGTGAATATGAAGTCAGAACAGTGGTCGAAGGCTTCCGCACCTTGTTGCGCGAAGTGACGGTCGCCACCGGCTCGGTTTCCAAAGTCGAAATGGCCTTGGAAGTCGGCCAGAAAACGGAAATCGTCACAGTCGAAGGCACAGGTTCCGCTCAAGTCAACACCGAATCTCATTCGATTGACGGCGTCATCACCCGTCAGAAAATTCAGGAACTACCGCTTAACGGTCGCAGCTTTTTGCAATTGGCATTTTTGGAGCCGGGCGTGACGGCTTCACCGGGCACGACCTCGCAGTACAACTCGCTGTTTTCTGTCTCGATTCTGGGCGGAGCATCCAACAAAACCGCTATCACAGTTGATGGCGGCAACGTTCGTAACTCCATCGAAGGCGAAACCGGAATGAACTTCTCTCAGGAAGTGATTCAGGAATTCCAGTTGTCTTCGTCGAACTTCGACCTTTCAACCGGTATCACCAGCGTCGGCGCCGTGAACATCGTGTCCCGGAGCGGCGGCAATGAATTTCATGGATCGGGTTATTACTTCTTCCGCGATCACAACATGTCGGCGTATCCCGGCCTGAAACGTGTTTGCCAGGAAAGCCCGAACAACCCAATCTGCCAAAATGCGGATTCGCGCAAACGTGTCGAAGACCCATATTTCGTTCGCAGCAATCCCGGATTCTGGTTTGGCGGCCCAATCGTCAAAAACCGTGCGTACTTCTTTACCAACTACGAATACAATCGTCAGGTGCAAGCTTTCGTGGTGCAGCCCAACGTGCCTTCTGTCGCCGGTCTGGCAGGTAATTTCAGCAGCCCGTACAACGGTCATCTTTTCAGCACCAAGTTCGATCTGAAGATCAACGACAAACACACGGTGTTCACACGCTACTCGCTGGATAAAAACAAAGGCTTTGGCCCGAGCGGCGGCGCGACCATGCCATCCAATTGGCTACAAAACACCAACAACTCCAACCAGCTTGTGACCGGTTTGACCTCAGTTTTCAAACCAACGCTGGTCAACGACTTCCGCTTCAATTTCACTTATTGGAGGAATCGCAACCTGTTTGCCGACGGCACTGTTTGTCCTAATTGTATTGGGCTTGGCTTAGGCCAATTGTCTGTCAACGGCACTAACTTCACGGTCGGCAATACTTCGAATGCGACGCAAGGCCGCGATTTGTATCGTTACACCTTCGTTGACAACGTGACCTGGCAAAAAGGCTCGCACCGCATCCGCTTCGGAACAGAATTCGAGCACGCTCCCGGCACCGGTTTTTGGGGATTCTGCGATCCTGCTTGCAACGTGGCCGCTTCGCCAGAACTGGTTCGCAGTCTGGTTCCTGCACAATTGGTTGCGTTGGCGTTCCCCAACCTGCCAACTGTCATTCGCAACGATGCAGACCTTTTGAATTTACCGTTCCTCGGCGGAGTCGTCGGAGTAGGGGACCCCTCCCAACCTCCACCGTTTAACGTGGACAAAGCCAAACTTAACCGCCGTATGCGTTTCTTTGGCCAGGACACCTGGAAAGCCACGCCGAAATTCACGCTCAATTACGGTCTGGCCTGGAATTTCGAAAGCACACTGGTCAACCGTGATCTGGACAAACCCGCGTACCTCGCTCCGCTCTATGGCAGCGACCTGAGTCCGACCAACAACAACTACAACAACTTCTCGCCTTCGTTGGGGCTGGCGTATTCCATGAACCCAAAAACAGTCTTCCGCGCCGGCGCGGGAGTTTATTGGGACACGGAATTGTTGTGGCGGCGATTGCAGGAGCGCGCCTTTACCGGCCCGGTCGGCAATGGACGTATTCAGGTTCCGAATACAGCTTTCGTCAATATCTTCCCTGGCATTTTGAACATCAGCCGGGGCGGAACCCCAATTGCTGTGGGCGCTGCTTTGCCAACAGGTGAATTGACCAATCTGACAGTCGGCCAATATCAACAAATCGTCAATCAACAGATTGGCGCCATCACAGCGAGGTTGGCCCCAACAAATTTGAATGACCTGTCAGTTCGTAATATCCAATTGAATAAATCGGCTGCACAGCTTTATCCGAAAGATTATCCGGTGCAACGTAGCTACCACATGAACTTCGGAGTCCAGCGCGATTTGGGCAACGACATGGTCATCAATGTTGATTTTGTCCGCCGAGTTTTCGTCAATTTGCTGTTGGGCGATCTTGACCTGAATCGGTTCAATCGCCGCGTCAACGGCGCACAAGCGCCAATCATTCCGCTTTGTGCAAACGCGCAACAACGCGGTGACATCAACGCTCAATGTTCCACCGGCCCGATCACTTTTTGGGTTCCCGGCGGACGCGGAACCTACAACGGTTTGTTGGTGAAACTGGATAAACGCTTCTCGAAGCGTTATCTGTTCACGGCTTCGTATGCCTTGACCAACAATCATGGAATCAACGGTATTAACAATCTGGACGATTATTTCCGCACTTGGGGGCCGCAGGGCGGTCGTCATCTGCTGAACTTGTCAGGTTTGATTGATCTGCCGTGGGGATTCCAGGTGGGCGTGATTTCGGCAATGGCCAGCCGTGGCCCGTTGATGCCATTGGTCACCGGAGTTGATCTGGACGGCGATGGCACGACAGCCGAACCGTTGCCTGGCCTGGAATGGAACTGTTTCAATCGTGGTTGCGGCAAAGAAGACCTGAGAACCGCTGTTGCAGCCTGGAACACCAAATACCCAGCAGGTTCCAGAGACGCTCGCGGCTCGGCGATTCCTCAACTGACGTTGCCGAATGATTTTGAATTTGGAGACAACTTCAGTTCGCAGGATATTCGCGTCACCAAGAAATTCACCTTCAAAGACAACGTCTCGCTTTCGATCTTTGCTGAAGCCTTCAACATCTTCAACATATCGAACCTGGGCGGATTCAACTTCACCATCAATTCCGGTGGTGCGTTTGGCCAGGCACAAGCACGCGCGAATCAGGTTTTCGGTTCCGGCGGCGCTCGCGCTTTCCAACTTGGCGGACGTTTCCAGTTCTAACCTATAAACAAATTCGTGAGGCAGGCTGACAGCCTGCTTTACTGAAATTCCTGCCCGGCTGACTGCAACGTCAGCCGGGCAGTTCTGTTCTACGGTTGTAAAGTCACTCAACTACAAGTGAAACAAGGGGAAAGATTGATTTGAGGGATTCCAGATCGCAGACGAGCTGCGCCATATCTCGTAAGTAATGAAACTGGCAAAGCTGATGCGGCATCTGCGAGCAATCACATCCAGCCCGAACGTGTAAGGCGGCAATGCGAACGATCCTTCAAATTCGGGCTGTCGTTTGACTTTGAACTGCACGCAATTAGGCGGGTGCGGTACATTACCGATCATCTGGACGGCAACTATTCAGTGGATGTGGGCTACGACAATCACAACCCGGCTGACCAGTTGTGATTGTCGTAGCTGGTTGCTTCCTAATCCGCGCCGATCGGTTGTAGAGGTTCGGGCATGCCCTCGGTGATGGGTTTGTCGGATTTCACTTTTTCGCGTGCGCCGCGCTGTTCGATGATGGTGTAAATCGTCGGGATGAAGAGCAGCGTAATCAACGTTGAAGTAATCATGCCTCCGATCACCACGCGAGCCATCGGAGATTGCACTTCCGCGCCTTCGCCGATGCCGAACGACATCGGGATCAAACCCAGAATCGTCGTCAGCGAGGTCATCAGAATCGGACGCAACCGGCGACGACCGGCGAGTTCGACAGCGTGACGGAGCGCCAACCCATCGCGTTCGCGCAGCAAGTTGGTGTAATCAATCAGCACGATGGCATTGTTGACGGCGATGCCCGCCAGCAAAATGGCTCCGATGAAAGCCTGCATGTTGAAGGTCGTGTCGGTCAGGAACAGCATCAATGAAACGCCAATGCCCGCCAGCGGAATCGAGAAGAGAATAATAAGAGGATCGCGCAGCGATTCAAATTCCGCAGCCATGACCATGTAAACCAGCACAATCGCCAGAATCAGACAAAACAGCAATTCACGGAATGATTTCTGTTGTTCTTCAAACTCTGCGCCGTAGTTCAACGAAAAACCAGAGGGCATGGTCATTCCGCGTAGCCGAGCATCAATGTCACCCATAATCGAACCCAGATCGCGTTTGGCGTATCCGGCGGTGACTCGCACCAGGCGTTCCTGATCCTGACGTTCCAGCGAAACGGGGCCTTCGCGGCGTTGCATCGTGACCAGATTGCCGATCGGGATGTTCTGGCCGCTCGGCGTGGCGACGGTGATGTCGGGCAACTGGCTGATGCTGGCGCGTTGTTGTTCGTTCAACCGAACCAGAATGTTGAATTCGCGGCCTTCCTGTCGGAACTGGCTGGCGCGGCGACCGCCGATGACGGTTTCCAGCGTGTCGGCCACGTCGGCGGCGTTGATGCCCAGACTGGCGGCTTTGGTGCGATCGGCTTTGATGACCATTTCTGGCATGCCTTCGCGGCGACTGATTTGCGAATCGGTGATGCCGGGAACGGCATCAACAATGTCTTTGATCTGTTTGGCCAGATCGCTGGCGACAGCCATATCGTGACCGCGAATTTCGACAGAAACTCGTTCGCCGGATTGATTACCCATTCGCATCATCATCTGGCCGCTGCTGGAACGCGCGCGAACGATCAAACCCGGTTGTATATTCAATTTCGGGCGAATCAGATTGGCAATTTCCTGAGTCGAACGAGTGCGTTCTTTCTTGTCTTTCAATTGCAGCCGCAGTTCGGCGCGATGTGTGGACGAAGACATAAAACCGCCGCCGCCAACTTCGGTCAGCAGGTGTTTGATTTCAGGCACTTCGCGTTTGACGATTGTCTCGGCGCGTTTGGCCAGTTCGTCCATCACCTCGACGCGCGTTCCGGGCGGCATTTCCATATCCACGCGGACTTCGCTTTCGTCTGTTTCCGGCATCATCTCGAAACCGATGTACGGAATCAGCATCATCGCTCCGGCAAACAACGCTACCGCGCCGAACACCACAGTCTTGCGATGATTCAGCGACCAGCGAATCGCCATCTGGTAATTTTCGTCCAGCTTGTCCAGCGCCGCTCCGCTGACGGAAACGATCTTGGCCATAATCGCATGGCGTTCAGCGTCAGGCGGACGCACGCGCAGGTATTTGGAACAGAGCACCGGAACCAGCGTCAGCCCGATCAGCAGCGAAAAAAGCTGCGAGAAGCCTACGATATAAGCTAACTGCTGGAACATCACTCCGGTCATTCCGCCCAAAAAGACCAACGGCACAAACACGGCCACCGAAGTCAGCGTCGAAGCGATCAACGGCGCCGTCACTTCGGTCGTTCCGCTGACGGCGGCTTCGGCATGAGTCTGGCCGGATTCACGATGTCGGAAGACGTTTTCAATGATGACAATGGCGTTGTCCACGATCATGCCTACGCCGAGTGCCAGCGCGCCGAACGACATGGTGTTCAGCGTGAAACCGTTGGCATACATCAACAAAAACGTGCCGATGATGGTGATTGGAATCGAAGCCGCGACAATCATCGTGCTGCGGATGTTTCTGAGGAAGAGCAGCAACGCCACAATCGCCAGTAAGCCTCCGGTCATGGCGGAATCTTTCAGATTGTTGATGGACTGTTTGATGAACAGCGATGAATCGGAAATCGGCCAGACGGAAATGTTCGGGAAGTTTTTGTTGATGCGCTCCAATTCCTTATTGACGCGCTCGGCGACGGCGACTGTGTTCGCGCCTGACTGTTTGCGTATGGAAAACCGAATGCCGGGTTTGTCGTCAATGCGGACTTGCTGGCGGATTTCTTCGTGAGTGTCTGTGACTACGGCGACGTCTTTCAGGTAAATCGGCGTGGCATTACGCGAAGCAACAACGACATTTTGCACGTCTTTGACATCTTCAAATTCGCCCTGCGAACGCAGCAGGATTTCATATTTTCCTTCGTCAATCGGGCCGACCGGGCGATTTTGGTTTTCACGGCGCAGAATGTTGACGATGGTGTTGACTGACAAACTGTACGAGCGGAGTTTTTCAATCGAAAGTTTGACGTGAATTTCGCGGCGCAATCCGCCGCGAATGTCCACAGCGGCAACGCCGGGAACTCTTTCCAATTGTGGCTGAATGTCTTTTTCCAGCATCGTACGCATTTCACGTGGATCCATGTTGCCGGCAACGGCCAGAAACATGATGGGGAATTGCGTCGTGTCGAATTTGAAGATCGTCGGCGGCAAAACATCTTCCGGCAAACCGCCGCGCACACGATCAATGCGGGTGCGTAATTCGTTGGCGGCTTCGTCCAGATTGACATTCCATTCGAATTGGACGCGCACGCTGCACGAACCTTCCGACGAAGTCGAAGAGATACGATACACGCCAGGTGCGGAACTCAATGCCGATTCGATCGGGCGCGTCACCAGATTTTCCATTTCTTCCGGCGCGACGCCTGGATAATCCGCGCGAACCGACAGCGTAGGGTTTTGAATTTCCGGCATTAAATCCACCGGCAATCGCATGAACGCGATGGAACCGAGCAGAACCAACACCGAAATAAACATATAGACCGTAATCGGACGACGCACTGAAAATGCTGGCAAACTCATCTCTTACTCCGCTTGATGATAACTTTTGATTTTCCAGTTTCTATTTTTGAATTGTCATTTGTCATTGGCCGAATCCCGTGTGGCAATGACAAATGACAATTGGAAACTGGCAAATAGAAAATGAAGTCAATTTATTGGCTGGGGCGTTGCCCTCGCTGGCCTGGTTGTTCCGGGCCGCCTTGTTTCTGACCGTCGGGAGGGCTTTGTGAACCACCCTGCGCTTGTTGCTGGCCGGGGCCGCCACCTTGACGCCCGCCACCTTGTCCTCCGCCGGGGCCGCCCGCACCGCGTTCAGCCACACGGTCGCCGTCTTTCACCAGATTAACGCCTTGCGTGATGACCTTGTCGCCGAGCTTCAACCCGCCGAGCACTTCGACTTTGTCTTCCTGAGCCAGCCCGGTTTCGACTTCCAGAAACTTGGCTTTGTCGGCTTCGATGGTGAACACGCCGGGTTTCTCTCCGCGATAAACCAGCGCGTCGCGCGGCAACAGCAAAGTTTCGCGTTCGCTGCCAAGATTCAGTTCGACGCGGGCGAACATTTCGCCTTTCAGCAAACCGCCTGTGTTGGGAATTTCGATCTCGACTTGCCCGTTGCGCGTTTGCGGGTCGAGCAGCGGCGAAATTCGCATCACTCGCCCGGTGAATTTCTGACCTGGCAAACTGTCAATCGTGACGTTGACTTGTGCGCCTTTTTTGATTCGGGAAATATCCTGTTCGGCGGCGTTGGCCAGAATAACCATCGGGCTGACGCTGACGATGGTGACGATGGGAGTGTTGGCTCCGGCCATTGCGCCCAAATCCAGTTGGCGTCGGGCGACGATTCCGGCAATCGGAGAAAACACGCGAGTCTGACTTTGGCGAATGTTCAATTCGCGCTGTTCAGCTTCGGTTTGGCGACGCTGTGCGCGAGCCAGCTCAAGTTGCGAAGCCGCCACGCGATGCCGCATTTCCAGCCCGTCGAGTTCCTGTTGAGACAGCACGCCGTCTTTGACCAGTTGTTTGCGACGATCAAGCTCGACTTTGGCGTTGCTCAGTTCGGCTTCGCGTTGCGCGATGGAAGCGTCGGCCACAGCGATGGACGCTTTCGACCGTTCGATTTGCTGGCGAATTTCGTCGTCTTCGATGGTGGCGATCAACGTGCCGCGTGCCACAGACTGGCCGACATCCACATTGATTTGTGTGATGCGCCCAGAAATTCGCGGGTTCACGTCCACCTGCTGTTTGGGTCGCAACGAACCAGTCAGCGCGACTTTTTCGCTGATTTTGCCGTTGGTAATCAGCCCGGTTTGAACCTGTTGAACACGACCGCCGCCAGGGACGCCACGACCGCCGCCCATTCCACCCGGAGCGCCGCCGCTCGGAGTGGCCGCCGCTTCGTTTTTCGCCTTGATCGTTTTGTAAACCTTGTAGCCCGTAAATCCGAACAGCCCAAGGAAAAACAGAATTATCAGAAAGTGTTTGAACTTAAATTTTGTAGCCATGATGTAACGAGGATGAGAACCGTTTCCTTCTCAATGGCATAGACGGAATCTCACGAAGAATCGGATACAGATTTTTTTGTAACTGCTCAGCCGGTACGGAACGGGAAGCGGTAGCGCCCCGGTTTTTCGTTTTGTAACTGCTCAGCCGGTACGGAACGGGAAGCGGTAGCGCCCCGGTTTTTCGTGAGGAGCGAGCTTTGCAAGCATCCCGTCGCTACCGCTCTGGGTTCCGTACCGAGTTTTGACTCCAGGCTGAGCAGTTACTTTTTTTGTGCTCAGTGAAGTTTGGATTAAGGCGTGGGTTACGCATCGCCGGCTGAGTTTCGGCCAAATTTATCAGAACGTAAATTCGTCATCGTTCGCTTCGGCGAAGAATCGAAGGTTGAAAAATATCGCCGACGCGACAGCAGAAACCAGGCAGGAGTTGTTCGCTGGTCAGTTCGTTTTCGGCGGTCAAAATGGTTGTGCTGGTCGGCGAATGATAAATTGTGATGGTTTGCTGTTCAGGCGAAACCAGCCAGACTTCGCGCACGCCAGCGGCAAAATAGTTGCCGACTTTTTCCCACATGTCGTTTGGCGAAATGACTTCAACTGCCAGATCGGGAGCAATCGTCCATAAGTTTTCCGGTTCGCCGTCTTCGGGAATACGGTCAGCAGAGACAAAACCGATGTCGGGCAACCGTTCGTTCGAGCCAATCAGGAAAGTCGTGTCGGGGGTGTAAACGCCGCCAAGAAAATTATCTTCAACGTGCGAAACGAGTTTACCAATCAGGCGCGCAGTGACGCCGCCGTGTCTGGCTCCAGCCATATCTTTCACCTCCGGTTTGCCGTTGACGATTTCGAATTCTCTTTCTGTGTCGAGCGCGAGTTCAGTTGCGACTGCCATAAGCTTGCTCCTGCGAAATTTGTTTGAGGCAAGGCGATTTTAGCCGTTCGGTCAGGCGTGAGCAAAAAGTCAGTACCGCAACCGATAGGAGGCGCGAGCTTGCAATAACGCCGCTTGCTGCCGCGCGGTACTGACTCGGTGATTAATTCAACCAGCGTTTTAGCCAGCCGTGAACTTCCGAATAAAAAAATCGGCTGTTTTCGCCACGCAGAATCCAGTGGTTTTCTTCGGGAAAGACCACCAGCTTGCTGGGGATTTTCAGGCGCTGGTGAATGCTGAAACTTTCCAGCGAATTGTTCAGCGGAACTCGGAAATCGTTTTCGCCAACGGTAATCAGCATAGGAGTTTTGAACTTAGCGGCGTGACGGATTGGATTTTGAGTTCTCCAGGTTTCGCCCTGCTCCCAAACCGGGCCGCCGTTATTCACTTCGCGGCTGTAGATGGTGTCGCTGGTCGCCCATTGAGATTCCAGATTCATCAACCCGGCATGCGAGATCAGGCATTTGTACCGAGTCGTTGTCGCCTGCATCCAGTTGGCCAGATGACCGCCGTAACTCGCTCCGCCCGCCGCTTGCCGAGAAGCGTCAATCCATTTGAAGTCCTTGATGACGGCGTCGGCGGCTTCGTTCAATTCTTCGCCGGGGCCTTTCAGCGGGTCGCCCTGAATTTCCTGAGAAAACTTTTCGCCGTACCCGGTCGAGCCTGTGTAATCGGTCATCAAAATCACGTAACCCGGCGAAGCCAGCAGGTGGTAATTCCAGCGCAGGAAAAACTGGTCGCGCGTCATGGTGTGCGGCCCGCCGTGCAGGAAGTTGAACAGCGGGTACTTTTTGTTTTCGTCGAACTTCGGCGGCAACACGATCAATGAATGAATCTTCTTGCCGCGCTTGCTGGTGAACCAGTGATGCCGCAATGGAGCCAGATCGAGTTGCGCCACACGATCAGCGTTAAACGAAGTCAGATTGTTGTGGTGTTTGGCGGCCAGATCAATTTTGACGACTTCTGCCGGATTGGTTGCGCTTTCCCACAAGGCGAACAACGTGAGCGAAGACGCTTTGCCGGGAATTGACAGGGCTGTGTAAACGCCGGAATTCATCTCAAACGCCAGCTTGGCTTCGCTGCCGCTGGCCGCGACCGAATAGAGTTTTTCGTGGCCTGTGTCTTCGGCTGTGAAATAAATCGTTTTGCCGTCCGGCGTCAGCGCAAAGCCGGAAGGCGCACGATCAAATCCGGCGGTGACGATTTTTCGCTCTCCAACCGAAGGCCACGCAAAACTGACGATGCGATTCAGGTTGTAAACCTTTTCGGTGTTTGGTGAAAACTGGCAGAACAGAGTTTTGCCATCGGGGCTGAATTTCGGCGCGAAGTAACCGTCCTTGCCAGTGGTCAGCCGCTTCGGTTCGCCGCCACTGACGGAAACTTGATAAAGATCGCTGCTGGTGTCGGCGTAAGCTCCGATGTTGCGGTTGACGGTTGCCGCGAAAACTACTGACTGGCCGTCGGGCGACCAAACAGGATTCAAATCGTCGCTGCCAGAACCGGTGATACCGGAGAAACCTGCTTCGGCAACCATCTTCGTTCCGGCCAGCAAGTCTTTGGCTTTGGCCCCGTTTTCAAGCGACTGAACAAACACGTGCGTCTGCCGGTCATCCAGCCAGCGATCCCAGTTGCGAATCGGGAAACTGTCGTAAACGCGAGCGTTCCATTTGCGTGCCTTTCTGTCGGCTGCGGCCTTCTTGTTGTCATCGTCGTTGAGCGTGCCGGGGAAAACGCTGCTCTGAAACAGAATCGCTTTGCCGTCGGGAGAAAACTGCGGGCTGCGCGCTCCGGTTGAAAGCGTCGTCACGCGCATGGCTTCGCCGCCTTCGATGTGGAGCAGGTAAATCTGCGGGACTTCATCGCCTTCGCGCCGAGCGGAAAAAGCGATGCGTTTGCCGTCGGGCGACCAGGTTGCGCCGCTTTCGCCGCCTTTGGTGCTGGTCAATCGGCGAGGTTTCGCGCTGCCGTCGGCTGGAACGATCCACAAATCCGCGACTTGATCGGCTTCAACGTAACTCGGTTCCAGAACGGAAAAAACGACCCATTTGCCGTCGGGACTTGGCACTGGAGCGCCGACGCGCTTCATCAACCAAACGTCTTCGTGAGTGATCGTGCGTTTGGATTGCGCCGAAACGACGACGACCAATGCCATCAAAGCGATGATTGAAATGATGAGCCGATGAATTAAGCGATTGGTTTTGAACATGGCTTTACCCTCAGAGTGTGTTTGGGAATTGATTATTTTTCCGTAGCCCAGCCGTTTACGGCTGGGAATGCGAATTATCATTACATCAAAGGGCGGTTTACCGTCCTTTTCAAAGGCTTTAGCCAGGCAATCCGGTGGCTGAAGCCAATAACAAGCCCGGTAAACCGGGCTTAACGGATTTTCTTTGCCTTTTCCCAGCCGTAAACGGCTGGGCTAGTGGAAAAAAGAATTTCCAAACAGGCTCTCAGAAAGTGTCGGTTGCCCGCGCGTGAGCAATGGCGTTTCACTGATACCAAGCTCTTCCTTACGGTCGGGCTACTGACACAGAGCTTATTTTTTCAGCGCGTCTTGAACAAAGGCCGAAACGTCTTGTTTCAGTTTCGCCAGCGATTTCACGTCTATGTACATCATGTGGCCGGCTTCGTAATACGCGGTCTTGACGTTCTGTTTCAGCGAAGCGTCCAGGTACATGTGGTCAATCGTGTATTCCGCCGCAAAGTACGGCGTAGCCATGTCGTAATAACCATACGCTACGAAGACTTTCATAAACGGATTTTTCGCAAATGCGCTTTTCAGCGCGACGCTGGTGTCCACGAAGGCGTTGTCCGAACTCCAATTCCACGGCGAGGTAAAGCCTCCGCCGAGGATGTGATAAACAGCATCGGTTTTATAACCGAGTTGGCGGCGAACGTAATCGTTGAACGCGGCGGTGTATGGTGGACGAATCGCTGACATGCTCGGATCGAAATCCGTGCGTTCGCCAGCAGAGTTGGAATCAATGCCTTTGAACCGGCTGTCCAATCGTCCGGTCGTGCGGCGTTCGCTGCGAAGCAATTCCTTGTTGAATTTACCCAGATCAACTTTCAAGTCGCAGTTTTCAATGAACTGTTTGCTCAAGCCGGTGTAACGCGACAACTGTTCAACAGCTTTTTGGCGCTCGGCGGTGGTCAAACGTCCGGCTTTGGCCAGCGCGACGGCGTATTCGGTGATCGTCCACTTTTCGGCTTCGTCCAGAACTTTTCTTAGCGGGAGTTTCTGCAAATCCGCCGGGAGTTTTTTGTGATACCACGCCGTAGCTGTGTAAGAAGGCAGCATCAACACGAACGCCGAATCATTGCCTTCGGCAAAACGCGCCGTCTGGAAATTCATGATCGTCGAAATCAGCAACACGCCGTTGAAGGCTATGCCGCGTTCGACCAACAAGCCAGACAAACCCGAAGCGCGCGTTGTGCCATAACTTTCACCGACCAAAAACAACGGCGAAGCCCAACGTTCATTGCGCGTCAGATACATGCGAATGAATTCGCCGACGGAATCCAGATCGCCATTCAGCCCTAAAAACCGTGCGGCAATGTCCGGGCGCGCGGCTCGGCTGTAACCCGTGCCGACCGGATCAATGAACACCAGATCGGTTTGATCCAGCCAGGTGTGTTGATTGGTTTCCAATTCGTACGGCACAGCAGGCAGCCAGCCTTCGTCCTGCATCTTGATTCGTTTCGGCCCCAACGCGCCCAGATGCAACCACACCGAAGACGATCCGGGTCCGCCGTTGAACGAAAACATCAACGGGCGTTTGGCCGGGTCAGACGTGCCGTCCAGCGTGTAAGCCATAAAAAACATCTGCGCTTCGATTTCGCCGGACTGCTGATTTTTGATCGGCATCATTCCGGTGGTGACGGTGTATTTCAGAGTTTTTCCGCCGACTTGAATTTCGTGTTTGGTGACGACGAGCGGCTCTTCGCGCATTGGCGGCGGAGTTGCTGCGGGTTGTGCAGTCGGCGACTGTGGAATTTGCTGTGGAGCTTGTTGGCCGCGCTGTTGAGCCATCAATGAAAGATGGCAAACCGACAACAAGGCCAGCAAAAGCAGAAATCTTTTGAACACGGTGAAACCTCCAATTTGAGTTTTGAGCGGCGAAAGTCTGTTCGGAAATCACTGCTTTGGCAAGCGAACTTACCGAAGCTGATCGGCTTTGGCGTTCACCAGGCTGCGAGCAATCGGAAAATCTGATAATTCCGCTCGCAAAAGTTTGCGGCTGGGGCCAACAGGCGCGAATTGCAAAGTGACAATTTCAGCATTGCCAGCGCGAAGCGTTTGGCCGGTTGGCAAAGCCAGTGCTACTCCAACGCGACCTTTTGCAGCTTCAGACGAATTCACCAGCAAGGTTGCCGATTGAGCATTGCGCCCGACTTTGGCCAAAACGAACCGCCACGCCGACGAATCGAAATTCAGGCTAAAGCCAAGAGCATTTTCTTCACCAGTTGCATCCAGCTTCACCATCACCAGTCCATCAGCATTTCGGATCGCAAATTCGTTGGCACTTTTCTTCCCAACTCCCAACTCCCGACTCCCGACTCCCGACTCCCGACTCCCGACTCCCAATGTCACCGATGCCGGGCCGCCCGCAACCGGCAGAGCATCAACTCCGGCGACGTAACGACCTGTTTGCACCCAATCAATCAGCGTGATGCGGCCATCGCCAAGCGTTTCGCGCGGAGCGACATCGGCGCGCTGAAATTCGTTGCCAGCAGCGATGGTGTCCAATCCGGCGACAAAACGTCCAACCTGAACCCAATCGGAAACCGTCAATACGCCGTTGTTGTTGCCCGAAGGTCGCGGAGAAACATCGGCTTCATAACCTTGCCCAACTCGATTGACCGTCGCTGAGGCGCTGGTTCCGCCCAAGCTGACGGGCAAAGTCGCTGTGATCGTGACTGAATTGCCGGTGGCGACACCCGTGACAGAAAAACTTGTCGAAGTTGAACCGGCAGGAACCACTATGCTGGCAGGAACCGTTGCAAAAGATGTGTTGGACGAACTGAGCGACACCGTGACTCCGTTCGATTGAGCATAACCAAGACTGACCGTCATCAGGTTGGAAACTCCGCCGATTGAAACCGACAACGCGGCAGGCGTCAGCGCAATGCTGGGAAAGGCCGTGAAGGTCAGTGTTTGCGCATCTACGCAACCCGGTTTGCCGAGCACAATCGGAGCAGTGCGCGCTCCGGCGGGGACGGTTGCCGTGATCGAATTGTTGTTGTTGATCGTGAACTGCGCGGCCACGTCGCCGAATTTCACCGAAGTCACGCCGCTGAATCCGGTGCCAGAAATCGTGATTTGATTGCCGGCAAATCCACTGCTGGCGCTCAGGCCGCTCACGTCCAGGCAGTTGGTCTGGCAACAGGCGAAACCGGTCAATTGCAACGAAAACGCGCGCACGCTGCCGCTGTCTCCGGCAAAAGCGTCCACAACCGTCAGCAACCATGTTCCGTTCGGATTTTCTCCGTCAAAAGCCGAAAGCGCATTCGACGGTTTGAAGGTTCCGGTGTACGGCGGGCCTTGCGGAGTCGGGCCGTTGGAAGCAATCGAACCGATGGACATCGCGTCTGCCGCGTCGTCATCCAGCAAAGTCTGGCAAAAGTTTTTGCCGCTGTTTCCGCTGCCACCCGGACGACTGATGATAGTTACGGTCGTTCCCGCAGGTGAAGTCAGCCGAAAGACCAGATCGCCTACCCAACTGTGATCCACACCCACGCCTGTGGCAGCCAGATTGGTGGAACATTCCGTGCCGTCAATTCGGAAATTCAAGTCGGCCAGAGCACTGCCAAACCCGCTGACGACAATTGGCAAACTGACGCCGCGCGAATCTCCGTCGGGAATTTTGGTCGCTTCACCCGCGTAGCTGAATGTTCGCGCGGTTGTGCCAAGTGCGCCCATCGTGAAATTGAACGTGACGACGCCCAAATCTTCGTTGCCGTCTTTCAATCCCAAAATGACTGGCAAAGTTCCACCGCAAGCGCCGCTGGCTGTGAATGTGAATTGCCGCGTGACGGCTGCCGAACCAGGAGTCATTGCGCCATAAGTGCGGATTTGATCGCCGATGGTGATATTGCCAGCGGACAACAAAGTCGCTGTCAGATTGGTTATTGAGCTGGAACCATTGTTGCCAAGCGACAAACTGACCGTCACCGTTTCGCCGGGGTCAATGACTTTATTCGCGGGCGCGCAGCTTTCAGTCACCAGCGAAGCTCCGGTGGCGATCAGCAACTTGGCAGGTCGCACCAATCGCGCGCGAATGCCGTAATTGCCGAACGAGCCAATCGAATCAATCAACTCGAACGTCACGCCGTCCAGCGAACGATAAGACCGCGTTTTCGATTTGGTGGTGTCCAGCGCAAAAGGGAAAACGTTTTCCGCCTGCGTCAGCCGAATGCCGACGACAAAATCGCCTGACGAAATGGTCAGCGGCGCGATGTTGATGACGTTGAACGCGCCGACTTGTTGCACCTGAGCCGCCGTCGTTTGAAACGTCATGCCGTCAATGTTTGCGTCGCCGTCAGAGTTGGCGGCGACAACTACGGAAAACTGATCGCCAACGCGAACGCTGGCATTGTCAGGGAAGTAAACCGAAACCGCGTTGATCGTCGCCGGGTAAAACGCCGGAGTCAGCCGATTAACCCTGAACGAAGTGCCGCCGGTCGAAATGCCTGCCGCCGTTTCAAAACCTCCATCGTCCACAGAGAGTTCAAAAGGTGCGGCGTCTTGCGTGATAGTGAACGCCTGCCCGCCAATGGAAATTGTTCCGGTTCGCGGAATCGGCTGTTCGTTGGCAGCGACTGTGAAATTGACTGAGCCGTTTCCTTGTGTGCCGCTGACGAACAACACCTTGATGAACGAATCGCTGATTGTCGGAGTCCATTCGCATTCCGAAGCGGCAGTCACCGTAAAGTTGCCGGAGCCACCGTTGGCAGGGAAGTTTCGCGTCGCAGGCGTCAGCGCGTAGGCACAGCCATTTCCGAAGTTCTGAGAAATCGTCACGGTTTGACCGGCAACGGTGATTGTTCCTGTTCGAGCCGCTCCGATGGTTGGCGCGACAGTGAAATTGACCGTTCCAGCTCCGCTGGCGACTGAGCCGGAATTTATGGTGATGAAGCTGGAATTGCTGATCGCCGTCCACCCGCAAGCCGCAGAAGTTTCGACGTTGATCGTTCCTGCGCCGCCCGAAGCGGCAAATGCAGTGTTGTTCGCCACAACCGAGTACGCGCAATTGCCAACGGTCAGAATGTTGTTGCCAGTTGCCGATTGGCCGTCCGGATTGGTGATGGTTACGGTTTTGATTCCGGCGCCGGCAGCAACAGTCGAAAGATTCAACTGCACGGTTGTCGGATTAACGTAACTGACGCTGTTGACCGTGACTCCGTCGCTGACTTGAGCGCGCAACCGGCAACTGAACGCTGCGCCCGGATCGAAAAAGCCTGCGCCTTCAGCGGAAATTCCTGTGATCGTGACATTGACGGAACTTTGCCCGGCGGCGACTGCTGGCGGATTGGCTGCCGCTGGAATAGCAGGCGGGGGCGCGGGAATTTTCGCCACACGCAAACCGTAAGAATTGGCGACATCAGCAAATTGCTGAACCGTCCACAAAGTCATGTCGTCGCAAGGATCAACGCTGGTGAACGAATAATCTCCCCAACGGCGACGGCCTTGCTGATTGCCGCTGTCGCTCGAAGGGTTGTAAGGCGCGGGGCTGGATGAAATCAGCAACGGCGATTGCAACGTTCCCAGCGAATCGCCAGCCAGCCGATTAGCAATCATCGCATTGATGTATTCGTTGGTTCCGGCGGTGTTTCCGCCCAGCAACACATGCCCTTGCCCGGAAATTGCCAGCGACGGCATGAAGTAATTGCGCTCGTCTTCAGCGTTGGAGGCGGTTGGCGTGAACAGTGTTCCGGCTTGTTTCAGTGTTGGGCTGTTTGTGTTTACGTCCGTGATTTCATACCAGCGAATGCCATTGCGTGTGCGCGGAGCATCAACCGTGCCTTCGTTGTTGACCGAAATGTTGTGCGTCGTCCAGATGCTCCCCTGGCGGAATTGTGCCATCGTCAACCGGTCGTCAATTGCGTCAAGTCTGCCGTTGACTCCGTTGATGTTGCCGCGATGGCGAACTGTGATCGGTTGCGAAGTCGCCAGCACGTTCAGGTAAATGTTTGCCGACATCACAGGAACTCCGCCGGGATTTGTGACTCGGCGCAGCACCAACCGGCCAAGACTGTTGGCGTCGGTTCCGATGAAATAACCTTCGGACGAATTCGGATCGCTGTTGTCCACTCCCTGCGGCGTGAAAATGCCGTTTCTCAGCAAAGAGCCGGACATATCAACCAAATTGCGAAAAACCGACACGACGATTTGTCCGCCGCTCAACAGCGAAGATTTGCGAATGACAAAAGCCGTCGTGTTGGAAAAGGCTCGATTGCAAAATTGGTTCAAGCCTACGTAAAGCGCGTTGGCGTCAATTCCCAGCGTCGGAAAGTCTGCAAAACATCCGTTGTCGCCTGCCGGAGAAACTTGATTGTGTTGGAATTGGTAAAACGTCCAGGTGGTAGCCGTGTTGATCGTGGCCGAATCGCTGACCGCCAACAACACGCGATTGTTGGTTGACGCCGCGTTGATGAGGACAATGAACCATCGCCCGGAAAGCCTGTCGTATCGAACGCGCGGATCAGTCGTGATGCTTCCGGCTCTGACCGAATTGAAAAAGCTATCAATGTCAGCGTCTAACTGGCCAATTGCGCCGGTCGTTTTGTTGAAGACTCGAATGCGTCCATTTACCGCCAGCAAGAATTGAGTCGGCCCGACGGCTCCCATCGCGTCAGGCGGAAAGGCGCTGGTCTCGGCCAGGTTTGCGGCTGTGAAGCTAAGCGTCGGCGAGGGAGCGAGCTGGCGACTTGGGGACGGGGAGACAGAGTGACGGAGTGACGGGGGGACGGAGAGATGGAGGTTCTGTTCCTCCTTCTCTTTGTCCCTCATTCCCGCTGTCTCAAGAGGCGGCCACGACATGCCCGGCAATGCTTCAGGATTTTGCGGCAAACCGTCACGGTCAAGGCGTTCGTGTTCGCGTTCGGCATTGCGCCCGGAGTCCTTTTCCGCTTGTCGTATGGAGCGAATGCCATTGGCTCGCAACGCAGCTTCGCGTTCCATGATGTCGGCTGTAGTTTCGGCAATGCCTGTTTCGCCGACCCACAACGATCCTGTGATCGAACCGTCGGCGTTGATTTGTTGTTGATCGTTTTTAGTTTTCCTGATGGGCGAAGTTTTGGTTTTAGTCTTTGCCGCAGAGCTTCGACGTTCGGCGGCGGGTTTGGCTTTGTGCTGAGCCAATCCGTCCACCAGCCATTTGCCGAACGCGACGCCGGAAATTGCCAGCGCAAAAAACATCAGCCGACGAATGCCGGAAGATTGAAAACGAAACGTGCGGAAAGAAAAAATCATACCGATTCCTGAACCTCACCAATGCCACAGCCAGTCCAATGGATGCAGCTACGCCGTTACCGTAACAGCGAAAAGAATTTCAAAAATGAAGTGCTGAAACTTATCAGGGATTGAGAGGCTGACTCGCTGCCGGAAGGTTGGGGCTGAAACTTCATGGTGAGACTGCTGCCCAACGGCCCAATTTGGAGATCAAGAAAAGCTCTTGCGAGCGGGACACCAACTCGCGCGCCACGCGCGTGCAGAATCGAGTCGTTTTCGATTTGCGGTTGCAAATTCGCCTCGTTCACTTGTCGCTGATTCCGATGCCGATGGCGACAAGCGGGCGCAAAAGTAAACAGCGAGCTTCGGGCTGTCAAGATGTTGGCTCGGTCGTCGTTTGGCTTGATTCCTGGCGAAACCCATTGCATCTTGAGCCGCGAATTTTTCACACCAAATTCTCAATGCTTTTCAGGTTGTCAGTTGAAACAATCAATGGAGGATTCACCATGAAGTGCCGGGAACTGTTTCGGATTTCAGTCTTGGTTTTGCTGTTGTCATTGTTGAGCGCAGTAGCCTGGTCGCAAGGCACGTTGGCCGATTACCAACGTGCTTTCGGATTACGGCTTAAGTTGCAGGACAAGACGGTCAACCTGCCGGAACGCGCTAACTGGATCGGAAAAACCAGCCGGTTCTGGTATCGAAAAACTGTTCTGGGCGGTAACGAGTTTGTTCTGATGGATGCGGAAACGCTGGCCAAGCGCCCGGCTTTCGATCACGAACGGCTGGCGGCGGCGCTTTCGACCGCGACCGGCGAAAAACACTCCGCGCTGAAATTGCCGTTTCAGCAAATCACTTTTGTGAACGACGAAAAAAGCATTGAGTTCAGCGTTGGAGATGCCCGATGGCGATGCGATCTGGCAGATTATTCCGTCAAAAAATTGCCGCCAGAAGAACGACGCGGCGGAATTACCTTCAGCACAGGTTTGCCAGGACCGCGCTACAACTTTCCGCGAACCGATGCGAAGGTGTCGCCCAATGGAAAGTGGGAGGCCTGGATCAGCAATTTCAACGTCTGGATTCGTCCAAAAGGTAAATGCGAAGGCACGGCGCTGAGCTTCGACGGGTCTGAAGGGAATTATTACGCGCTGGCTTCGCTGGTGTGGTCGCCCGATTCCAAAATGGTCGCTGTCTATCGTGTGCGTCCGGGCTATCACCGAAAGATTCAGTACGTGGAATCTTCGCCAGCCGATCAAGTGCAGCCGAAATATCATTCGATGGATTACGACAAACCGGGCGACGTGCTGGATCAGCCGCAGCCTGTGTTGTTTCACGTCGAAACCAAAAAACAGATGGTTGTGGACAACGCGCTGTTTCCGAATCCGTACAACCTGACGCGAATCGAATGGCGCAAAGACAATCGCGCCTTCACGTTTGAATACAATCAGCGGGGGCATCAGGTTTATCGCATCGTCGAAGTTGACGCCGCCAGCGGAAAAGCGCGTTCGGTCATCAGCGAAGAACCGAAAACCTTCTTCACTTATTCCAGCAAGAAATATCGCTTTGATCTGACCGACGGCAAAGAAATCGTCTGGATGTCCGAACGCGACGGCTGGAATCATCTTTACTTGATGGACGGTGCAACCGGCCAAGTGAAAAACCAGATCACCAAAGGCCAGTGGGTGGTTCGTGGCGTCGAAAAAGTTGACGAAGAAAAACGCCAAATCTGGTTTCAAGCCAGCGGAATGTATTCCGGCAAAGACCCGTATTTTGTTCATTACTATCGGATCAATTTCGACGGCAGCGGCTTGACCGCTTTGACCGAAGCTGACGCCAATCATTCGGTGACGTTTTCTTCGGATATGAAGTTTTACGTGGATTCGTGGTCGCGCGTGGATTTGCCGACCATTGCCGAGCTGCGAAGCTCGGCGGACAAGAAGCTATTGGCAGAATTCGAACGCGGCGACATTCAGGAACTGGTCAAAACCGGTTGGCGTGCGCCGGAAGTTTTCACAGCGTTGGGGCGCGATGGCAAAACGGAAATTTGGGGAGTGATCTATCGTCCATCGAATTTCGATCCGCTGAAAAAATATCCGGTCATCGAAAACATCTACGCCGGGCCGCACAGTTCATTCGTGCCGAAATCGTTTGGCGCGTACAACTCTATGCAGGCGATGGCCGAACTTGGTTTCATCGTCGTGCAGATTGACGGAATGGGGACATCCAATCGCTCCAAAGCCTTTCACGATGTCGCGTGGAAAAATCTTGGCGATGCAGGATTCCCGGATCGCATCTTGTGGCATCAAGCCGTTGCGGCGAAGTATCGTTATTACGACATCACGCGCGTAGGAATTTTCGGCACTTCGGCTGGCGGCCAAAGCTCATTGGGCGGCTTGCTCTTTCACCCGGAATTTTACAAAGTCTGCGTCTCATCCTGCGGCTGCCACGACAATCGAATGGACAAAATTTGGTGGAACGAACAATGGATGGGCTGGCCGCTGGGGCCGGAATATGTCGCAGCATCCAACGTTGACAACGCTCACCGATTGCAAGGCAAGCTGTTGCTGATTCTGGGCGAATTGGACACCAACGTTGATCCGGCTTCGACCATGCAGGTCGTCAACGCGCTGATCAAAGCCGACAAGAGTTTTGACTTTTTGATGCTGCCCGGAGCCGGGCATACTTCTGGCGGAGCATACGGCGACAAACGGCGATATGATTTCTTCGTTCATCACCTGTTGGGAGTCGAACCGCCCGACTGGAACAAGATCGAAAAGAACAAAGTGGCTGCCGCCGACGGCAAATGAGTTTTTCTGTCTTACTGCTTTTACAAACATTCCAAAGGATCGAAATCTGAATGAAACGCAATCTACCGTTTATCATCATCGGGGTCGTTTTCGGGCTGGCCATCGTCGCCGGTTACTGGATGTTCAGCACATCAAAACCTCAAACCAAAACTTCCATGCCAACGCCACAGCCTGAAGCTGGCGGTCAAGCCGCCAAACTGGTGGTGTTGTCAGAATTCGGCGATTACCAATGCCCGCCGTGTGGCGCTCTGCATCCCGAATTGAAAAAGATCAAAGAAAAATATGGCAGTCAGGTGCGGCTGGATTTTTATAACTTCCCGCTGACCAGGATTCACCAACACGCAATGGCTGCTTCGCAAGCAGCAATGGCCGCAAAACAGCAAGGCAAGTTCTGGGAAATGCATAACTTGCTGTATGAAAGCCAGGAGTTGTGGAAAGACGTTTCGGATATGAAGCCGATTTTGAAAAACTTCGCACAGCAACTGAAACTGGACGTTGAACAGTTCGAGCGGGATTTCGACAGCTTGCAGGTGAAAGCGGCTGTTGCTTCGGACGTTCAGCGCGGCGAGGCTCTTGGAGTCACCGGGACTCCGACTTTGTTTATCAACGGACAATTACTGGATTCTGAAACGATGACGGCAGAAGTGCTTCGCGCGGAAATTGATAAACGATTGGCAGGGAACTGAAGTCAGTCAACAATTGCTCTAAAACAACTCAAGCCTCAGTTTGTTGGTTCAAACTGAGGCTTGAGTTGTTTTGGGTTGTGAATTGCAAATTGCAATTAGTTGCCCGGCGGTTTTTCGCCTTGTTTGCGAAGCGTCGGACGCTCTTTTTGTTCAGTGGATTCCGTGCCGGTTGAACTGGCGTCGCCATTTTCACCGGGCGCTCCGGGCTGACGGCGTTTCAGCGTCGGGCGTTTGCTGTCCGCTTCGGAAGCTCCGCCGATGCGACCGCCGGTCGAACGGGCGTTGGTGATCGAAATCAGCCGATTTTTTACTTGCTGGAATTCCGATGTATTGATCGTGTATTCGCTACGTTCTGGGAACCGCGCGATCAAGGCATTCACCTTGTCAATTCGTTCGCCAACGACCGGATGAGTGCTGAAGATTTTGTTGATTGTGCCGGGCTTTTTCTTTTCCTGAGCTTGCAGCTTTTCAAAGAAGGTAGCCATCGCGTGCGGGTCGTAACCTGTTGCCCACAGATATTGCACGCCCAGCATATCGGCTTCGTATTCGGCATTGCGCGAAAATTTCAAAAAGCCCACCGGGATGAAAATGCTGGCAGCCTGACGCGCGCCGAAACCGCCCCAACCACCGACAAAAATCAGCGGCAAGGTGCTCCAATTGACGATTTCGCCTTTCGAGGCTTGTTCGACTCCGTGCCGAGCGGCAACGTGCGCGATTTCATGAGCCATCGGCCCGGCCAGTTCGGCCTCGTTGTCCGCAGCCAGAATCAGCCCTTTGTTCACATAAAAGAATCCGCCCGGCAACGCAAAGGCGTTTACTTCGTCGGCGTCAACCACTTTGATTGTGAATGGAACTTTGGCGTCGGAATGAAGCACCAGATTCTGGCCGACCTTGTTGATGTATTCGACGACGATCGGGTCTTCAACCAGCTTGGCGGAACGATCCACTTCCTGAGCAAACTGGCGTCCGATGCCGACTTCTTTGTCTATTGAATAAAAATTGATCTGGTGTTTGTTGATGTTCCGCTTGCCGATCATTTCCGGGTTTTCTTTTTCATCGAGAGGTTGTGATTTGACGGCGACGGCTGGTTTGGCGGAAGGTTTCTGCTGATTGTTTTGAGCAAAAGCAGAGGCGGAAAGCAACAAAAGACTCATTGCAACTCCGCAACCGGTGAGCGATTTTTCCGATAATCTCATTGCTAAATCTCCTTACCAAAATCTCTGTGGTATCAACTGAGCGAGGCCAGCACTCATACAATTCTGCCGATCAAATTGACCGACAATGTTTAGTGGCCGTGTTCAATGCAATCTATTTTGTTTATTGTTCTGCACTTGAAGTGAGAGCATTATACTCAGCGTTAATAAAACATGCTGCTACTTTGTAATTAATCTTCTCTCAATGGGAATGGTCTCATTTTTGAGATAAACCGTCGGCAGTCACGTGGTCATTGTGTGAGTTTGGTCACACCAATGGACTGCCAAAAGATCAATTCGCCAGAAAAACACACCGACAACTGACACAATGAAAGAAACCAAAGAGCAACTCAAAGTTCGCGCGCAACAAATCATTCGCGCGCTGAAGAAAACTTATCCCGATGCGACCTGTGCGCTGAATCATTCCAGTCCGGTTGAGTTACTGTTCGCCACGATTTTGTCGGCGCAATGCACAGACGAACGAGTCAACCTCGTCACTTCAACGCTTTTTCGCAAATATCCCACCGTCCGCGATTACGCCAACGCCGATCCGGCAGAGCTTGAGAAAGACATCAACTCGATCAATTTCTTTCGCAACAAAGCCAAGTCCATTCAAACTACGGCCCGGTTGCTGTTGGAAAAACACAACGGCGAATTGCCGCGCACGCTGGAAGAACTGACGCAACTTGCCGGAGTCGGTCGCAAAACCGCCAACGTGGTTCTTGGTACAGCTTTCGGCATTCCGACCGGAGTTGTTGTAGACACTCACGTTTCGCGGATTACTCAATTACTCGGACTGACGAAAAACAAAGACGCCGAAAAGATCGAACAGGATTTGATCGAGTTGCTGCCGAAAAAAGAATGGATTGATTTTTCGCACCGGCTGATCTGGCACGGTCGCCGCGTTTGCAAGGCTCGCAAACCGAATTGCGCTGAGTGTTCGCTGGAATCTTTGTGTCCGTCCTCTTTGCTGAAGGTACGGAACCAGGAGCGGTAGCGACTGGGTTCTTTCAAATCGCGCCATTTCAGGCCAACCCGGTCGCTACCGCTCTCGGTTCCGAACCACGGCTCAAGTCGGCAGGCAAACTCACTTCCAGCAATTCAAGCTTTTCGCTTGCTTGCAAGGTGAACTCCATCCCAGCCGGAATCACAAAACAATCGCCAGAAGCCAATTGCTGACAGCCTTCCGTTTGGCTCTCAAAATCCAGCGCCCCATTCAACACAAACAGAAACAGAAATTCTCCGTCGTGTTGATGCCTGCTGGCTGAAGCCTGCGCCGCCAGCCTATGCACTAGCGCCGAAGCCAATCCGTTCGTCGCCGCAGCGATTCCCGTATCGCGCATCTCGCAACCGGCAATCGGCGAAGCCATCCATTCAGCTTCGCTGGCGATATGGCGAACGAATCGCTGTCCACCAAACAATCGCTCTGGCAACATCTGCCCGGTTGGAAGCTGCAATTTGTGCTCAACGTAAGTTTCGTGAATCGCCGGGCTGCCGATTTCGATGACTTCCAATCCTGCCGAAGATTCCAGCACTCGATGGCGAATTTCCGGCGCTTGCAGCACACAATCGCCCGCGCTTAACACGAAGGGTTCGCCTTGGTCTTCGTAAACCACGCGCACCCAACCGGCTTTGCAATAAATCATCTGGAAACGGACTTTGTGGAAGTGAACGTAGTCCGGGACTTCTCCGCCATCGGGAATGCGAATGTGCGAAGCGATGAAACGTCCGCCCAGCCGACTTGGAATCAAATCGCGGTACTGCATCCCGGCTCGGCCAACGTGCCAGGCATCAGAGTTCATTCGACTGACGATGAATCTTTCAGTTTCAGGAGGCGTCGTTTCATTCGGTTGATTCGATTCCAACCGCAAACGAATCCCGTGCCCTGCCACCACCGCCGCGCGCGGAGCATCCGCCGGAACAATCATGTCCAATCGAAAGCCCAGCCGCTCGGTGAAAAACTCTATGGCTTCGGTCAGATCGGAACACGGGATGACGGCTTGAGGTGTTGGGATGTCACTGTCTTTGGTCATCATTGTTACGGGATTTACGGGTGCTGATTCGGATCGTCAGTCAACAATCCTTCCGCCTGTGCAGCTTGATTCAGTTCAATATCAGCAGAAATCAGGATTAATGGGCCAATGCCACTTATCGTCATTTCCTCTTCAAGCAGTAACACCGCAGCAAGTTGAATCGCGTCATAACCTCGTAAGGTGTGTTTTTCGGCCAAACTCATGGCTCCTTCAACCGTTTCAAGCGAGACGAGAAGAACACGATATTTCGTCTGAAAATGAGTGTTGAAAACACCAATGGCTTTGGCTGAATCGCTGGCAGAGGTCAATCCTATTTTTGCTCTTCGAGAAATTGCAGCGACAATTTCCGCGCCAGTCACATGGGCAATGGAAATTTCGTTCGCCAACACGCCCTGAGACTGAGCGTCAATCAGACCTTGTACCCACTGTGTGCCAGTTTCGCCAACGTAGTATTTGACCAGTGCGCTGCTGTCAAAAAAGTAATAGGCCATTACCGCCGCTCCTCAATGATGACTTCTGAAAGCGGTTTGCCTTGCACTTGTATCGGTTGGAATGAATCGGCAGCGTCAACTGGCGCAGGTTTTCGTTTGGCAACCATGCCTTTTGCTTCCAATCGTTCCCAAAAAGCAGCGCTGAGCGCGGCTTCAGACTCTTCCAAAACCTGGGCAATGGCTTCGACTGGAGTCGTGCCTTGCGCCTGAGCGCGCCGCTCCAATTGTTGGTAAAGGTCATTGGGTAAATCAATTGTGATGGTCATTGTTTTCCTCCATGTCGAAGAATGTGGAGCCACGCCACTGTTCGCTTGCGCTACCAAGCGGCGCGGCTCCGTTGATTTTTGGAAGCAGTCACCCGCTTCGCCGGACGACGCACTGGACTCTCCTTACACGCTCCCGGCAATCACTTGCCGGAATTCGGAACGTGAAGAGTGCTCGCAGACAACGCAACACGAACACCGACAAAGATACTGCGGCTGCCAAGCCCATTCCTGAGACGGGCGGCGGAACGAAGGCCCCTATCTATGCTACCCCACGTGCCGCCACGCAGCACTCGGTATTGCTGTTCACCACCGGTCAACCACGCGTTGCCATCGGCAGGTGGATCGCCATGCTGCCCACCATAGCTATCGTGCCAGACATCTTCGCACCATTCCCAGACATTTCCATACATATCGTACAAGCCAAAACGATTCGGCTGCTTCTGTCCGACTGGATGTGTCTTGGCGCCTGCAGTGCCAAAATACCAAGTCATCGCGTCAAGGTTACCAGCATACGCTCCGGTCGTTCCTGCGCGACAAGCATACTCCCATTCAGCTTCGCTCGGCAGCCGGTAAGTCCTCCCAACCAGGCGCGACAAGCGCGTGCAGAACTCTCGCGCCTCCCAATACGAAACTAACTCGACCGGCAAATCATCGCCTTTGAAATGAGATGGATCGTGGCTCAAATCCATAAATACCTTTGGTAGCTCCGCTACTTTGCGCCACTGCGCCTGAGTCACTTCAGTTTTGCCAATGTAGAAGCTCGGCACAGTAACGCGATGCTGCGGCCCTTCGTCGCCATCACGCCCAGATTCACCATCAGGCGAACCCATCAGAAACTCGCCGCCGGGCAATCGCTTCATAACCAAATTGACGCCGTTCAGGTTTTCCGTGAACTCACCGCCAGAATTTGCTGGCGGTTGCGTATTACCCGATGACTCAAAGGAGTTCGGCGAAACCGGCGTATCCGTTTTCGTTGCCACATATGTCACCACAGCAAGAACGATTGCGGCTAATCCCACTCCCCACTTAACCGCTGGGCGCAAACCCACTGGTTTCACACGCCCCCCTGGCATCCCGATGAGCGGAGAAACATCAATCATCACCTTGCCACGTTCAAGAGTAGGTGGCTCAACTTCCAGTTCCGGTCGTTTGGGCGGTTGAACAATCGGCTCAGGCTGCACGTCCGATCGTTTGGCAGGTTCTTCAACTTTCCGGGTTTCTCGAATCGGTTGAGCGGCTAGCCTAACCAAAGCCGCGCGCATCTGCGCCGCCGATTGAAACCGCCCCGCCGTTTCTTTTGCCATTGCCGCTTCGACCGCTTGCCGCAACCAAGCGGGCAACTCCGCTGGCAACGGCAGCGGGTCTGTCATCAAAATCGCTTTCATCAGCGAAGCCGCATCCCGTTGCGGAAAAGGCAACCGCCCGCTCAGCAATTGGTACAGCAAGACTCCGACAGACCACAGGTCAGTCTGTTTGTCTCGCACAGCGTCAAACGCTTCGGGAGCCATGTACGCCGGAGTCCCCGCCACAATGCTGCTGTGCATGGTCGAAGCCAGCACGCGCGAATGGCCGAAATCCGCCAGACGCGGCGTGGTTCCGTGCATCAGGATGTTGGCTGGTTTGATGTCTCGGTGAATGATGTTTTTCGAGTGCAGGTGTTCCAATCCATCCAAAATGCCGCGCGCCATTTCAATCGCCGATTCAATCGAAGGCGCGCGCCCGCCATTTCGCTTCAACCATTGTTCCAGTGAACCGTCCGGCACGTATTCGCTGACGATGACGGCCTGATGATCGAACACGCGCGCGGCGATGAATTCGACTACGTTTGGATGCTGACCGGCTCGCGCCCAAACTGCGGTTTCCTGCAACAAGGCGTCGAAATCCAGATCGGGATCGTTAGGCAACTTTACCGCTACGGGCAGAGCTTTTTCGTTTTCAGGTTGCGCCAGCCAGACTTCGCCAAACGAACCTTTGCCGAGCCTGTTGATAAGTTTATATGGGCCGATGATGTCATTGGGTTTTGGCAATCGGGTCACCTCTGCATTGTTGATTTTGTGATTGGCCTTAGCGGCAATGGACGCGCGGTTTATACCACAAGCGCGGCGCGGCGAATCTTACCAAATCAAAGCAATTGAGATCAGTCACGAAATGGCGTTCGCATTCGCGTTCGTAGCTCCGCCTTCAGGCGGCTGCGGCTGCGAAGCAGCCCTACCGCTCGTTCCGAGCTGCTGCCGCCTGAAGGCGGAACTACGAACGCGCTGACGATTCTACTTGCTTGCTTTGCAGCCCGGCATCCGAAATGCGCCGATGCGCGTGGAGTAATTCGTCTGGCCTGATTTGACGTAATCGCCGACGTACCAGACGGTGCAATCGTCGCTGGGGTCAATCGCCGTCTGAGTGTAATCCTGCCAACGCATGACGTTCTGAGCCGCTTCGCCATTGGCCAGAACGGTTTCGCGCAAGCTGAGTTTGCCCAGCGGATCGTTTGCTCGGCGACCGGCGAAGCGTTGCCCGGCGAAGTTCGGCAAGCCTCCGAACGAATAGCCGATGCCGATGTTGCCGAAACGATCCATCGCGGGGCTGGCCATCCAGCGATAAAAACCATCGGGCGCATACGTTCCCTGTTGATGCAGCTTCACGCTGCGGTCTTTGCCGACGCGGAATTCATACCAGCGGACTCCGCCTGCGCCCGCCGAAGTGTTGACCGAATGCACGGCGACCAGCGTCGCGGTTGCCTATGCGCCGATACACCAACCGAGCCATGATCTTGTCGCCTTGCGAATCGAGCCGAGTTTGCACTCCGGGTTGAGGCACGCAGTTCGTCAACTGCCCATCGCACAAATACCGATAAGGCGCGACGGCGATTTTTTCCGGCGCACTGAGCTTGGTCTTCGCAGGGTTTTGCCAATCCACTTTGAACTTCCAAACAAAGATGCCATCGTCTTCAAAGACGTTTTTCAGTTGCGTGCCTCCGGCGGCCATCATGATGTTCGGCGCTCCCGGCGGAGGAAGCTGTTTGCCGTCAATGTCCGCGTTGTTCAGAAAGTTCACTCCGTCAATGATGACGCACTGTTCGCGCGCAGGCTGGCCGCGCAACATTTTGTCGCGTTCGGCTACGCAGGCGTGTTTTTGAATGACTTCGTCGCCGGTGCTGGTGGGGATGTAATACCCATCCGGCCAAATCGCCGGGCGAGGGTAATCAGGGAAAAGCGGGCGCAAAAATTCGTAGCGGTAATACTCGCCCATCGGATCGCCGCTCGCGCTGACGGCATAACACATCGAATACACGCCTTTGGTTTCGGGCGGACGCTGGCCACTTTGTCCACGGGGTTGAGGCGGTTGGTTTTGGTCAACCGGAGGAACGAAAAGTTTGGCGGCGGCTCCGGGTTGATTGGCTTGGCCGGGGACGCTGAACTTGGCGGGTTCGCCTGCTCGCGGAGGTTCGGGTTGATCGGGGCGAGGCTCCCCTCTGCGAAACGTAGGCATGACGATCAACCAACGATCCGCCAATTGATCGTACCGAACGACTGTGTCTCCGTTGTTGATCGCCTCGCACGCACCGCCGAAACCTTTGAAGACGGTGTTGTTCGGCACGGGGCCATACAGCGGCTTGCCAGTTTTGTCGAAAATCGCCATCCGCGTGTTGACGGTTTGCATGACGTGGCGCGGCCCGACAGCCAGGCTGTTGTCGGAAGGATTTCGCAGCGTCGCTGTGCCTTGCGGTCCTGTGAACCCTGCGCCAAGTCCGTCAAAGCTGACGGCCAATTCGGCAGCGGGCAAAGCTCCCGGCGAAGTTTGTTCGATCTTGGCCGAACCGGGCGGAACGGTGATGACCGGCGCTTTGATCGGCGCGGAGTTTTGTTGGGCAGTGGTTTGAGAGCAAACGAGTAAGCAGATTACAGAAACGGCGGCGGTGAGCGATGCTCTGGTTTTGTCACGCATATTTTCAAACCTCTTTTTGGTTCGTAACTGCTCAGCCTCTTCGCCGCGTAGCGGCGTTTGAGTTTAGCCGTGGATTTCAATCCACAGTAGGAGGCGATATTTGCTCCTCGTCGCGTGAGCGACGGCTGAATTCAATCGTCGCTCACGCGACGAGGCGGCTTTTTCAACGCTACCCGGCGTTGAAACGCCGGGCTAATGTCAGCCGCCGCTCTGCGGCGAAGAACAGGCTGAGCAGTTACTTTGATTCAGCGAAATCACCTGGCTATTTGCGTTTCCTCAACTCCTGGTCAGGCGCTGGTTGCAGCTTCAATCCGATGCCGCCTTGCCCAACCAGCTTTTCCAGGTCGTTTAATTCCGTCGGCAAAAACTCTGTGAAGTTTTCATAGCCGGACTCGGTGATGACGATCACGTCTTCGTAACGGATGTACAGCGTTTCTTCGGGAACCCAAAGTTGCGGATCAATCGAAAAAACGTGTCCGACTTTCAGCACATCGCGGTTGTACGGGCCGTCGTCGTGAACCGCCAGACCGACAGGATGCGAAAGCGTGCCACCGCCGGTTTCCAGCATCTTGCGCGCAGCTTGTTCGTAAACTGGCTTGGAAAATTTCGTGCGTTGCAGAACTGGCTCCATGGCTATGCGAGCCTGATCGTAAATGGATTTGGTGGTGACGCCTGGGCGAATCAGTTTCAAAACGGCGTTGCGATATTCCAGCACGAATTGCAGCAACTCACGCTGAACGGGCGAATACTTGCCATTGACCGGCCACATCCGCGTCACGTCGCTGGTGTAATAGCCATAATCCGGCGCGAAATCCATCAAGACCAAATCGCCGTCTTTCAACTGAGCGTTGTTGCGGTAGTAATGCCCGTTCCAGATGTTCGCCGTTCCCGCAGCGGTGATCGAACGATAACCTTCCAACCGCGCGCCTCCGGCCAGAAAGATGTATCGCGCGGCGGCGTCAAGCTGATATTCGTACAATCCGGCTTTGGTGCTTTTGATTGCTTCCAGAATTCCCAAGCCAGCCAATTGCGACGCGCGACGAATCAAATCAATTTCGCGTGGGCTTTTGATGCTGCGGAGTTCATCCAGAATCGGCGTCAGGTCTTTCACTTCAGCGCGCGGCGCGCGTGTCCGCAGCAAACTGACCAAATGGGCTTCGCGCGACAAACGACCATCCCAGTAATCGGCGGCGATGGCTGCGTTGGCGTTGTTCAATTCAAAGCGGCTTTCGGCGCTGCCTTCGGCTGGCGAAAACAGTGTGTAAATCACTGGCGCAGGAGCTTTCATCAATTCGCCAAGCCATTCTTCGCCCATCGCTTTGACGCTGGCAACGGCATCCACGCCGGTCAATTGCTTCACCAGTTCGGCGTCTTCGGCGGAAAGCACTTTGCCTTCGCTGCGTTCCAGGCGTTCGTTGCGCGGCGGCAAAAAGAGCGTGGTTTTGCGCGTGCGCCCATCCAGCAGCAAATACGCGCCGGGAGTTTCAATGCCGCTCAAGTAATAAAACTCGTTGGATTGGCGCGGGAAGTTGAATCCGCGCGCCAGCGAAACGCCTTGCACAATGGCTACGGCGCGGTCGCCGATTTGCGAATAGAGCTTTGCCCAACGCGCTTTGAATTCTTCTGGCGGAAAGTGCGTTTGATGATGCGGCGTCTGAGCCAGCAAGACGGCTGGCAGCAACAATGCGAAAACGAGAGCAATAAGTCGTTTCATGGTGAGTTCCTCTGGTTGTGATCGTTAAATTGGATTTCAAATGCGTGAACGGAATCAACCACGGGGAGCACGGGGCACACGGGGAAAACGAATCGAAACAAGCGATTGAACAAACAATCGTGATTCCAAGTTTTTCCTGTCCTATCCCCGTGATCCCCGTGGTTATTTTCCTGTAAACCGAACAGCAGCCGATCTAGCGTTTGGTGAAGCGTGATTCCATCAATGTCCAGGTGTTGGGATCAAGCACGATCTTAGACGGTTCTTTGTCAGCAGAGATTTCAAATCTTTGTTGTTTTTGCGTCAGTTCGATTTTTTCGATTCGAGTTTGCGGCGCGCCATCAACCGTCACGCCGAGTTCCAGCGGCAGCCGGTAAGCTTCGCCGGGTTGGGTTTGCGAAAGTTCGATGATGATTTTTTTCGTTGCGGCGTGGTAACTCCAACCGCCTTCGACAACGGGCGAACCAGCGCGCGCCAGCCATTGCTGAAAAAAGCCGGACAAATCTTTTCCAGAATGCTCTTCCATCACGCGGCGGAAGTCTTCAGTCGTCGCGCTACCGTTGCGATACCGCCCGTAATAATCCCGAATGCCAGCCCAAAACTTTTCCGTGCCAATTTGCCCGCGCAGCATGTGCAACGTCCAGCCGCCTTTTTGATAGATCAGACGGTTGAGCACTTTTTTCATGTCCGACAGATTGTTGTGCAACACAGCCGCGCCGGGCATTTGTTTTTCCAACGTGAAAACCGTTTCGCGGCTACGCTGCAATCCGGCGACAAAGGCGTCGCGGCCTTCGTAATGTTCGCTGACCAGCAAGGTGAAATACGTGGCGAAACCTTCGCTCAGCCAAACGTCGTCCCAGTCTTTTTCGGTGATGGAATTGCCGAACCATTGATGAGCAATTTCGTGAGCGATCAAACCGGTGTCAGGACGTTCGAGGATGGATTTCTCTCCATAAAAAATGGCGCTGGCGTGTTCGGTTCCTCCGCCGAAACCAGCGGCTTCGACGTTGGCCAGTTTTTCGTAAGAGTACGGGCCGATGCGGTCGCTGAAAAATTCCATCGCCTGGCGGGATTTAGTTTCAAACCACTTCGGGCCGATCTCGCGCTCCTGGCGATAAACCCAGGTTTGATGCGGAACGCCCCTGACCAATCCGTCGTGATGAACGGAAAACTGCGCGATGCCGATGGCGTTCAACCACGAAGCAATCGGTACGCTCTGTTTCCAGTGCGTCAAGCGGCGTCCATCACCTAGGTCTGTTTCTTCCTGAAGCAAACCGTTGGCTACAACCTGATATTTGACCGGCGCAGTGATGATGAATTCGCTGGTCGCTTTGTCGTAAGGATGGTCAATCATTGGCAACCACTGCCGCGCGTTGTTCGGCCAGTTTTCGCTGAAGAAAACTCGTTCGCCGAATTTGTTTTTCAGCATACGCAATCCGTTGGCGGGGACTCCGCGATAACGCACGATGAATTGTTGGCGCGCATTGGCTTTTGATGGAGCGGCAAGCGCTATGGTCAATCGGTCGGCTTGGTGCTTGAACGAAAGCGGCGCGCCGCCCGAAGTCACTTCGGAAACGGTCATGCCTTTGCCGTTGGCCGCTGAAGCCAGATCGAATGCGACTTCGTTGATGTTGTCTTGAGTAAAGCGAAGATCAATCGTGGCTTCGCCAATGATTTCGTCGTTGTCATCGCCGAGCGTCAGCCGAAAGGCGTAATGCAACGCATCCACGCTAGGTTGCCGTGGATAAGTGTCGGCTAGCGCAGTCAGGTTTAACAGGACGAGCAGCAACAACAACGCGGCTCGAAAAATGAAGGTGGGCTTTTTCATAAATTTCCTTTCGCAAACAGAATTGAAATCTTTGACAGAACTTTGCGGCGTAACGTATACAGGCCGTCATTCGATTTATAGTTCAATCAGAAAAAAGCCAACCATAAAAAGCACATAAATCACAAAAACGAATGGCCAGTTTTTTGTGCGTTTTGTGCCTTCTGTGGTGAAGCTTTTTTGTCGTAACTGCTCAACCTTTCCGCCGCGTTAGCGGCGATTGAGTTTAGATACTGTCTCGAAAGTCAACCCGCAAAAACGAGATCCGGGTTAAACGAGCAATTATTTTTCAAGACGCCGAAGGCCTGATGCAGCAATTTTCGCATCGCGGCGCAGACAATTTGCATTGAGGTCTTGCCGT
>JANRKX010000084.1:0-19379 GCA_033763255.1 Acidobacteriota bacterium | reverse complement strand
CTGTCGCCCTTTCAGGGCTGGAAACTAAATCTCGCGCCGTTCCGGTGGTTCCGCAAAGCCTTCACCATCGGCTAATATCCACAGCCCTTTCAGGGCAAAAGGCAAAAATCGCTAAATGCGAAAAATGTGGGTAATGACAAGGTTAAGAACCTGTCCCACCAAGTCAAGAAGTCGCACTCACCTGAAAATCGTTATAAGGGATTTTGTGTTCCGCGAAGCGACCGGACGGCGCCTTTTCGTGCTGTAACTTCGGGCTAATGAAAAGTTTGATTCCACAACTTGGCCGTTCGCTCAAATGGCTGCTGGCGATCATTCTGGTTTCGACGTTTATCGCCGTGGTCGTGGATTGGCGTGCGCCTGGATTGAGCCGTTACTTGCAGGATGTGTTGATGCGTATGCGCGGAACGATGCCGCCGCCGGATCAAATTGTCATTCTGGCGATTGACGATGCCAGCATTGCGCGATTCGGACGCTTTCCGTGGTCGCGCGCGTTGACGGCTCAGGCGTTGGAGAAAATCTCAGCGGCGAATCCGAAAGTCATCGGTTTGAGCGTTCTGTACAGCGAAGCCACCAACGAAAACGACGATGTCGCATTGGCGCAGGCAATCAAAAATTCCGGCAAAGTCGTCGTCGCCGCTCAACTGGTCAGCATTGGCGCAAACCGCGCCGAATGGCTTCGCCCGCTGCCGGACATTGAACAAGCTGCCGCAGCAGTAGGTCATGGCAATGTCGCCACGGACAACGACGGTGTTGCTCGCGCGCTGCTTTTGCGCGAAGCCGACGATGGTGGACACACTTATTGGTCGTTGGCGGCAGAACTCGTTCGCGTGGCCGATGGAGCCAGGCCGGAGGAAATTCATGAAGTTCCCGGCGCAGTCCGAATCGCCGCTCGCACCATTCCCGTGGTGACGGATTCACAATCCGTTTTTGTCACTACACAACCCAACAGCACGCAATTTGAAACGGTTCGCGCCAATCGAATGCCGATTGATTTCGTCGGCCCGGCGGGAACATTCGCCGCGCGTACGTTCAGTTTGGCCGATCTGATGGATGGCCGCGTCACGGCGGACGATTTACGCGGCAAATACGTGCTTGTCGGAGCGACCGCCTCTGCGATGGGCGACCGTGTAGCGTCGCCGTTTTCGCGTTACGAAAGCAAGGATGGCGCTCAGAACGGCCAGATGATGCCGGGTGTCGAAGTGCTGGCCAATGCCGTGACGACGATTTTGCGCGAACGATTTTATGTGGAAACTCCCGGCTGGCTGGCGGCGCTGGTTGCCGCGCTGATTGCCGCCGCAATCGTGTTTTGGATTTCGGCTCCGCGCGAAAACCTTTCGATGATGCCGTATCTGTTGTTCGTCGGCATTTTGTTGGTGGGGATTTTGCTGGTCGCGTTTGCGATGTTCGCTTATGGATTGGTGCTGCCGCCGCTGGTTCCGGCAATCGTCTCGGCGGTTGTGGCGATTCCGTTGACGCTGTTTCGCCGCGCGATGTCGCTGAGCACGAATCTGAACGAACGTTTTGCCGAACTGATTCAGGAAAGCGGGAAACTTTCTCCGACGGCGATGGACTTCGGCGATGAAGCTGCGACCGATTCCACCAAACAATTTTGGCTGAGCGGAACCAGCCGGAAAATGCGTGCGCTGGAAAAATTGCAGCGGCAATTGATGGCGCGTTCGCAGTTTGTGGACAGCGCGCTGCGTTCGATTGAAGACAGTTTGTTGATTGCCGACACCAATGGTCGCATCGTGTTTGCCAATCCGCGAGCTTCGCAGATTTTACGAATGACAGGGCAGGGCGTTATCGGGCAAAACTTGTTTGCCTGTTTGAAAGCCGTCGAATTCGGGTCGCCAGCCGCCGATGAAATGGTTGCGTCCGGTTTGGCCGACCAAACCCTGTCGCGTTTGTTAAACGACCGACAATCCGTCGAACGCGAAATCGTCATCGGCGAAATCCAGCCGCGAACCTACACTCTGCGAATGAATGCCGTTTTTGCCGCCGACGGCAATTTGCCGCTGGGCATTGTGACCACGTTGTACGACATCACCAAAGAGCGCGAATTGCTGCAAATGAAAAACGACGTGCTGGCGTTGGTCACGCATGAAATGCGAACTCCGCTGACCGCCATCAAAGGCATGAGCGAAATCTTGTTGCAGTTCGACACCACCGGCGAACGTCGCCGCGAAATGCACCAGACAATCAATGAAGCCGCCGAACGGTTGTCCCGCATGATTGATGAGTATCTGGATTTGTCGCGGCTGGAATCCGGCGCGCGACCGTTGATGCCAAACACGGTTCAACCGGCGGCGCTGGTTGAACAGACCCTGTTGCTGCTCGACCCGGTGGCGGCTCAGCGCGGCATCAAATTGACCCGGCGTCTGGCCGAAGACCTGCCGATGATTTTTGTTGATGAAGATTTGCTGTCTCGCGCATTGACCAATCTGGTGGCCAATGCGATCAAATACAGTCCCGCAAATACCGAAGTCGTCATTTCAGCCGACACCGACGACAAATCGCTGTTTATTTCCGTCGCCGACCGCGGATATGGAATTCCACCGGCACTGCTGTCACGCATTTTCGAGAAGTTTTATCGTGTGCCTCGCGTCGAAGACGCCGATGCTCCGGGCACAGGATTAGGACTGGCGCTGGTGCGCGAAATTGCGGAGTTGCATGACGGTCGCGTCATGGTGGAAAGTGAGCCTGGTTCTGGGTCGGTCTTTACCTTGAGATTGCCCATCGAATTCAAGCGCAGAAAACACCATGGCAATATCGTTGAATTCCCAGCCAAACATTTTAGTGGCCGATGATGACCGTCTGATTCGCACCACTTTGGAAACGGCGTTGTCGCTGAACGGATTTCGCGTCAGTCTGGCCAAAAGCGGACGCGAAGCGATTGCGGCGGCCACAGCGCAATCGTTCGACGCGGTTATCAGCGATATTTACATGCCTGACGGCGACGGGCTGTCCGTCGTGCGCGAACTGCGTGTTTTGCGTCCTGCACTGCCCGTGATTTTGATGACCGCCCAGGGAGAACTGGACGTGACCGTCCAAGCCCTGGCCGAAGGCGCCAGCGATGTCATCGCCAAGCCATTCGACATTGCCGCGCTGACCACACTGCTGAAAACTCATTTGGTAGCCAGTCGGCGAAAACACGATCTGACAACCAACTCTTCCGCTGCTGATTTTTCCAGTTCCGGTTTGATCGGGCGCAGCCCGGCCATGATGACTGTTTACAAACTGATCGCGCACGCCGCTCGCAGCGACGCGACGGTGTTGATTACCGGCGAATCTGGAACCGGAAAAGAATTGACTGCCCGCGCGATTCACGATTTCAGCGAACGAAAAGTAAAACCCTTCATCGCCGTCAATTGTTCCGGTTTGACCGACACGCTGCTCGAATCGGAACTGTTCGGCCACGCCAAAGGTTCGTTTACCGGAGCGAACGCCGACCACGCCGGTTTGTTTGAAGCGGCAAACGGCGGCACTTTGTTTCTGGATGAACTGGCTTCGACCAGCCAGGCGTTCCAGGCCAGTTTGTTGCGCGTGCTGCAATCGGGCGAAGTTCGCAGAGTTGGTTCGACGCAAACACATCGCGTCAATGTGCGAATCATCGGAGCCAGCAATGCTCCGTTGCGCGAACTGGCGGAAAGCGGTGGTTTTCGCGCCGATCTTTTTTATCGGCTGAGCGTGTTGACGATTGAATTGCCGCCATTGCGCCAGCGCGTGGACGATATTGAATTATTGGCGCAGCATTTTCTCCGCCGCAACAGTTCGGACAATCAGCCGCTGTTGCTGACCGAAGAAGCCTTGCAGGCATTGCGAAGCCATGTTTTTCCGGGCAACGTGCGCGAACTCGAAAATGCGCTGAAAAGAGCCGCTGCGTTGTGCGTCAACGGAATTGTTACGCCGGATTGTTTGCCGCCGCATATTGCTCGATTAACTATTGCCGCAAACATCGCTTTGCAACCTGAAGATTCGCTGAAATTGCTGGCAGCGGATTGGCCGACTCTGGATGAATTGGAACGCCGATATTTGCAATTGGCTTTGGAAAAAGTTCACGGCAATCGCCAACATGCCGCAGATTTGCTGGGCATCGCCCGACGCACAATTCAACGGTTGATTATGCGTTACGGACTTGGTACATCGAACGTCTATAAAGACGAGCCTGAACACTTTCGGGCGAGCGACGAAGAAGAGGAGTAAGTCATATTGGCAGGAAAATCCGCGACAGTCATAAACATGGCGACTCAGGTTGTTTGCACGCTGATGATTTTGGCGATGACGGGGATTGTTGCGTTTGCTCAGCCGGTCGAAGCGCGAATCGCCAGCGTCAGCGGCAACGTGGTTCGCATCAATCGCACCGTTCGATTCGCCGTTCGACGCGGCGACACGCTTTCGCCCGGCGATGAACTCGACACGCGCGGCGGAGGCAAAATCACCATTCAACTTACCGACGGCAGTCTGGTCGTCATTCAGCCGGGTTCACACGTCATTCTGAGAGATTTTCGTGCTGCGGCTTCGCTGCGCGAACTGGTTCAAGTGTTCATTGGACGCATTCGCGTCAAGATCAATCATTACGGCGGACGCCCAAATCCATATCGCGTCAACAGCCCTTCGGCTTCGATTCTGGTGCGTGGAACCGAATTCGCCGTCACTGTGGGAACAGCAGGCGAAACCGGAGTGATGGTTTATGAAGGGGCGGTCGAAGTCGAAAGTCTGCACAACCCCGGACATCGCACCCTGGTAAGACCGGGAAACGGCGTACTGGTAAAACCCAACGAAGACTTACGTTTCTTTATTCCCGGCGGCAGCGAATCGGACGAACGCGGATTGCGAATTTCCGACAATCGCCAGCACTTCATCAATTCTCAAGGCTCCGGCGAGGCTGACAATATAATTTCCGGCTCGGCCAGAAATCATGTTGCCGGAATTTACGAACGATACATTGATAGTCTGGTCGAACCCGGCGAATCCTCTCCAATCTTGCGGTTCACGGCCTTTGCCGATTCACATCTGGACAGTTTGGAAAATCCGTCTTACGCGACGGAATTCGGCAGGTTTGAAGCTCGCTCGTTGCTGATTTCGTCGTTCAGCAACTCCAATGCGGCGATGAGCAACCTGAGCCAGCAGAATTTTTTCAAATCGCCCGAACCGCTCAACAGCGGATGGCTGACACAAACCTCAGTCTTTTTGCCGTTGCCGAATTCCCGTTGGGTGTTGGGCGGCAATTTCGCTTCGTCCGGCAGCAATGTGAAATCGGCTTCCGAACAGGAAACCTCCGGCGCTCAGTCGCCATTTTTTTCGGCAGGCACGACTTATCAACGAACCAGCCACAGCGAAACTCACACCGGTTCTCACAGCGCGTCGCTGATGCTGGCGCGCAGCATCGGCCAGGAAGGCAAAACCAGTTTCGGAATCGGCGTTGATCGTTTGAGCGGGCGTGGCCAATTGCGCGGCGAAACTTCTCTGGTTCATTTTGCCAACACCACCAATCTGCCGCTGTTTCAAGCCAACGAAAAATTACGGGCGGAATCGGAAATTGCCCGCACGCGGTTGAAACTCGGTTTCACGCATTTGTTTTCCAGCGGACATAAACTGGGAGTGGTTTATCGGCATGGAATTTTGTCCGCTCAAGACCGCGATGTTTCGCGCACGTTCAACGGATTGCCGCTGGCGCCGGATTCTGTGATTTATTCCAGCGAATCAAACGAACTCGGTTTGCGGTTGCGTGGCGCGCTGACTCGCAAATTGTTTTACGGAGTGGAAGGGAATTGGCTGACCACCGGCGTTCACGAACTAATCAACCGGACAATCGCCGTTGAAGCCATCGAACGCGAACGCATCACGCGCGCTTCGGCGAGTTTCGGCATCGGATACGCTTTCAGCAGGCGAACGGTTTTCAGCGCCGACATTGCCGCCGGTCAATCCACCATTCTGGAAGATTATTACGAACAGGCCACCGGCAATCTGATTGAGCAGGAACACGCCCGCCGTAATTTCATTTCTGTGCAAGCCGGTGTTCAGTCCGATTTATGGAAAAATCTTTTTGGCAGTGTATCGGTGTTCAGACTGGCTCAGTCACACACGGAAAGCCATAAACTGTTTCCTGACCGGTTTGGCCGTTTGCTGGACTCCAATGGAATGTTTGCCCCAAATGAAATCCACAAAGAACGATTCGCCGACAATTACTCCGACTTTGGATTTGGCTGGCGTGTGACGCGAAACGTGATGGCGCAATACATTTTGGCGACCAGTTTCGGAAAACAATCGCCAAACCATGTTTTCTTTTTGCGGTACACGTTCCGCCGTCAGGAATAACCGTCCGGTTATCGCGCCGGAAACCAATGGTAGAGCATCAGGTACACCACCACGCCCGTCACTGAGACATACAGCCAGATCGGCAACGTCCAGCGAGCGATTTTCCTGTGCTGGCTGAAATTCCCCTTCAACGCGCGAGCGAAAGTCACAAAAATCATCGGGACAATTGCCGCCGCCAGCACCGTGTGCGTCAGCAAAATGGCGAAGTAGACTGTGCGAATCGCGCCCTGCCCCTGAAATTTCACCGAACCTACGTTGAAGTGATAAACCAGATACGAAATCAGAAACAGCGTCGAAGTGGCGAAGGCGCTGACCATACACAGCCGGTGAGCGTTTCGGTTTTTCTGTTTGATGAACACGTAACCAACAGTCAGCAGGATGGCGCTGATGCTGTTCAGAATTGCGTTGAGTGTTGGAAGATCGGTAATAGACATAAAAATGCAGATTGAACGATGGTACGGAACCGGGAGCGGTAGCGACCGGGATTAGTTTGAGCGATGGTACGGAACCGGTAGCGACCGGGATTAGTTTCTGCCGCCTGACCAAGCCTGAATCCGCCGCCGCCAAGTTGTCAACTGTCTGTTTTCACCAAACTTCCGATGAAGCTTCAACTTGGCAATTGCAATCGTCGCACCTACAATTCGCCGCATCAGAATCCGCCTGCAATTTTTTCCCGGAGATCACACGATGAATGTTCAAGACGAACTCAATCTGGAATTCAAACGACTGGTCACGCGCCGACACTTTTTTCGTGACTGCGGCATTGGCTTAGGTTCGATGGCGCTGGCGACGTTGCTCAACGAAAACTCTTTGGCGCAAACCAGTCCGCAATCGAAAAATCCGTTGGCTGCCAAAGCGCCGCACTTCGCCCCACGAGCCAAGCGCGTGATTTATCTGTTTATGGCGGGCGCTCCGTCGCAACTGGATTTGTTCGATTACAAACCGCAACTGGTTAAATACAACGGCCAGCCAGTGCCCAAAGAGTTCACCAAGGGCATCAATTATGCGTTCATCAAACCCGACGCCGGGCTTTACGCTTCGGAATTCAAATTCGCCAAACACGGCCAGTCTGGCGCGGAATTGTCCGAAGCATTCAAACATCTGCCCAAAGTCGCCGACGACATCGCCATCATCAAATCAATGACCACCGAAGCGATCAATCACGCTCCGGGGCAGATTTTTATGAACACAGGCTCCGTGCAGTTTGGCCGTCCGAGTTTTGGCGCTTGGGTGACGTATGGTTTGGGCAGCGAAACGCAGGATTTGCCCGCGTATGTTGTGCTGACTTCGGGCGGAGGAACCAGCGGCGGAGCCGGAAACTGGGGCTGTGGATTTTTGCCTACGTTGTATCAGGGAGTGCCATTTCAACGCACCGGGCCGCCGATTCTGTCGCTGTCCAATCCGCGCGGCATCACGCGCGACATGCAGCGGCGCACGCTGGATACTTTGAAAGAATTGAACGAACACCATCTGGACATGACCGGCGACCCCGAAACCGCGACGCGCATCAACGCTTTCGAAATGGCGTACCGCATGCAGGAAAGTGCGCCGGAGTTGATGGATTTGTCCAAAGAGTCAAAAGAAACGCTGGCGATGTACGGCGTCGAACAGGGCAAGAACTCTTACGCCAACAACTGTCTGTTGGCTCGGCGCTTGATCGAACGCGGCGTGCGCTTCGTGCAGGTTTTCCACGAAGCCTGGGATCATCACAGCGAGGTCGTCAAAAACATACGCAATCAGATGCGAAACACCGATCAGGCGACGACAGCGTTGATTATGGATTTGAAACAGCGCGGTTTGCTGGAAGACACCATCATTGTCTGGGGCGGAGAATTTGGCCGGACTCCGATGGTCGAATCCGATGTTGACGCCAATCGCAGCAAAGGCCGCGACCACCACAACAAAGCCTTCACGATGTTTGTCGCGGGCGGCGGATTCAAACGCGGTGTGACCATCGGCAAAACCGACGACCTGGGCTTTAACGTCGCCGAAGACCCGGTTCAGGTTCACGACCTGCACGCGACGCTGCTGCACCAGCTTGGTTTTGACCACACCAAACTGACTTACAGATACTCTGGCCGCGATTTCAGATTGACAGACGTTCACGGCGTGGTGGTGGACAAGTTGTTGGCGTAGCCTTTATGCCTGAAGAAAATCCGAAAGAAGAGTTGGTCCGGCTGTCGAAACTCATGGCTCATCGAGGCATCTGCTCTCGCCGCGAAGCAGATGCCTTCATCGAACAAGGCTTGGTGATGGTGGACGGCCAGATTGTCAGCCAGCTCGGCACAAAAGTTTCTTCCAACGCCAAAATCCAACTCGCTCGCCAAGCCAGCCAGCAGCAAAACAAACTTGTCACCATCATTCTGAACAAACCGATTGGGTACGTGTCGGCGCAAGCCGAAGACGGGTACGAACCCGCCATTGTTTTGCTGACGCGAGCCAATCAGTTTGGCGAATCGAAGTTGAAGTTGCGACCGGAACATCTGAAAGGTTTGGCAGTCGCCGGACGGCTGGACATTGATTCGCAAGGGCTGTTGCTCTTCACGCAGGACGGGCGCATCGCCAAAAAAATCATCGGCGATCACGGAAAAGTCGAAAAGGAATACATCGTTCGCGTTGGAGGTCTGTTGCCGGACAACCGGTTGCAACTGTTGCGGCATGGCTTGGAGCTTGACGGCAAACCGTTGAAGCCCGCCAAAGTTGAATGGATAAATGACGATCAGCTTCGATTCGTTTTAACCGAAGGCAAGAAGCGACAAATTCGTCGCATGTGCGAATTGGTCGGTTTGAGAATTCTTGGCTTGAAGCGAGTCCGCATCGGCAAGCTCAAATTGGGCAACCTGCCCGAAGGCAAATGGCGATTTTTGGAACTGGGCGAAAACGTGGATTGACGCGCGCTACTTCGCTTCTTCAACAGCCATCTTTTTGATTCGCTCGACGGCTTCGCGCAACGCCTCCATCGAATTCGCGTATGAAAGTCGCAAATAACCTTCCGCGCCGAAAGCTCCGCCGTCAGTGCAAACCACTCCATATTTGTGCAGCAACAAATCGGCAGCTTCTTTGGAAGTTGCCAGGCCGCAAGCTTTCATCAAACCTTTGATATTCGGGAAAGCGTAAAACGCGCCTTCAGGCTGGCTGCATTGAATGCCAGGAATTTCATTGAGCGCCGGAACGAACCATTCGGCTCGGCGGCGATATTCGGCCAGCATTTCTTTCACCGGTTCCTGCGATTCAGTCAGCGCGGCGATGGCAGCTTTTTGCGCAATGGACGCAGCCATCGTCGCCGACTGACTTTGAATCTTCAGAATCTCCGTCACCCATTCTTTCGCGCCCAGCGTGTAGCCGACGCGCCAGCCGGTCATCGCGTAGGTTTTCGACAACGAACCCGAAACCAAGACACGCGAACGAAGCTCCGGCGGCAAAGCGGCAGCGGAATTGACTTGGTGCGGCGGGTAGACGAATTGCAGGTAGCATTCATCCGAAATCACCCACAAGCCGCGCTCAACGCACACTTCGATGATCTTTCGGAATTCCGCCGGATCAATCACCCGGCCTGTTGGATTCGACGGCGAATTGATGATCAGCAGTTTCGATTTTGGAGTAATCGCCGCTTTGACCATTTCGGCGGTCAAATGAAAGTCGGTCGGTTCGGTGTCAATCATCACGTTACGGCCTTCGGCAAAGTTGACGATTTCGGGAAACGACACCCAACAAGGTTTTTCCAGCAACACTTCGTCGCCGGGGTTGATGAGCGAAACGACTCCGCTGAAGATTGCCTGTTTGCCGCCGACCGTGATGCAACATTGATCGGGCGTGTAATCCGATCCGAAGCTGGAATTGATGTAATCGCAAACCGCCTGGCGCAACGGCAAAATCCCGGCGGAGGTGGTGTACTTGGTGAAGTTTTCGTCGAGCGCACGTTTGGCTGCGTCTTTGATATGAGCTGGAGTTGGAAAATCCGGCTCGCCTACGCCAAGGTCAATCACGGTGACGCCTTGTGCGCGCAACTTGTCCGCCGCCATCACGACTGCGGCAGTGGAAGACAGGTTTGTTTTGCGCGAACGATTGGAGGCTGGAAATGACAATGCGTGTGTTGTTGCTGTGCTCATTTGTTTTCTCAAGAATTACTCGCTCCCTGCCGGTCGCGGCACTGATTCATCCTGTCAATCACCAAGTTAGGAACCAGTCCTTTGATCGAACCGCCGAGATTGAAAACTTCCTTTATCAAGCTGGAACTGACGTAACTGTTTTCTTCCGACGCCACCAGCAGAACGGTTTCGACTTCGGAGTTCAGTCGTCGGTTCATCAATACCATCGGCAATTCGTATTCGTAATCCTTGAACGAACGAACGCCGCGAATGATGGCGTTGACTTCGCGTTGGCGACAAAAATCCACCAACAAACCTTCAAAAGTTTCGATCCGAACTTGCGGAAATTGCGGCGTCAGGACTTCGTTCAGAATTTCGACGCGCTCCGGCACTGTGAACAGAGGGCTTTTGCCGGGATTGACCAGTAACGCAACGATCACTTCGTCGAACAACTGGCAACCGCGCGCGATGATGTCCACGTGACCGTTGGTCAGCGGGTCGAAGGTTCCGGGATAAATCGCTCGTTTCGGCATTGCGTGTCCTATTGGTGAATTTGGCCGGTGGAAACCGACGCCGGATGGTAGCACGCCAAACAGAGCGCGCCAAAATTTGTCCTTCAACAACTGATGTCTGGAGACATTTGGAGTTCAACGGCGCCGGGATGTTGCGGCGAATTCATTGTCGAGTTTCCTGATACCCGATACCCAATACCTGAAACCTGACTTTTACGAAAAACAGCCTTTGACCAAATCGGTTTTTTGTTTTTTTTCAGGTGTCAGGTGAGAGGGATCGGGTATCAGGTTCAAATTCGCCAACGACACCTCAGACATACAGCCATCTCAAAAGTGTCCTGGCATCAGCTTTCAACAATCGAAAGCGTTGACTGCTTTTTTTGTCGGCGTAAAATTCCGATAGTGACCGAAGAATCACAACTACAATTTGCATCAACATCAATAACAGGAACCTAAACCATGACCGAAAGAAGAGACTTTCTGAAAATGTCCGCAATGGGGGCAGCCGCAACGCTGCTCCCATCCACTTCACTCAACATATTGGGCGCGGCGCAATCGAAACCGGCCAGTGGCCAACTGAAAAAAGCCGTGCTCATCAGCATGCTGCCGAAGCAGATGAGTTACGCCGACCGGTTTAAGCTGGCCGTTGACGTAGGCTTTGAAGGCATCGAAGCCCAAACCATCACCGATCCCAAAGTTGCCGATGAAATCAAAGAGGCTTCGATGAAAGCGAAGATTCCGATCCATTCGGTGATGAATTCGGCGCATTGGCAATATCCGCTTTCCAGCCCCAACGCCGACGATGTGAAAAAGAGCGTCGAAGGAATGGAAACTTCGCTTCGTAACGCCAAGCTGTGGGGCGCGGACAATGTGTTGCTGGTTCCGGCGGTCGTGCGTCCGGACACAACCATTCCGCAAGCCTGGCAACGATCTCAACCTGTCATTAAAAAACTAATTCCGTTGGCCAAAGAACTCGGCGTGCAAATCGGCATCGAACCGGTTTGGAACAAATTTCTGCTGACGCCTTACGACACCGCCAAATACATTGATGAGTTCAAAAGCCCCTGGGTCAAAGCTTACTTCGATGTCGGCAACGTGGTGATGTACGGCTATCCGCAGGAATGGATTCGCGCGTTGGGCAAGCGCATCACGCGGTTTCACCTGAAGGATTTCAAAACCGACACGCGCCAGTTCGTCAACTTGCGCGAAGGCAGCATTGACTGGAAAGAAGTCCGCAAAGCGATTGGCGAAATCAATTACAGTGGCTGGCTGACCGTCGAACTCGGCGGCGGTGACGAAGCTTATCTGCGCGATGTGGCCAAACGTGTGGATAAGATTTTTGCCGGCGAATAACCACAAAGAATGGCATTGCCAAAAGTAAAACGCACTTGCTGAAGTTCAAACTTCGGCAAGCGCGTTCGTCAATATACAGAGAGCAAACCAGCTTAACGATTGGCCTGATATTCGCGCGCAAATTCGGCGGCGAACAAATCCAATTGCCGAGCGCGCTCGGCGGCGTCCCAGCCGAGTTCATCAGCCATCAAATCAGCCGCAACCGGAGCAATTTCCAAAGAAGACGATCCGGCCAACATCGCCAGCCGGGTTCTTCGCGTCAGCGCGTCGGTCAAACTGACGGCCATTTCGTGTCGAGCCGCGTAAATGAGTTCGGCTTTGACGTGAGGCAGCCCGGCGACCAGCGGTTCGCGCAATCGTTCGTCGTCCAGCATCAACCGCACCAGCGCGTCAAAATTCGACCCGTAACTGAACACCAGATGGCGCGTGATGGCGTTTGGCAGATTGTAATGCGCGGCAATTTGTCTGGCGGTTTGTTCCAATTCGACGCGGCTCATTTCGCCGCCGCTTATGGGAATGTCTTTGGTTGTCGCTTTGGCGGCGCTGCCCAGCCGTTTCAGCGCCAGGTCAATTCCGTGTTCGGCCATCGCCCGGTAAGTCGTCAGTTTGCCGCCAGCAATGGAAATCAACCCGTCGGCGGTTTCGATCATTTCTTCTTTGCGCGACACCTTGGTGGTGTCTTTGGCGTTGGCGTCGGAAATCAGAGGTCGCAAACCCGCCCACGCCGAAATCACGTCCGAAGTATCCAGATTGGCTTCGGGAAAGTAGGAATTGATCGCGTTCAGAATCTCCGCGACTTCGTCGTGTTCGGCTTGAGGGAAATCTTTTCCGCCTTCGTAATCGGTGTCGGTTGTGCCAATGTTGACGCGGCCTTCCCAAGGCACGACAAAATAAAACCGATGGCCGGTCAACGAAGGAATCAGCCACGCAGCGCCCACTCGCAACCGATTAGCAGCAATGGTCAGGTGAATGCCTTTGGCCGGGCGCAGCTTTTTCTTCAATCCTTCGGCGTTGCCGCCGTCCAGCCGGATCATTTCTTCCATCCAAACGCCTGTGGCGTTGATCGTCACGGCGGCGCGAAGTTCGATTCGTTCACCGCTCAATTCGTCCAGCAATCGCGCGCCTGTAATTTTGCCGTTGGCGTCGCGCAAGTAGCTTTCGACTTTGGCGTAATTGGCGATGGCTGCGCCTTGTTGGTTGGCGGCTTTGATGATTTCGATCACCAGCCGCGAATCGTTGGTCAGCGCGTCGTAATACACAAACGCGCCTTTCAAACCGTTGGGGTCAAGTTGGGGCGCGAGCGTCAATGCTTCTTGCCGACTTAATCGCCGATGACCTGAGAAAAGTTGGTGCCCGGCCAACAGATCGTAGAGAATCAAACCGGCTCGCATTTTCAGCGGGTGATCGTAATTTCGTCGGCGGTCGGCGTAGATGGGAATGACGAAAGGGAAGGCTTCGGTTTGATGCGGAGCGATGCGCTCAAGCACTGCGCGTTCCAACAAAGCTTCGCGCACCAGAGCAAAATCGAACTGTTCCAGGTAACGCAACCCGCCGTGAATCAGTTTGGTCGAACGGCTGGAAGTTCCGGCGGCAAAGTCGCGTTTTTCCACCAGCGCGGTTTTCAATCCGCGCGCAGCGGCGTCCAGCGCCAAACCTGCGCCGGTGATGCCGCCACCGATAATCAACACATCGAACACTTCGCGCTTGAACCGTTCAAGCGAATCCAGCCGCGAACGCCAGGAAAATTCATTCATACGGGTAAAATGATTTTGGGAGAGTTTGGCTTCGGCATCCCGCCAAAGCCGCGCGTAGCATAGTCGCTGGCCAATTTCTTGTCACTCGCGTTGCTTGATTTTATTGGCTTGCTCAGGTACTACAATGGCCATCGTGTTCGTTGCGAAGCCGCGTTGAGCCGCTTCGTTTACGTCAGCCGCGAAATTTCGATCAAAACAATCAATCATGAAATCAGGTGTCGCCCTTTCAAGGAATGTTATGAAAACACGTATTTCGTTTGCTCGCTCCGCTGTTATTTTGCTTTGTCTTTGTCTGGCGTTTCCGCTGGAAACGCTGGCAGCGATCCTGACAACTGCTCCTGCTGAGATCACGCCAACAACCGCGACAATGCAACGTCGCAAAAAAGCGGCCCCTAAAAAACGAACCTCTCGTCGCCGCACTCGCCGTAGCCGTTCGCGCGCTGCCGCTCCGCCCAAAGCCAATTTCGACAAAGTAATGGCGGAAAATCGTGCCGTGCTGACCGAAGCTACTGACGCCGAACAGGCCGGGCAGAAAATCGAAGAAAGCGTTTTGCGCGCTCACGTCAAATTTTTGGCGGACGATTTGCTGGAAGGTCGCGGCCCCGGCGCTCGCGGAGGTTTGCTGGCGGCGAAATACATCGCCGCGCAATTCGAAGCCTTGGGCTTGGAACCGGCTGCCGATCACAGTTATTTCCAGATGGTGCAGATGATCAGTTCGCGGCCTGATTCGATGAACAAACTGACGGTCAAAACCGGAGCCGGGACGACCGATTTCAAATCCGGTGATGAATTTGTCGCCGGTTCCGATGTCGAACAAACAGAAGTTGCTGTGAATGGCGACATAGTCTTTGTCGGTTACGGAGTTCACGCGCCCGAAGCCAATTGGGACGATTACAAAGGCGTGGATGTGCGCGGCAAAGTGCTGTTGATGATGGTCAACGATCCTCCGGCGACGGCGACGGAACCGAATCTGTTTGGCGGCAAAGGGCTGACTTATTACGGTCGCTGGACGTACAAATACGAAGAAGCCGCTCGGCGCGGAGCCGCCGGAGCGATTCTGATTCACACCAACGAATCCGCCGGATACGGCTGGAGCGTCATTCGCAATTCGTGGGGAGCCGAACGATTCGGCTTGTTGCCTGACGCCAATTCGCCTGTGCTGAAAATGAAATCGTGGGTGACGGACGAAGCCGCCAAAAAGATTGTGCAATCCGGCGGATTCGATCTGGATCAATTGCGGCAGCAAGCGGCTTCGCGCAGCTTCAAACCGGTGACGCTGAACGCCAAAGTGGATACAACCTTGAGAATGCAGGTGCAACGGCTGATGTCGCCCAATGTCGTGGGCATTTTTCGCGGCAACGACCCTACGCTGAAAAACGAATTCGTCACGTTTTCAGCGCACTGGGATCATCTGGGCATTCGCCCTGACCAGTCGGGCGACAACATCTACAACGGAGCCGTAGACAACGCGACGGGCATTGCCGGAATTCTGGCGATTGCCAAAGCCTGCGCCGCGCTGACGATCAAACCCAAACGTTCGATCCTGTTCATCGCCACCACCGCCGAAGAACAAGGCCTGCTCGGAGCCGAGTATTACGCGCATCACCCGCTGGTTCCGATCAAAGACACTGTGGCCAACATCAACCTGGATTCGATGAATGTGCTGGGACAAACCAGCGACATCACGCCGCTGGGCGCGGATCGTTCGACGCTCGGCAAATTCATCGAAGAAGTCGCCAAAGAAAACAACGTCACCATTTCGCCTGACGCTCGGCCTGAACAAGGTTCGTTTTACCGCTCCGACCATTTCCCGCTGGCCAAAGTCGGCATCCCGGCGGTCAGCTTCAATCCCGGATCGAAGTTTGTCGGCCACAGCGAAACCTGGGGGACAGAGCAATTCGCCGATTACAACCAGCACAGGTATCACCAGCCCGCCGATGAATTCAGTCCGAATTGGGATTTCACCGGAATGATGCAACAAGCCAAGCTGGCGTTTTTGATTGGACTGCGTGTGGCGAATGCGACTGAAACTCCGCAATGGAACAAAGGCGATGAGTTTGAACGGGCGCGACTAAAATCGCTCGGCAAGCTCCAGTAAAGCCAAAGGCAACAACGGAACAAACAGAAATAACGGAAGAAACGGAATTGGCTGAACTTGAGCCTGTTTCCGTCTTTTCCGTTATTTTCGTTTGTTCCGCCTGATGTCTGGACACAATGTTGTTTGAGACGTTTGAAAACCAATGATGGCAAAAGACAATTGGGTCATCAGACAGGAAAATGTGGGAAAGGAAGATAAAAATTCTGATTTTCCTTTCCTACATTTTCCTGTCTGATGATTGATGACGAAAAGTGTCCTGACATCAGTTGTTCCGTCCTTTTTCGCTTCTTAAGCCACGGTGTTCGGATTCAGAGCAATCAGGAACGGAGCGAAGATCACTCCATTACTGACCGAATTTCCGCCGTTACGCCCGTGCTTTGTTGAATTCTTCTTGAAAGATTCCTGAACAATCGGTATCGCGCGCGGTAGCAAGCCATGCTTCCTGACGGTCGCGGTTCTGACACAGAAAGCCGGGCAGCTCTGCGCGGTGGCTTCCCGGCTTTCGTTCAGGCAAGGCTGCTCACTGCTGCCTGCCTGTCGGTGACCTCGTCAATTCCACTTCACTGCGAAAACGGTGAAGCGGAAATCGGCGGCGTCGAAGCGTCAATGGATTTCAGGAATTTGAGCAACGCGGCGCGGTTGCGTGCGTCGTTGAGCAAATCCTGTTGGAATGGCCCCAAGCCAGAGCGACGATGACGAACGTTGTCCAAAATGTCGTCAATCGTGATGGCCGCTCCATCGTGCAGCAATGGCCCCATCGCCCAGGCTCCCAACAAACTGGGCGGATTGAATCCGTTTGCGCCGAGCGGCGCTGCGCCGTTTTGGCGAACCTGATTCCCGTTCGCTGAATTGAATGTGCCCACATCGCGCAAGAAGCGAATCAATTGGCCGCCGGAAATTTCTCCGGCTGCGGGCGGCGGATTGAAATCGCGCCGAGCAGCAGACCAACCGCCTCCGCCGTGACATTTCACGCAGCCGTTTTCGACAAACAGCTTTCGGCCAAACGCGATGTCACGCGCATCCTGACTGAATGGGCTGACATTGCGGAACGGCGAAATCGGCGTGCGAATGCCCCGCGCCATAAAGGTGTTCAACGCATCCAGCGACGCGCTGCGACCGGTGTTCGCCAGCGGGAAAGCGTTCAACGTCGGATCGGGCGTCACGCCGTCGGCCAGCGTGATCAACCCCAAACCGCCCGACGTGCCGCGAATGTTGGCTTCAAAGTCCTGCACTTCGTCGAAGATCGCCGAATAGTTCAGCACCTTCTGGTCGTTCGGATTGTGCGGATTGAAAGTCGCGCTCAGCGGCAAGCTGCGACGCGGCCCGGCTCCGAAAATCCAGACGACTTGATCGGTCAAACCGTTGGCGTGGCACGAAACGCAACCGCTCCAGCCTTCAGAAGACAAACGACCGACAGGAATTTTCGGCCCGGTCGGAACGTCAACTTCAGCAGAGCTGTAAAAGATCGCCTTGCCGTAATGCACTGTCGCAGCCAGGCTGCCAGCCGCTGGCAAATCCGAAGACGACAAATTGGCAACGGCTTTGTCGGTTGAAAGGTCAACGACCGTCACGCTGCGCCCGACTTCATTCAGCACGTAAGCGCGCGTGTCGGCGTTGTTGATCGCCAAGCCCACGGGCTTCTGGCCGGTCTTAATGCGAACGATGCCGCTGACCGAACCGGCTCCCGTCGGAGCATTGATCGTCGGAGTTCCGTCGGCATCCAGTGTCACTTTGACCAGAATGTTCGCCGCCGAAGCCACGACATAACCTTCATTGCTCTTGTGTTCAAACGCGGCGTGCCAGGGCATGCCGATGAACAGTTTCGATTCGCTGGCGGGTTCAAAGTTGATGCCGCGATTCATGTTGATGGATTGCAACTTGTCGCCGACTTTGCCTTCTTTGTTGGTGGCGGTGTCAATCACGTTCAGGAAAGCCTGAACGTTGACGTTGAACCGCACCGGCCCGTCGGGCGAAGCAGCGTTGTTCGGCAGATAAGCGCGAGTTCCTTTGATCGCAATCGAGTTGAGCGAATTCGGGAAGGCTCCGGTGGTGAACGAACCATCGGCGGCTTGAGTGGTGCAGGTCGGATCAGTCGCGCCTTTCAACTTGCAAGCCAGCGCCGAACCTTTCGACCGGAATCCGACATCGGCCATCGGCGGCAAAACGACTTTCGACGTGATGCGGTCGGTAGCCGTTGAAATCACCGAAACCTGACCTTGTTTGTAATCGTCGGCTCCGATCAAAACGCCCGGAACATCCACTGCGTTGAATTCGGCGACATAAACCTGTTCGTCGGAATCGTCAGCATCGCCGTCGCTGGTGATGGCGATTCCGCGCGGTTCAACGCCTACGCCGGTGATTGTTCGCGTGACGGTGTTGGTCGTTGTGCTGATGACCGAAACATTGTCCGAACGCGCGTTCGTGACATACAGCTTCGATCCGTTGGGGGTCAGCGCCAGCCCGTAAGGTTCTGTGCCGACCAAAATTGTGCCGACGACTTTCATCGTGGCGGCGTTGATGACGGAAACAGTTCCGCTGACGGTGTTGGCAACGTAAACGGTTTGGCCGTTGGGAGTGATGGCCAGGTTGTTAGGTTCTTTGCCGACTTTGATTTCGGCGAGTTTTTCGTTTTTGTCGTTTTCGACGTTGAAGACGGAGACCGAATCGGTATCAGGGTTGGCAGCCCAGACCGTTTTGTCATCGGGCGAAACGGCTATGGGACTGGAACTGGTCGCTTCGGCAGGAGTCGTTTGGGCAGACGCTGCCGTTCGACGATCTTCAAATTGCCAGGTTGCCAAAATCCCCAGCACGAAGAACGCTGACAGAGAGAGTTTAATAAGTCTCAACTTCATACTTCTTTGCCTTTCTGTAAACCTAAAAGGTTCGCGGATTTAAGCCGGTGTTGAGGCCGACTTTTGTTACGGGTTTCGTTGTGGCACCGCCACGCGATTTGTGACTTTGGCAGATTAGTAAAAGGTCGTGACTGAAATCTTGAGCGTTGCTTGAAATTTTCTTGAAAGAGTTTTGAAAGGATTTAACCGATGGTCTGACAGCGGGTTGGCTAAAAAACTGGAAATGGGGCGACCGGATGATCGCCCCTGTTTCGTGAATTACTTGAAGCCTGTGCAAATTAAAGTTGAATGCAATCAACCAGATGGGATGCGCCAGCGGGCGTAGTCCAAATGATCTTTGATGTGAGCGATTGGCTTGCCTTCGCGGTAATCGGCGAGGAAGCAAATCTGATAGAGCCAGACGC
>JANRKX010000083.1:0-105046 GCA_033763255.1 Acidobacteriota bacterium | reverse complement strand
GTCTTGTACTTCGAATCCTGTTTGGCCTTGCCAGCAAAGACGCTGGCGATCTCCACCAGATTGACGGTTTTGGCCGTCACCAACGCGAGAATAAAAGCAGCAACAAACTTGACGCGGGCTTTGTGCCACGATAAGTGTTGCCCCAACGTTTGCTCTAAAGAGCGAATGTCTTTCACCGTGTGATTGCCTTTCTTGTTTGGTCACAACAAAGTTCAATCGCACGGTGAGTTAAATTTTCAAATCATTCAAGTTATCAGCTTTTGTCCTGTACTGAGGTTTGAGTCTTAGTAAAACTCACCTGTGTTCCGTTATTCGGATTCATGGGACACGTATAAGTCGACGTTTCGCCGAGAAATAGGCTGTATTGCACATTACAAGGAGTGGCATTCCCTCCTCGGCTAAATATGGCAATAAACAGTAAAATAAATGCGATAGTGAGATGTCTTCTCATTGAGTGATTCCTCCTTTCCCAGTTTCCGTACGCAAACCCATACGTTTGCTGAATGACCGAACTCCGATTGCGCGTTCTTTAAATATTTGCCAGATCCTATCAGTCCCTGCCTTACTTTGGGCCCCATTCTTGGTTACATTACTAATTAACCTTTGCATCCTTTGCACTCCAAATTGAAACCCAACCTTTTGCATTTCGGTCAATCCCGTGGGCATGTTTAATTGACTAATCTTATTCAGAGTTGCGTTAAAAGCGGCAAGGTCCAATTGTGGCGAGTCGATCAATGCCTCCATCTCTGCGTGGCTCGCTTTGTAGGCAATAACCATTCCCTCATATTGTTCTCGCTGCTGTTGAGCCAAATTCCAATCACCTTCGGCACTTAAATCCTCAAACATGCAAAGTGAAAGATTCAATCTTAAGACGCCATCCTTAGTGCGTGCATTCTCAACGGGTACGAGAACATCATTATGGCTAGTTTCTCCCTTCTTCAATAACGAACTAAAATCCGGACTGTCAGTCGATGTACCATGTATAAGATCGTCTCCGTATCGAATGTGATAGCAGAGCACAGATTTGTCACCGATGTTCCTCACCTTAACACGTATAATCTCTTGATTCTCTGCTTCAATCTTAGCCGAAAGAATTTTCAAAGAGACTGTTTCATTCTCAATAATGATTGGCGACTGTTGTGAAATAGCCTGTGAATTGGTGTGTAGCCTTAGGCTGATAACCGACATGACCAACAACAATATACAGGCAATCACACTAGCAATGAATAAATAACGCTTCATAAAAATTTCCCCCATGCATTGTGAACTGACAGATGCTTCTCATGCGTTTAGTGCTTCCTTAAACAAAAACCTTAATGCCATGTCGAAATAAATTTTGCTATTACCAGCCGCCATAAAACAGCCTAGGCGGCTTTGAGAATTTGTCGAAGCTTCTTTAGAAGTGCGCTTTTTTCGGGATAGACCGAATTTTTCTTGATTCCTAACTCCTTCGCTATTTCCTTCGCCTTCTTCCTCTGCAATATCAGACAAAATAGCGTTCGCTCGTGTTCGGTCAATTCACTGACGACTGCGAGCAGCCGCTTTTCGTTTTCTTCTGAAATCAATTTCTCTTCCTGCTCCGGCTGAGTGGTGAAAGAATCCGGCGAGAAATCTTCCAACGGTAACTCTCGTTTCTGCGCTTTCAGCCGACGTATGATTAAACGCCTGGCAATTGTGAACAGCCAAGTTTGAGGTTTGGAGTCATTGCTGAACGAACGCAGCGTGTGAAAATCGTTGCCCATCAGCAGCAACACAATTCGCTGACACAGGCCGTCGAATTCCATCTGGTTTGGATGGTGGTTCAGGCTCTGGCAGGCTTGTCGAACAACCGCAGGAATCAGTGGAATGGTATCCAGAAACAGTTGTTCTATCTCGCTGATGGCAGGTTCTGGCGAATTCGGTTTGGGCATACAACTCCTCTTACTGTTGGCAGATTAGTCCCCGCGCTGGACAATCAGAAAGGTTGTAAAGAGATTCAAAGCTTGAGTTGGCGTCAGCCAGGATTGATAAGGCGGGCGGAGCGTAGCACGAAAAAAAAAAAAACAGGAAAGAGTTTTCACAGATTTAGCCAATCAACGCGATCGTTTTTGGCATAAACCTTCCATTTTCTCACAACGATTTGTATGGGCTGAAGCCAGGAAAAAAACCGTCGAAAGGTACTGCCTTTTTATTGCAGCCTTACGACTCGGTAATCTTTGTTTTGATAAACGGCCTCGAACTGAGCCTTGGAATCTTTGTGCAGCACGGCGTAACGGGCGTTGTATTTTTGGCTGAGTGCCAGCAATTGCTCATTCGTCAGTTTGGCAAAGGCTTTGTCGAGCGGACGACGGTTTTCAAAACCTCTGCCGGTGGGCAGTTCGCCGCCGGAAAGGTCGCGCAACCGTTCAAACCATTCAGCCAGAAACATTGAACCGTCCGGGTTCAGTTTGAACTCCGCGACAATGGAGCGTTCCGACAGCACCGAAAATCCGTTTCTGCCCGGCGGAACCACATACACAGTGTCGCGTGGGCCGTTGGCCTTCACCCACAGAGCCGCGCCCACCCAGTTGGAAGGTTCATCAGCGAATCGCTTCACGCCAAAGTAATACGGCACTTCGGCTCTGCGCGGCGAATGCCATCCCCAGATTGCCGCTGCTACGATCAATGCAACTTTGACGGAAACCGCCAGCGTTTGAGTCTTGAGCCAGCGACTGACAACCAGCACAAAACAAATCGCGCCCAGAATCGTCACCAGCGGCGTGAGGCGCAAAAACTGCACCTGCGCCAGTTTGTCGTTTTTGACGAGGTAATAATCGGCGAAGTGAATCAAGCAAAGTGCGACCAGCGACAAACAACACAGCAATAATTTTCCGAGAGCTTTGCTTGTGTGGTTTTCTCGCTGGCGGAAGAAGAAGTATCCAAAACCAATGATCGCCAGATGCCCCGCAACCCAAAATGCAGCGGCGGCGGATGACAGTTCGAAATGGTGCGGATGGCGGAAATCAATGTAATAGGCCGAAGAGATAGAAGAACTGGCCAATCCTTGTTGCAGCATTTGCGCGACGTGCCACAGCGCAGGCGAAGCCGGAATTACCGCCAACACCAACAACAATGCCGTTTCTTTCCAGCCAAATTTCCGCAACTGGATGATGTAAAGGCATGACGTCATCAACGCCAGCGTCACACCGATTTGCAGGTGCAGCAGAATCGCCAAGCCGGTTAGAAACATCGCCAGCCGATATTTTTCCTTCAGCAAAGCCGTCAACACCAACAACACCAGCGTGTGCGCCAGATGCGGCGGCATGACTTCAGGGTCGCCCAAAAATTCGTTTGCCTCCAAGCCTTTTCCCGTCCAGAAAAACCGTGTTGCCACGAAAGCTCCGACAACCAAAAATCCGATACGCGACAACCCAAGCTGGCTGCACAACCCGAACAACGCGGCGCTGACGGCCAACATCGCCAGCACGCCCAACACGGCCAGCGCGCGGTCTTCGCCGAGCAGCGACGATCCTCCAGCCACCAGATAAGCAAAGGCACGGTGATGATAAAACCGCAGCGCGATGTTGAAATCTCCGGGCAGGTAATTCGGGTCAAGAATGCGGCGAACGACTGGCAGCAAACCTACGTGATTTGACGAGCCGATGCCGATGCCGCCATTGCAGTAAATCATCCCGACAGCCACGGCGAAGATGCTCAGCAAATCGAGCAAGCGGGAAATCAAGGGTTGGTGATTTGAGAGACGTTCATCGTTCATCTTGTTTTGCGAATGGCTAAAAATGTAATCCTGAAATCACCGCAGAGGCGCAGAGAGCGCAAAGAAAGCGCAGAGAGTTTGGCGAAAGATTTTTTCTCTCTTCTCCTCTGCGAAAACTCAGCGTTCTCTGCGCCTCTGCGGTGAGATAGAGTCTCTACTCACGGCAATGTTGTTTTTCGATTTTTGTCAGCGTCGCCAGACAAACCAATCCAACGCCCGTCCAGCACAGTAATCGCAGCTTTCGATAAATCGCCAACGTCACGCCAGCCGCTGTGCTCAATCCCAACGCCGCCGCCAACCAGGCGCTGCCTGCTTCGTCAATGCCGACTTTTGCCGGAACAAAGGCGAACATCAAATTGATCAGCCGGTTCAAGGCTTCCAGCACAAACGCCGCCAACCAGCTTGCGTCCGCGCCGGTCAGTTTCAAGGTCAAAAACACTTCGGCAACTCCAGCCAGGTGAAACATGGCTTCGCCCGCCATCACCCACCAAAAGTCTTTGGGATGTTTGCGGAAAAAATCGAAAACGTATTCTTCCAGTTCCAGCAATTGATGAAGCTCTTTGTCTACCAAACGATGAAAACGAGCGACAGGAATCAGCCGTTTGACCGCTTCGCAAAAGCGTTCGACCACGACAAATTTCAATCTGAAGACGACCGCCATCAACGCCAGCAGCAAAACATTCAGCGCAATCGCCGCAATCAAAATCACCTGAAACCGCCCGCTCAATTCAACGCTGAACAGCAACGCCAACATTCCTCCGAGCAACAACAATCCGCACGACGACGCGTAACTCAGCAGTTCCACAGCAGCAGCCGCCGAAGCCTGCTTGACCGGGACTCGTCCGCCGAAAAAAAACACGCGCGAAGGTTCAGCAACGAACGGCCCGGCAGAAGTCACCACGCCCATCGCATCCGCCGCCAATCGCGCGCGCAACACCGGCCAGAATCCGCCAAGCGACGACGTTCGCGTTTGCGGATTGAAACAGCGAAACCACGCCCAGGCTCGACCAAGCGGTCGCAATGCCGACACCATCAGCAAGAGCAAAAAACCAATCCCCAGCGACCGAATGCGCGCAGCGATTTCCTGCCAACCGATTCGCTGGACGATGTACACAAACAACACCAATCCGGCCAGCAGCGAAATCCCCGCCACGATGTGCGAATGACGTTTCAACGTGTTAGCGGTTTTCCTTCGGGCGTTTCAGGTAATAAATCGGTTCAGTCGGCAATCCATGAACCGTCACCAATTCCCAGCCTTGTTGCCCTAGCTTGTCCAGGTTGCGCTGCACAACCGACGCTTCGCGGAAAGAACCATCGGCTTTACGCTTACTCATTTCGCTGCCGACGCCGGTCAAATTCACATTGCCGCCCGCGACAATCAGATATTCCCATTTGTCTGCTCCGGCCTTTTCCTGTTCACTGCTTGAGCTTTGGCCAGAAACAGTGAGGCCAATCGCCAGCGACGCCGCCAGCACAACGATTGTCATCAACAACCATGATCTTTTTGACATTGATACCTCCTGATTTTGTGAGACAGGTTCAGTACAGCGTAAACAAAGTCTTTTGATATTTTTTTGCCTCATATTTTTCTGTCTATTTAGGGGACGACCAATAGACAGGAAAATTTGAGACAGAAAAATAGACATACGCAAAAAGCACCAGGGAACTTAGCTTTCGGTGTATTTTCAGAACCTGCCCCACCAATTATTTGTGCAGATCGCACTCATCTAAAAACTGCAATAGCGTTCAGCGCGGGATCACCCAAGGCATGACGTAGGCGTACAGCATCACGATCACGCCCACCAACGCCGCCAGCACGATGCTGTGCCAAAAGACTGCTTTGAAAATGGCGGCTTCGTTGCCGTGCTGCTGCGTTGCCGAACTGGACACGACGATGGATTGCGCGTCAATCATCTTGCCCATCACGCCGCCTGCGGAATTGGCCGCGCCCATCAACACCGGACTCAGATTCAATTGTTCGGCGGTGACTTTTTGCAGATTGCCGAACAGCGCGTTCGATCCGGCGTCGGTTCCGGTCAAAGCCACGCCCAGCCAACCCAGCATTGTGCCGAAGAATGGAAACCACCAACCGGTTCCGGTCAGGCTCAAACCCAGTACGGTGTCCATTCCGCCGTAGCGCGTGACGTACGCCAGCGCCACCATAAAGCTGATGGCCAACAGCGAAGGAATCATTTCCACCAACGTGCGGCCAAAAATCTGCAACGCGCGGGTCAGCGACAAACCCAAAAACATCGCTGCCACAATCGCGCCGACAAACACTGCCGTTCCCGGCATGGCCAGAAAGTTCAGATCAACCATCGCCGCTTCGGGCGTTGTAACCGGCGCGACCGGCGGCACTTTCAACACGGCGTTGTGCAACGCAGGCATGGGAATTTTCAGCCAACTGAACACGAAAAACTTGTTGATCTTCGGGTAGCTGGCGAAAAAGATCAGCACCGAAGAGAGAATGAATGGCGACCAGGCTTTCAAAACCACAAACACTGAATGATGTTGGGCAGCGGGACGGAGGGATTGAGGGAAAGAGGGCGAATCACTCCGTCCCTCTGTCTCTCCGTCTCCCAGTCTCAACTCTCTTGCCGGTCGCCAGAATTTCAAAAACGCGACCATCACCAACAGCGAAAACACTGCCGAAACGACATCCACCAATCCGGCTTCCTGATAATTCGACCAGTAAAACTGCATGCCAGCGAAGGACAGCCCGCTGACCAACAGCGCCGGCCAGACCTCAAAGGTTTCTTTCCAACCCACCATGCTTCGCACCAACCACAGCGGCAGAATCAATGACATCGGCGGCAAAATGCGTCCGGCCATCGCGCTGAAATCCATTGCCGGAAGTCCTGTGACTTCGGCCAGCACGCGAATCGGATTGCCCACACCACCCCAAGCCACCGGAGCAGTGTTGGCGATCAAACACAACGTCGCCGCTTGAAACGGAGGAAAACCCAAACCGATCAAAAACGATCCGGCGATGGCTACGGGAGCGCCGCCTCCGCCAGTGCCTTCAAGAAAGGCTCCGAAGCAAAACGCGATCAAGACCAATTGCAACCGTTTGTCCGACGACAACCCGGCAATGGACTGTTTCATCACGTCGAACTGGCCGGTTTCAACCGCGATGTTGTACAGAAAGATCGAAGCGACAATCACCCACGCAATGCGGATCATTCCGAAGATGACTCCGTGTCCGACCGACGCCACCACCAACACGGCGGGCATTTTGAAGACCAACAACGCCAGCGCGACGGCCATCAACATTCCTGCCAGAGCCGAAACCCACACGCGCGCTTTCAATACCACCAGCACGAAAAACAACGTCAGCACGGGCAAGGCAGACACCGCCGTCGAAAGCGGCCACGAGTTAAACGGATCGTAAACCTGCGTCCAGGGATTCACTTGGGACAAGGCTCCTTGTTCGGGATTTGAAAATCAGGTGAGCGAATTGTATCCCGCTGGAGCGCGGATTTGTAATCCGCCAGCCGGAGCGCGGATTTGCAATCCGCCTGGTTCGCGGACGTTCCGTCCGCCAGCCACACGCAAGCGTTGCCTTTAATTCCATCAGAAAGTTTTTCTCTTTTGACGGGCGGACAGGATGTCCGCGAACCAGTGCGGACGGAACGTCCGCGCTCCAGTTATCGGCGAGGAATTTTCACCCAATTCAGTTTGGCTGTTGCGCCGCCTGCGCGGTCATAAAATTCCAGTTTGAGGCGGTGGCTGCCTTCGGTCAGAAACACTTCGGCGACGAAGCTGGTCGGCGGTTGGTCGCGCCACTCATTCATCACGAGTTTTCCATCCACGAACAACCGCACCCCGTCATCCGCCGTCACCGTGAAGCGATAAGCTCCGGCAGGCAAAATCACTCGCCGAGTCCAGCGAACTGAAAAGCCATCGGCGACAACTCCGCAACCATCGCCGGGATTCGTGAAGTTCCAGTCGAAGTTCAGCGCGCTGTCGCCGTCGTCTCGAATCATTGCGGGCTGACCGCTGAACTCCGTGTTGTTGAAATGCTCGCCGCGCCAGTGGTCTTGCGGAACGTCGGCAAAACATGGATGCCGTTGCCAACTGAATTTCATCGCCGCACTGCCCCAGCGTTCAAAGTATTCAATCATGATGCGGTGATTGCCCGCCGTCAGCCACACGTCGAAGCTTTCCGTCGTCACCTGTTCGCGCCAACGATCAAGCCGCAATTGACCATCAATGAACACGCGAAATCCGTCATCGGCTGTCACCGTGAATTGAAAAACTCCAGCGCCAAAAGCCAGCGTGCGAGTCCAACGAGCGGAAAAGTTATCCTCGCCTATGCCGCACAAACTTTCGGGACTGCCGAGTTCCCAATCGAAACTCAATGCGCCGTCGCCTTCGTCGCGCACGACCAGAGGTTTTCCAGACAGGTCGGCATTGTTGAAATACTCGCCGCGCCAATGCCCTGCCGTCACAGGCGTTATGCACGGCGGAACTTGCCAACTGAGTTTGACCGAAGCTCTGCCGCCGAAATCCACGTATTCCAGTTTCAATTCGTGTCGGCCAGCGGTTAGTTCGATTTCGGCAATGAAGCTGGCCGATTGTTCGCGCCATTCGTCCAGTTTCAATTGGCCGTCCACATAAAACCTGACGCCGTCGTTGCCACTGACTACGAACCGATAGCGTCCTGCACGAAAGGCTGCCGTGCGAATCCAGCGAACGGAAAAACCATCGCGTCGCACGCCGCAGTTTTCCGCCGGACTGCCGTCCAACCAGTTGAATTCCAACTGCCGGTCGCCGTCATCGCGCACCATCACCGGTTCGCCGCTGAGGTTGTCGCTGTTGAAATACTCGCCGCGCCAATGGTCTTCGGCGATTTCGGTTACGCACGGCAGAGGTTTCCAGCGCAAACCGACCGGCGCACTCGCTCCGCCGCGAATTTCAAACACCAATTGATGATTGCCCGCGCCAAGCTGCAAATCGAAACTTCCGCCAGCCGCTTCATTCCATTTGTCGAACAGCAATCGGCTATCAACAAAAACTTTTGCGCCTGTGCCAGCAGCGATTTCAAAACGATAAGCTCCCGCACCAAACGGAACTCGCCGCGACCAGCGAACTGAAAAGCTTTCCGGCAAAACGCCGCACGCCGCTTCAGGACTTTGCCCGCGCCAATCGAAAAACAAATTCGCATTGCCGTCGTCGCGCACCATTTGTGGCTGACCGGCCAACGTCTCATTCGTGAAGTATTCGCCGCGCCAATGATCTGCCGACACGGCGGCAAAACATGGATGCGATTGCCAGTTCAAACTGAACGCCGCACTGCCCCAGCGTTCGTAATACTCCACCACAATTTTGTGATTGCCCGCCGACAACTGAATATCAAATGCGTGAACGCTGAGCGGTTGATCGTTCCAACGGTTCAATTGCTCCTGGCCGTCAATGAACAACCGAACTCCATCGTCGGCGGCGATGGTGAACCGATACGAAGCTGCGCTGAACGCAATCACGCGAGTCCAACGCACGGAAAAGTTGTCGGGATTGATGCCGCACTCTTTGCCGGGAGAAGCGAGTTGCCAGTCGAAATCCAGAAAACGGCTGTTGGATTGGGTATCGTCGCGCACCATCGTCGGCGCTCCGCCGAGGTCTGTGTTGTTGAAGTATTCGGCTCGCCAGCGGTCAACGGCGATTGGCCGTGAAGGAAAACAGGTTTGAGCGGAAAACGTCTGAGCCGAGACTGAAAGAAAGCAAAAGGCAAATATCAAAACGCAAAAGGCAAAAGTTCGGCACTTTCTTCTTTTAAGAAAACGAAGCTCCATCCTTTTGACTTTTGATATTTGCCTTTTGCCTTTTGATTTATTTGACGCCGCGCCACGCAGCCTGAGTCTGATTGCCAACCGTCCGCGTGTTGTAACGTTCAAGATAATCCTGATGGCGTTTGTCGTTCGGGTAAGCATCGCCGGGCGAATAGGGATAACTCTTCATTTTGTGAAAAGGGAGTTCGCCAACAGTTTCAGGCCGCGCAGAGTTCACATCCATGTCTTTGCCAAAGCCGTCGGCAAAAACCAGATAGGTTCGTTTCCAACCGCTCGGTAAAGCTGGCAACCGGCGAGCATCGAAATCCAATTGAATTTCGTCGCCGTTGCGCGTGACGACATACATATCATCCGCCGCCGTCAGCAGTTCGCGCACATCGCCAAAGCGTGTGTAATTGCCAAGATGCGCTTTCCACGGAGCAAACGGTTCAATCGTTCGGTAATCGTAAATCAGCGGCTTGCGCCCATCGGGTGAGTATTCGCGCGGAAACCCTCGCCAGCGCAAGCTGGCTACCATCGGATCAAGCGTCGTGACTTTCACTGGCGCGTTGCCTTCAGAAGCGTCCACCAAAATTTGATCCCAATAAATTCGCATGCTGGTGACGATGCGAACGCGCGAATCGGCACAGAGGAATTTGCCAGTCAGATCAACCGTCATCGTCTTCGGCAATCCGGCGGGAAATCCCATTTGCGGAATCACTGTCTGCCATTGGCCAGCGGTGTTTTTGACTTGCAGGTAAGGCGGCACTAGCTTTTCGCCTGCCTGAGCCGCCGCCAAATTTGAAGTCGAATCGGCGTAATCAATCCACGCTGTCATCAACAGCAACACTTGTTTGGCTTTGGCGGTGTCGCCCAAATCCAGTTCGATGGCGTGTTCGCGCGCGTAGCCTTTGAATCGCAGTTTTTCAAAATCTTCGGGCGAACGACGATCTACGTCTTTGATGAGCGGCAAAATGTTGTTGCCTTTGTCGTCGGTTGCAGCAACGGGCGGACGCGGCGCTTTGACTGAAAACAACTTGAACGAAGGATACGGTCGCGCAGGCATCAGCCGTTCGTTCGGATAAATGTCCACGTCCGCCGGATGATCTACTGCCAGCAATTTGGCTTCGTCGAAAAAGATCACTTCTTCCAGTTGGTTGTTCATACGCAAAGACAACAAACCGTCTTTTTCTTTCAACTGTTCGCCTGTGACGCGAATGTATTCGTCGGTGTCCGGGTAGTTGTAAACGCCTGGAGCCAGCAAATACCCAATCGCCGAACCGCCCAGAAAATCTGTCACAAAGCTGTATTCGCTGCCGTTCCAAGCGTACAGCAATGGGCACGAAGTCCCTTTGCGGTCGAGTTCATCAACTTGATTATCGCCGGGTTTGATCGCCAGTTCGGATTGCATAATTCCCGCTGGCCAAAACATTGTCAGCGCATCCACAGCCGTTCGATCTCCCAAACCGAACGTCACTCCTGCCGCGGCCACAGCAGGCGAAGCCGAATAAACTTCCAGTTTTTGCCGCAAGCTGCCGCTTCGCAATTCGACTTTAGTTCCAAGCGCGCTGCGATTACTGGTCTTGCCCGCAAGCTGAATGCGCGCGAAGTTTTTGCCGAAGCCTTCGGATTTCAGCGTCACGATTGAACCGTCGCCGACGAAGCTGAGCAAATCAACTCCGCCGTCGTTGGTGATGTCGCCGAGTGCAAAGGAGCGAGAGAGAGGAGTCGGGAGTCGGGAGTCGGGAGTCGCAATCACCACAGCATCTGCCAGCTTGTCGCCGAGTCCTCTCTGCAAACTCACGCCGCCAGCAATTTGCGTCACGACATCCAGCAAACCGTCGTTGTCGAAATCGGCGATTTGAGCGGCATACTCACCCTTTCGCCCCGTCGCTCCTTCACCCCGTCGCGCGAAAGCGCCTTTACCATCGCTCAAAAACAACGCGCTGTTTCCGTCCGCATCGGGCAAATAGAAATCCACGAAGTTATCTTTGTTCAAATCGCCTGCGCCAACGCCAAGAGCTTTGCCGCTGAAATTGATTCCAACCGATGCGGCGATCTCCTTGAACGAACCGTCGCGCTGGTTGCTGAACAGTTGCGCGGGCGAACCGTAATTGACGACCAGAAAATCTATGTCGCGTTGGTTGTTGAAATCAGTTGGAACGACGGCTGTGGTTTTGTTTTTACCGCCAGCGAGTCCGGCTTTGGCTGTGATGTCAGTGAACGTACCGTTTCCGTTGTTCTGGAACAGGCGATTTTCTTCTCCGGCAAAATCGTCCGGGAAAGTCGCAGAATCTTTGGCGGGAAACTGCGACAGGTCGGCGAAATTGCCGACAAACAAATCCAGATCAGCGTCGTGATCGGCGTCCACCCAGGCCGCCGTCATCGCCCAGGTCGTCGTTTTCGGCAAACCGGATTTTTCAGTCACGTCGCTGAAACTGCCGTCGCCATTGTTTTTCCAAATCGCCAGCGTTTGATAGCCGAAAATCGCCAGATCAGTTTTGCCGTCGTTGTCGAAATCGCCGAAGACGGCTCCGCTGACCAAACCATTCGTCGTCAATTTCGATTTGTCGGTCACGTCGGCGAATTTGCCGCCTTCGTTTTTGAACAGCTTGATGAACGGTTTGCCGCTTTCAACTCCGCTGACCAACGCATCGAGTTTGTTGTCGCCGTCAAAATCTCCGAGCGCGATGTTGGAACTGAACGCAGCAACCAGTTCGCGTTTGGTGTCTTCGGTAAATTCGGCTTTGGTCAGTTTGCGACCGAGCGCGGCGGAAAGCGGTTTGCCGGAAGTTTTCAGATTCAATCCGGCGGCGGCATCAACGAATTTGACCGCCAAGCCTTGTTTGGAAACCAACTCGGCTTCGGCTCCGGTGCTAACTACGGCTTCGGCGTATTTCCCCTTTTCGCCGTATGTGTTCCCCAGCGTAGTCGAATAGCCGGAAGCTTTCAGCTTTTGAAATTGCGCCAACAGCTTTTGTCCTTCGGTCTGATTGCCCGCGCGGATCAAAGCTTGCGCCAGACTGTAAACCGCCGTCGCGTTGTACGGTTCGGCATCCATCGCGCGGCGAAACGCTTCGGCGGCTTGCGGGTATTGTTGCTTGGACGAATAAATCTGGCCGATTTGAATGTTTGTGTACGGGTCTTTCGGATCAACCGCCAGCACTTTGTTGAACGCGGCCAAAGCTTCGTCGTACAAGCGGTCATTTTTGTACGCCGCGCCCAGCACATATTGCGCGTGCAAACTGGTCGGAGTGAGTTTCAACGCCGCTTGCGATTCAGCGACGGCGGATTTCACATCGTTCAAAAAATACTGCGCCATCGCCAGATTGACGCGCGCGATGGCGAAATTAGCATCTTGCCCCAAAGCCAGTTTGAACTGTTTGACGGCGTCTTCGTGTTTGTACTGTTCCATCAGCGCCACGCCCAGGTTGTTCAAGCGATAAAGCTCTTCGCGTTTTTGCGTAGCGGCGAGTTGCGAAGCATTGGGATTGATCGCCGAACAAAACATCCCGGCGAACACCAGAATTATGGACGCAGGAACCAGCACGAACGATGTGGTTTTATATTGCATACGATTTTCTTTGACCTTCAAACGAATGGAGTTAATGGCTCGCAGGGTATCAAACGAGGCGGGAAGGCTCAAAAGGCGTAAACGACAATCTTTCACTTTCTGCCAATAGGCCGATCAACAAATCGCGGTTGGATTCCAGCACGGCGGCGGCTTCGCGTTTGCCCAGCGCGTTCAACCGAGCGACGTTTTCGTCAAACTTGCGCTGGACTCGCCCCAGAATCTGGTCGAGCGGAACGCCTTCGGCAAAAGCCAGGTCAATTTCCGCATCACTGCCAAAAAACGCTTCGGCCAATTCATCCAGTTCATCCAGGTCTTGAAACGGAACGGCGAATTCTTCGGTATAGCCGAAAAAGGCTCGACAGCCTTTGGCGCGAAAATCGTGTCCCAACCCATCGGCGACAAAACAGGAAAGCAGGTGAACAACTTTGCCGCGAACTTCAAGCGGTTCGTACCTGCCGACCCGAAAGATGGGTTCGTTTTCGTAACCGCAAAACGCATTTTCTCTGCCGTGCCCGACTCCGGTCAGCAAAGTGATTTCGTCTTGGGCAATGGCGGCGACTTTTCGCCGAATGGCTTTTTTGCCGGAAAGCAGGATGACGTGGATTCCGCGTTTTCGCAGACGGCGATACACACGACGTTGGCGATATTTGAATGCAGCTTTTGTGATGTCGTCGAAGTTGGCTTCTATGGCGAGGGCTTTGGCTGTGGTTTCGGGTTTGTCCGGCGACGGAGATTGTTGAACGGTCATCGTTTCGGATCAGCCTTTTCTTCAATCTCCGCCATCAATTTGGTCAACAGACGATTTTCGATGTCCACCAATCGCATTCCGATTCTCGACCGGTTTCTGACTTCTTCAATCGCTTTTTCTTTGTCTATCACTCCGGTTCCGATCAGTCCCAGATTGAATTTCGGTTGAAGCTCAATCCGTTTGGCGGTGATTTCCGCTCGCTGCGGCGCTTCCAGTTCCGGCCACAATTGAGCGTCAATTTCCGAGTTGAGAATTTCTCCTAAACTGACCATTGACCCATCGGAGCGAAGCCCAACCGGAAGTTTCAACTGCTTATCTATGCTTTCCAAAAAATTCTCAGATAAACGCTGTCTGGCATTCTGAATGGACATCATAAATTTTACTCCTGCGAGAGGGTTGGCAATCTGCTCAAAATTCCCCATCAGCGCCAACAGATTCTCACAACGGGTTAAGAGTGGGGCTACACTGTTTCAATCCAAGAAAACACCAATATTAATAGCACTATTTCGTGGGAACCGCGCAAAAATAATCTTCATTTCACGGCGGAACCGATTCGACTGAAGCGGATTCCCAGTAATTTATCTAACACTGTTGCCCCTTTTTCAGGATTTCCGGCGGCTGGATCGAATGACAAATGAACGTACAGCGCGCGAGCGAAGATGTTTTCACGTGGCACAAATCCCCAATACCGACTGTCCTGGCTGTTGTCGCGGCTGTCCCCCATGGCGAAATAACTGTTCGGCGGAACCGTGACTGGCTCTTTCACCCCAAACTTCAGGGAATTTTCAAACATGCCGCCATCGTCATCATCACTGGAACGTCCATTGACGTAATAAACGCGATAAGTCGCGCCAGCAGGTTTCGGTTCGACCTTTTGAATCGTCAGATCGCCTTTTCGCGGATCGGGTTCGTCCACAATAGTGCGTTCTTCCGGGACTTCTTTGCCGTTGACGAAAACGCGGCGCCCTTTGACCTGCACGGTGTCGCCCGGAATTCCAATCACACGTTTGACGTAATTCGTCTTCGGATCGTTCGGCCACTTGAAGACGATGATGTCGCCGCGTTTGATCTCGCGCGTCGGCAACAAACTGCCTAACACCGGAGTCGGTTTTCCAAAGATGAATTTGTTGACGAACAAGTGATCTCCGATGTTGATCGTGTTCTGCATTGAACCCGTCGGCACGGCTACAGCCTGCGCGATGAAGGTCATCAGAAACAACGCCATCACCACCGTAATCAGCAGTTGTTCAAAAATATCGCGGATCGCCGATTTCGGCGGCCCAAAAGTCGGTTGGTTCGTTTTCGTATCAGCCATAATTTCAGTTGAGCAAAGTTATTGGGAGTTGTGATCTTGACGAAGTGGCAATTTACACTAACTCGCCGCCAACGGCCACATCTCGAACATCAGCAGCGTCCAGATCAGTTTTCGGTGATCGGCGATGCCGCGTTCGTGTTCGTCCAGCAATCGCTGGACGTAATCGGCGTTGAACAATCCACGCCGGTTCAACCGTTCCGGCGAAAAGGTGTCGCGCACCAGCGAACGCAATTCGCCTTTGACCCATTTGGCGACGGGCATGCCGAAACCTTTTTTCGGACGGTCAATTACGTCGTCGGGCAAACGGCCTCGCATGGCTTTTTTCAGAATGTATTTCCCGGTCAGGCCTTTGAGCTTCATTTCCACCGGCAGCTTCAGGACGAACTCAATGAAGGTGTGATCCAGAAATGGCGCGCGCGTTTCCAGCGAAGCCGCCATGCTGGCGCGGTCAACTTTGAACAGCACGCATTCGGCCAGATACAGCCGCGCATCCAGCGCCATCATTTGCTCAGTCAAGTTGCCGTTGCCATTCAGCCGGTCGAGCGGCAGGATTTCGTCAAAGACTTCTTCGTCAGGACAATCCGCGATGATTTCAGGCCGCAGCAGTTCGCGTTGTTGCGCCGCGTCATACGAACCCATCCAGATGGTGTGCCGAGTTCCAGCGCCGTGCGAAGCTCCGCACACGAAGCGTTTGGCTTTGAAATCCAGCGACAGGTTTTCAGTCGAAACCGGCAATCTGGCGACGGCAGGTTCGATCAAACCGCTGCGAACAAATTGCGGAATCATCTGGTAAGCCCGCGCCATTCGATGCGCGCCGTAAGTCGGATAGCCAGCGAAAAGCTCATCGCCGCCGTCTCCACCCAGCGCGACCGTCACGTGTTGGCGCGTAAACCGCGACAGCAAGAACGTAGGGATCAACGAACCATCGCCGAGCGGTTCGTCCAACAGGCGTGGAATTTCCGGCACTACGTCCAGCATGTCGCGTTCGGTGAATCGCTGTTCGTAATGCTCCGTGCCAAGTTGTTCAGCGACTTTACGAGCGTAGGAAGATTCATCGAACGACTTTTCTTCAAAGGCTATGGAGAAAGTTTTGACTCGTTCGCCCGCCGCTTCGCAGGCCATTTCGGCCATCGTGCTGGAATCAATTCCACCGGACAGCAGCACGCCCAACGGAACGTCTGACACCAATCGCATACGCACGGCTTCACGCAATCGGCGATGGACTTCTTCGGCGGCTTCGTCTTCGCTGAGTTTCAACCGCTCGCCCTCGTAACTGAGTTGCCAGTACCGTTCGGTTCGCCAGCTTCCCTTTTCAAAAATCAGCCGATGCGCGGGCAACAGTTTGTGAACGCCTTCAAGCATAGTGTGCGGCGAAGGCACAAATTCGTATTGCAGATATTTCCGCAACGCCAACAGGTTCACTCGGCGTTCAACCGACGGATGCTGAACCACTGCTTTCAACTCAGACGCAAAGACAAAAGCTTCGTCGGTTTTCGTGAAATACAGCGGCTTTTCGCCCATTCGATCACGAGCTATCAGCAATCGCTGCCGTCGTTCATCCCACAGCGCAAAGCCGAACATCCCGTTCAAATGCTGAACAAGATCGTCGCCGTAATCTTCGTAAAGGTGAACGATGGTTTCGGTGTCGGAATTGGTTTTGAGCTGATGGCCGCGCGCCAGCAACCCTTCGCGCAATTCGCGGTAGTTGTAAATCTCTCCGTTGAAGACTACCCAGACCGTGCCGTCTTCGTTGCTGATAGGCTGATGCCCTCCGGCCAGATCAATGATCGAAAGCCGCCGCATTCCCAGCGCAGTTTGATTCTTGAAATAAAAACCTTCGTCGTCGGGGCCGCGATGCGTGATGGCGTCATTCATCGCTTGAGCGAGCGATGCGTTGGCAGGTTGTTGATGATTGACGAATCCGATGATGCCGCACATAGCTTTGGTTATTGCGCTCCGCGAGGTTTCCTGGTGGCTTGTTCAACCATCTTGCGTTCGATTGGCCGCCCCTGAATCGGAGACGACAACACAATTGAAGTCGCAGGCATGCCATAAGGCGTGATGCGATGAACGACCTGTTCCAGATGCTGAATCGAAGTGACGTGAATTTTCAGGATCAACGAATCATCTCCGGTCACGCGATGGCATTCGATGATTTCAGGAATTTCCCGAAACAGCGTTTCCAATCGCGGCAGGACTTGATGCGCCAAACCGATGCGAATGAACGCGGTGACTTGAAAGCCGACTTTTTCAGGATTCACCTCCGCGCGATAGCCTGTGATGATTCCGGCTTTTTCCATCTTGTGAACGCGCTCCATGACCGCCGGAGTGGACAAACCCACACGACGGCCAAGTTCCGCATAACTGGTGCGCGCATCGGCCTGCAACTCTTCCAGCAGGTGCCAGCCAATGTCATCCAGCAATTTTTCGTCTTGAGGGTTCATAAAACCTGATCCATGAAGCTCTCGAAAGATCACGAGGAAAACTAAACTGAAGACTGTGCGTAATTCGGTACGGAACCAGGAGCGGTAGCGACTGGATACTTTCGTAAGCGTTACTTCAAGCCAACCCAGTCGCTCCCGGTTCCGTACCATCGCTCAAAGCCAACCCGGTCGCTACCGCTTCCGGTTCCGTACCATCGCTCAAATGGCAAAAGCCAACCCGGTCGCTACCGCTTCCGGTTCCGTACCATCGCTCAAATTATTGATGGCAAAGCCGGAGCCGTTTCATGGCAACAATGCCACAATCCGAGCAGGCGCGCCTGTGCCGCCTTTGATCTTCATCGGCAGAGCGATCAGCGTTGCGCCTTTGGCGGGCAGGCGGTCTAGATTCGCCACGTTTTCCAGACCGTAGACGTTTGCGCCGTTCAAAACTTGATGTGTGATGAAATCTTTTGTCTGGCCGTGGTCAATGCTGGCGGTGTCTATGCCGATGGCTTCGATCTTGCGCGCGGCAAGCAGTTCAGCGGCTTCGCGCGAAATGCCTGGAAAGTGCAAATTGGCTGTGTCGCCGGGCGCGTCCGTGCCAAGGTATTTTTTCTTGTCCGGCCAGAATTTTCCCCAGCCGGTACGAACCAGCACGATGGATTCGCCTGGAATCTTGCCGTGCGCCATTTCCCAAGCCGCGATGTCCGCCGCCGACAATTGGTAATCGGCGTTGCCGGAACACGCTGCGGCAATGTCAATCACTATGGCCGGGCCGACCAATCGAGTCAGCGGGATTTCATCGGCGGCCTGCTTGCCTTCGCCGAAGTGGATGGGCGCGTCCAGATGAGTGCCACCGTGTTCGCTGGCAGAGTATCTGGCCGCCGTATACCAATATCCGCCCGCCGATTTTCCCCACGATTCTTTTTGCCATTCAAACGGTTTCGCCGTCGGCCAGTAAACGGTTTTGTCATCGAACGAATAGGTCAGATCAACCAGCTTGGCTTCGTCAATTTTGGCAGCTTCGGATTTGGCCGATTCGCTGGATTGTTGACCGGGAGTTTGTTCGCCAGATTCGGGCGCGTGCGAAGTTTTATTCCATAGCAGAGCGACTCCGGCAACCAAAACGGCGGCGGCGAAGGCGAGCAGAAGTTTATGAGTGTGATGCATGATTCATCCTTAAACGTTCATTTTGATTTGGCAGTGCCGCGGTACATTTCAGCCAATATGCGCGGCGATTTCGGCATCAGAAACCGATCCAGCGTAGTGATTTCAAAACCGGCAGCGGAAATCAATTCGTCAATTTTGCGGTTCATGTTGCAACCCGCGCCGATGATTCGTTGCAACGGATTCAGTCTGTCCTGCCAGCGAGCAGTGTTTTGATCGTCGCTGCGTCCGTGTTCCCAGAAGATGAACTTTCCGTCGGGTTTCAGCACACGGCGAATTTCAGCCAGCGCCGGTTCGGTGTTTTCAATTGAACACAGCGTCAAGGTGGTCACAACTGAATCAAACGAACTATCGGCAAATGGCAATCTCCCTTGAGCGTCAAGCTGCATTTTGACGACGGGCAACGGGCATTCGGCAATGCGGCGGTTTACCAGTTCGGTCAACATGTTTTCCGAATCCAGCACCGTCAATTTGCTGACGGTCGCCGGATAATGCGGCAGGTTCAGGCCAGTGCCGAAGCCGATTTCCAGCGTTTCGCCTGTGGCCGGTTCCAAAGCACGCCGACGATATTTGCCCATTTCCGGCTTGCCCAAACTCCAGTCCAGCAAACGCGGAAAAATGTATTTCGAGTACAAACCCATCGCGGTTTCCCCTCTTCAAAATTTGATTGTGCGCGATGACTATACTGTCAGCGGCTTCGCTGTACCAAGTTCGAGCGGATATTGTAGGATGTCGTTCCTTAAAACACTGAAGATTCGGATCGAACATCCGCACTCATAATCACGAAAGGTCACCAAAGCACCAATGCGAGATCAGAGAGAAATCGCCAACATCATCGCCAACGATTTTGGAGCCAACGCCACTTACGTCGAAGACCTGCTCCGCCAATTCCAGTACAACCCGAATTCCGTCGGCGACGAATGGGGAAGTTATTTCCACACGTTGCTGGGCGGCAACGGAGCCGTGAAAATCGAAGCTCAGGCCGCTGCCGCAAAAGCTTCGCCTGCCGCCGCGCCGCAAACTGTCGCTGCACAGCCCGCCGCCAAACCTGCTGCGCCCGCCGCTGAAACCGTTGGGGAACGTCTGCAAATTCGCGGCCCGGCGATGAAGATCGTCGAAAACATGGAAACCAGTTTGAGCGTGCCGACGGCGACTTCGCTGCGACAAATTCAAATCAAACTGCTGGACGAAAATCGCCGCTGGGTGAATCGCCATCTGGATGAACAAGGCAAAGGCAAAACGTCTTATACGCACTTCATCGCCTGGGCGATCTTGAAGGCGCTAGCCAAATTTCCGCAGATGAATGACGGTTACGAAGAAGTGGACGGCACGGCTTATCGTCTGAAACGCGCTGATGTGAATCTGGGTGTCGCCGTGGATATTCAGAAAAAAGACGGCTCGCGCAGCCTGCTGGTTCCCAACGTCAAAGCCGCCGACAAAATGACGTTTTGGCAATTCGTCCGGGCTTATCAGGATGTCGTTCTTCGTGCGCGCGACGGCAAATTGCAGGTCAGCGATTTTCAAGGCACGACGATTTCCATCACCAATCCGGGCACGATTGGCACTTCCTCTTCCAGCCCGCGTTTGATGGCCGGACAAGGCGCGATCATCGCCACTGGCGCAATCGAATTTCCGCCAGAATACGCTGCGATGACCGATGCGGCGTTGTCGCAACTCGGCATCAGCAAAATTTTCACCATCACCAGCACCTACGACCATCGCATCATTCAGGGAGCCGAATCGGGAATGTTCCTGGCTTACATCCACGAACTGTTGCTGGGCAAGTACAATTTTTACGACGAAATCTTTGCCGACTTGGGCATCAACTATAAACCGCTGCGCTGGTCTGTGGACCTGAACCCTATGCTTTCAGGCGTTGACCGCGAACGGCAGGAGATCAAAAAACAGGCGGCCATTTTTGAATGGATCAACGCTTATCGAGTGCGCGGCCACCTGATTGCCGACATTGATCCGCTGAACATGATTAACCTGTATCAGCATCCCGAATTGGAGATTGAAACTTACGGGCTTTCGATCTGGGATTTGGATCGTGAGTTTTACACCGGCGGATTGGGCGGCAAAGAGTACGCCACGTTGCGCGAAATCTGGGCTATGCTGATTCGGTTTTACTGCGGATCAGTCGGAACCGAAAGCCGTCACATCACCAGCAAAGAGCAGAAACAGTGGATTCGTGAGCGCATCGAACGCGATCCTGAACCGGTTCCGGTGGCTGTCAAAAAACAATTGCTGGATCGTCTGATAGCCGCCGAACAGTTTGAAAAGTTCCTGCACACCAAATACCTGGGGCAAAAAAGATTTTCGGTCGAAGGCGGCGAATCCATCATCCCTGTGCTGGATCGGCTGATTGCCGGAGCCGCCGAACGTGGAGCCGATGAAGTCGTGTTGGGCATGGCTCATCGCGGACGTTTGACTGTACTGGCCAACATCATCGGCCATTACATGAGCGAACGCATCTTCACGGCGTTTGAAGGCACTGTGCATCCGAACTTTCCTGCCGATGAAGGCGACGTGAAATACCATCAAGGCGCAATCGGCAAACGCGAACTCAACGGCAAGGAGTTGACTCTTACTCTGTCGCCCAATCCCAGCCATCTGGAATTCGTCAATCCTGTGGTTGAAGGCATGGCGCGCGCCAAACAAGACGCCATGCAGATCGCCCGCGAAGAAGCGCGAGCGCGCGTCTGGCCGGTGTTGATTCACGGCGACGCCGCATTTGCCGGACAGGGAATCGTCACTGAAACGCTGAATCTGGCGGATCTGAAAGGGTATCGCACGGGCGGAACGATTCATTTCATCATCAACAATCAAATCGGCTTTACGACTTCGCCGACTTCCAGCCGCTCTTCGATTTATTCGACCGACATTGCGAAGATGACTCAGTTGCCGATCTTTCACGTCAATGCCGACGATGTTGAAACCGCCTGGCGCGTGCTGCAAATCGCGCTGGATTTCCGGCAGAAATTCGGCAAAGACGTGGTGATTGATTTGATCGGTTTCCGCCGGCACGGTCACAACGAAGGCGACGAACCCAGTTACACACAGCCGCTGATGTACCAGCGCGTCAAAGATCATCCGGGCGTGCGCGAACTGTACACCCGACAATTGATCCGCGAAGGCGTGCTGACGCGCGAAGAATCCGACCAGATGATCGAAACCGTCTGGCAAAGTTACGAAGCCGCACTGGCTTCGGCCAAAGGCATTGTCGCCAACAAAAAACCGATGACGGCTCCGCCGGAAATGAAACCGGATATGGACGGTTCGACCGTGCTGGAAACCGGCGTCGCGCGTGGCGTGCTGGACGAAGTTTCGCGCACGATGAGCGTCGTGCCGCAGGGCTTCACGATCAATCCGAAAATGGTCAGCCAGATGTCTCGCCGCGCCAAGATGGGCAGCGGAGAAATTGCGATTGATTGGGGCTTTGCCGAAGGCCTGGCATTCGGTTCGTTGATTACTGAAGGAACTTCAGTCCGATTGTCCGGGCAAGATTGCGGGCGAGGCACTTTCAGCCAACGCCACGCGATTTTGTACGACACTCAAACCGGCGATTCGTGGACTCCGCTGGAAGTTTTGCAAAAAGACGGCGTCAAGTTTGAAGTTTTTGACAGTTCGCTGTCCGAAGCCGGCGTGCTGGGTTACGAATACGGTTATTCGGTTGTTTCGCGCGACGGATTGACAATGTGGGAAGCGCAATTCGGCGATTTTGCCAACGGCGCTCAGGTGTTGATGGATCAGTTCATTTCACCCAGCGAAGACAAATGGAAACAAACTTCGCGGTTGGTGATGTTGCTGCCGCACGGTTACGAAGGCCAGGGGCCGGAACATTCCAGCGCGCGACTTGAACGGTATTTGCAGCTTTGCGCTGAAGACAACATGCAGGTTTGTTATCCGACGACTCCGGCGCAGTATTTTCATTTGCTGAGGCGGCAAGTCAGGCAAGAGTTGCGGAAACCGTTGGTGGTGATGACGCCGAAAAGCTTGCTGCGATTGCCGGCGGCAGTTTCGACGCTGGATCAATTCACCGGCGGAGGCTTTCATCCAGTGATTGGTGACGCCGTGAACCCGGCCAATGTCGAGCGCGTGTTGGTGTGCAGCGGCAAGGTGTATTACGACCTGCTGGCGGATCAGAACCGCGACAGCGATGGAGCGGGGCGTATCGCCATTTTGCGCCTGGAACAGTTTTATCCGTTTCCGCTGAGTTTGCTGCAACGCTTGCTGTCTTCGTTCAGCAATGCCAAACAATTGTTCTGGGTGCAGGAAGAACCGCAAAACATGGGTGGTTGGAATTTCATTCGCCCTTGGTTGCAAGGATTGAAACGAACCGGACAGGAGCTTCGTTACGTTGGCCGCCTCGCCAGCGCCAGCCCGGCTACCGGCTCTTATGCGATTCACCAATTGGAACAGCAAGCTTTGGTGAAAGAAGCACTGAGCCTGTAATCAGCTAATCTGAAAACGCAAAGACGCCAAGCGGCAAAGGCGCAACAAGAGTTTTCTTTGCGTCTTTTACCACTTGGCGTCTTTGCGTTGAAAATATCTCAAACGAAAAAAGCGACCATTGCTGATCGCCTTGATAAGTTTCTGATAGCGCGTACGGGACTCGAACCCGTGCTCTCCGCCTTGAGAGGGCGGCGTGTTAACCAGTTACACCAACGCGCCAAAGAACTGGCGGAGTTTATACACCTCGAACTTAAATTTGGGCAAGCGCGCGCCCTTGGGCTGTCGCGCAAATTTCCTGACAGGAGTTAGCAAACAACGATGGCTTCATCGCTGACGAACGAAATCAAAACGAAACTGATCGCTCTGGTGCGCGACAATTTCAATCTGGAACTGGACGACGTGGTTTCCGAAATCCCGCCAAAAACCGAACTCGGCGACCTGGCGTTTCCGCTGGCTTTCGACCTGGCCAAACGCATCAAAGCCGCGACCGGCGAAAAGAAAAATCCGCGCGAAATCGCCACCAAATTGGCGGAAGAGTTGAAAGCCATCCCAGGCGTAGCCCGTGTCGAAATCGCTGGACCTGGTTACTTGAACGTTTTCTTCAACCGCGCCGAAACCTTTGCGCAACTCGCCGCAGTGAATTCGCAATCCGCAATCCGCAATCCGCAATCCAAGTTGATTGTCGAACACACTTCGATCAATCCGAACAAAGCCGCGCACATCGGCCACGTTCGCAACTCTGTGTTGGGCGATACGACGGCGCGCATTCTGAAAGCGACGGGCGAAACGGTTGAGATTCATAACTACATTGACAACACAGGCGTGCAAGTCGCAGACGTGGTGGTTGGATTCATGCACCTGGAAAACAAATCGCTGGCCGACATCAAAGCCATTGCCGAGCGTTCGGTCGAAAAGCGAGAAGACAGTTTTGATTACTACTGTTGGGAACTCTATTCCCGCGTGGGACAGTGGTACGAAGAAGACAAAACCCGGCTGGCGGTGCGCGCGCAAACCTTGCACGAGATCGAAGAAGGCAACAACGCGACGGCTGAAATCGGCGAATACATTTCTTCGCGCATCGTGGATTGCCATTTGGAAACTATGGCTCGGCTGGACATCAGCTACGATTTGCTGGCGCGCGAAAGCGAAATCCTGCATCTGCATTTCTGGGCGCACGCCTTTGAAAAGTTGAAAGCCAGCGGCGTCATCGTCTTTGAAACCGAAGGCCGCAACAAAGGCTGTTGGGTGATGCGAGCTGAAGAAGGACGGGGCGAAGGAGAGACAGAGGGGCAGAGTGACGCAGAAAGCGAACATGACGCTGACAAGATCATTGTTCGTTCGAATGGGACGGTGACTTACACGGGCAAAGACATTGCCTATCACCTGTGGAAGCTGGGCAAGCTCGGCCTGGATTTTCATTACCGACTGTTGCGCCACGATCATCACGGGCGCGAAGTCTGGATCACAACCGGCGACGAATCCGCTGGCAGCGCGACTCACCCGCAGTTTGGCAACGGCACTGCGTTTTTGAACGTGATTGACGTTGGTCAGGCTTACCCGCAAGCCAACGTCAAAAAAGGCGTGATGATGTTGGCGGCGTCCAAAGAAGAACTGGATCGCGTCGCCCGCAGCGCGCATTTGGCTTATGAAAAAGTCACGCTGACTCCAGCGGCGGCAATCGAGCTGGGAACAGAACTTTCCGAAGCCGACCAGCAACGCCAGCAAATCGGCATGTCCGGGCGCAAAGGCCTGGGCGTCAAAGCCGATGATTTGATTGATCGCCTGGAAGCCAAAGCCCTGGCCGAAGTCCAATCGCGCAACGCCGACCTGGGTGAAACGCAGCAGCAAAAAATCGCACGGCAAATTGCCGTCGCTGCATTGCGATACTTCCTGCTGAAATACACGCGCACTTCGATCATCGCGTTCGACTTTGAAGAAGCCTTGAAGTTCCGCGGCGAAACCGGCCCTTACCTGCAATACTCCGTGCGTCGTTTGAGCAACATCTTCACGGAGCTTGGTCGTTCGGCGGATGACGTTCGCGCAGATTTCGCGCAGTTGTCGCCGGACGAAATCGCCGCGCAATTCACGGGCGAAGCAGGCGACGTGCTGTGGTCGCTGGTTTATTTCGCTTCGCGGCTGGACGACGTGGTGCAAGTTTCGGCCAACGCTTTTGAGCCTACGCACGTGGCCAAGTATGCGTTTCAACTGGCCGACCAGTTCAACACCTTTTATCAGGACAAACGATTCCATATCCTGAAAGAGTCCGACGCTAGACGAAAAACTGTTTTGCTGGCAGCGGTAGATGTCGTGCGACAAAAGCTGGCTCAGGCGCTTTCGCTGTTGGGCATAGAAGTGCCGGAAAAAATGTAACAAGGAAGCTTTATGGCAGTTCAAATCAAAAGGCTTGTGCCGATGGCTTTTGTAGCCAACGTGCAGCGGTCAATCGCTTTTTACGAACATCTGGGCTTTTCGGTCGGCAATACTTTCACCCCGCCAGACGACAGCGAATCTAGCTGGGCCTGGCTGACTTCGGCGGGCGCGGATTTGATGGTTGCAAAGGCGAGCGAGCCAGTCATCCCGGAACAGCAAGCCATTCTGTTTTACCTGTACGCCGACAACGTCGAAGAAACTCACGCTGAGTTGACGGCAGCCGGATTGAATCCGAGTTCGATTACCAAACCGTTTTACGCCCCGCACGGAGAATTCCGGCTGGTTGACCCGGACGGATACGCGCTGATGGTGACGCACACTTAACCGCAATTGGAGAGAAAACGATGAGACGCTTTCGACGCATTCAGATCATTTTCGTCGCCTTGTTGCTGACTTCTTCGCTGTTCGCGCAGCAGGCAGCCCGGCAAACGGATCAAAGCCTGCTGACGCTGGACACAATCTTCAGTTACAGCGCGAAATCGGTCGGCTGGCATCAATGGCAAGCGGACGGCAGCGGTTATTTGATGCTGGAAGCTTCTGCCGCCAACAAAGACGCCTTGGATTTGGTTCGGTACGACGCAGCTTCGGGAGCGCGAACGATCTTTGTTTCGGCGCAGAGTTTGACTCCGGCGGGGGCGCAATCGCCGCTGGTGATCGAAGAATTCACGCTTAGCGCCGACAACAAACGGCTGTTGATCTTCACCAACTCCGAGCGCGTCTGGCGGTCGAACACGCGCGGCGATTATTGGGTCTTCGATCTGACAACGAAGAAACTGCAAAGGCTGGGCGGCACAGCGAAAGCTTCGACATTGATGTTCGCCAAGTTTTCGCCAGACGCTACGCGAGTTGGTTACGTGCGCGAAAACAACATTTACGTGGAATCGCTGGCAGATGGGCGCATCACACAACTGACAACTGACGGCGCGCAGTACACGGTCAACGGAACCTTCGATTGGGTTTACGAAGAAGAGTTGTTTTGCCGTGACGGTTTCCAGTGGTCGCCTGACGGCAAGCAAATCGCGTATTGGCAACTGGACGCTTCGGGCGTCAAAGAGTTCAAGATGATCAACAACACTGCCGAGCTTTACCCGAAGATCATCACCTTCCCTTATCCGAAAGCTGGCGAGATGAATTCTGCCGCGCGTGTTGGAGTCGTCAGCGCCGAAGGCGGCAAAACGCAGTGGTTCCAGGTTCCCGGCGATGCGCGCAACAATTATTTGCCGCGAATGGAATGGGCAGCCAATTCCAACGAAGTCTTGATTCAACAACTCAACCGGTTGCAGAACACCAACACCGTCATGCTGGGCGATGTTCGCACCGGCAAAGTCCGCACGGTGCTGACTGAAAAAGACGACGCCTGGGTAGATGTCTCGTGGGGCGCGATTGATTGGGATCGGCGCGGACTGGCTCGCGGCGATGTGGAATGGATCGAAGGCGGCAAGCGGTTTCTGTGGGTCAGCGAACGCGACGGATGGCGGCACGTTTACTCGATTTCGCGCGACGGTTCCGACGTCAAATGCATCACGCCCGGCAATTACGATTTGATCGGCGTCGAACTGTCAGACGTGGCAAACGGCTGGCTTTACTTTTCCGCTTCGCCTGAAAACGCGACGCAAAAATACCTGTTCCGAGTGCGACTGGAAGGCGGCAAGGCCGAACGTCTGTCGCCAGCGACTCAACCCGGCACGCACACTTACACAATTTCTCCGCGCGGCGATCTGGCGATTCACACTTATTCCAGCGCCAACAAAGCTCCCGTCACCGATGTGGTTCGCCTTCCGCAGCACACCGTTGTGCGTACGATGTTCGACAACAAGGAACTGACCGAACGCATTACCAAGCTGAAACCTGTCACGCAGGAATTCTTCAAAGTGAAGATTGAAGAAGGTGTTGAATTGGACGGCTGGATGATGAAGCCGCCGGGCTTTGATGCGACGAAAAAGTATCCGGTGTTGTTTCACGTTTACGGCGAACCCTGGGGACAGACTGTGTTGGATTCGTGGAGCGGCGGTCAGGCAATGTGGCATCGGATGCTGGCGCAGCAGGGATATCTGGTCGTGAGTGTGGACAATCGCGGCACTCCGGCTCCGCGCGGACGCGCCTGGCGCAAGAGCATTTATCGCCAGATGGGCATTCGCAATTCGTCGGATCAAGCCAACGCCGCGCGCGTGATTTCAAAATGGCCGTTCGTGGACGCCGCGCGCATCGGCATCTGGGGCTGGAGCGGCGGCGGTTCTTCGACGCTGAACGCGATGTTCCGTTACCCAGACGTGTACAAAGTCGGAATGTCAGTCGCGCCCGTGCCGGACATTCGTTATTACGACACGATTTACCAGGAACGGTACTGCGCTCTGCCACAAGATCATCCCGACGAATACAAACAAAGCTCGCCGATCACTTTCGCCAGCCAGTTGCAAGGCCAACTGCTGCTCGTCCACGGCACGGGCGACGACAACGTCCACTATCAAGGCAGCGAAGCGCTGATCAACGCGCTGATTGCTGCCAACAAACAATTCACGATGATGGCATATCCGAACCGCTCGCACGGCATTTACGAAGGCCCCGGCACAACGCGACATCTGTACGGCTTGCTGACGCGGTTTTTGAATGAAAAGCTCCCGCCTGGTGCGCGCGGCGAGTGAAATGGGGGGCTTTATGCTGAACGCAGTTCAGTTCGATTCTGCGAAATATCGCAAACTGGTGGCAGAGGCGATGCCAGTAGTGATTGAAACTGAAGCTGAAAACGAACGGTTGCTTGCCATCGTCGAGCCAATGATGCGCCGCGAACTTTCACTGGAAGAAGCGAAGCTTTTCGATTTGCTGGTCAAACTGATCGAAGACTTCGAAGAGCAGCATTACCCGATGGGATTATGACTTCAAGAGGTTATTATGGATTACTCGAAGATCATCACTGTTGAACCCGGCAAACGCAGCGGCAAACCCTGCATTCGCGGCATGCGGATGACGGTGACGGACGTACTGGAATATCTGGCAGGCGGAATGACGCCGGAAGGAATTGTAGATGAATTTCCTGATCTGACTCTGGAAGACATTCGCGACTGTCTGGCGTTTGCCGCAGACCGTTAACGCAAGTTGGCAATTTTGCTCGCCTGAAGCTCAACTATCGAGGGTTTCGTAGAGCTTGCAATTATGTCTAAAACGAATCCTGATAAATCTATTCGTTCATACCAATCAATATATGATCCAGAAGATGTATTTCGTCGGATCGTACCAAGGCAGTTCTGGAAAGATGTGTCAGAAGCGTTGGGATCATCAATTGAGCTTGCCCATCAATATGGGCCAGACCGCTGGGGCTTACGACTCGGAGCCGAAGACATCATGTTGAAAGTTGGCTCACACGAAGTTCTCCAGGTTGGCGACTGGGGTTTACCATTTCACCTCATCGTTGATAAAACTACTGTCCCTTCTCAATTGCGCAGCCGCTCTGGACTTCGCTTCTCTGACAATAATGAAAGCTACGAAACACCAACTGAAATCGGGTTTTACAAATCCAACCCTGGATCAGAAGCTTGTGATATGCCTTTTGACATGGTGAGCCAGGCTTATAAAGAGTTGTTGAGTTCTCACACTGAGATCATTTCTAGAGCGGCAAAGAAACCCAAACACCCTTCTACGCGCTCTACCCATTCAGCAGTGCTGGTTCAATTCATGGCGAAGGAACTAAGCAGAACGCTTCCTCAACCTTTGTATTTAGATACGCTTGAGGAGAATCCCCAACCGTTGATAGCTGAAGAACTTCCAGACAATGAACCTATTATCGAGGGAGCAGTCAGGCAAATTTTGGTCAATGCATACGAAAGAGATCGTCGTGCCCGGCAAATCTGTATAAGACATTATGGCGCGCGTTGTTATATCTGCGGCTTTTCCTTCGATAAACGTTATGGCACAGAGGCGGCAGGGATCATTCACGTACACCACATTATTCCACTGTCCGAAATTGGAGAACGTTATCAAGTTGATCCAATAAAAGACCTTCGCCCCGTTTGCCCAAACTGCCATGCTGTTATTCACGCAACAAAGCCACCACGTACCATCGAGCAAATGATCAAAATGATTCGTTAATGTAGCAAGAGAGAGATTGAACAAATGCTCATCGTTATGAAATCTGGCGCGACCGAGAGTGACATCCGGCGCGTCGTGGAAACAATCGAATCTCTGGGTTTCAAAGCCCATCCGATGCCGGGGGCGAATCGCACGGCGATTGGCTTGACGGGCAATCAGGGGCCGGTGCCGACCGATCCGTTTGCTGATTTGCCCGGCGTAGCCGAATGCGTCCGCGTGACCAAACCTTACAAGCTGGTCGGGCGCGATCTGAAGCACGACAAAACCATCATCAAAATCGGCGATGCCGAACTCGGCGGGGAAGAACCGGCGATCATTGCGGGCGTCTGTGCCGTCGAATCGTACGAACAAACGATGCTAACGGCAGAAGTCGTGGCCGAAATGGGTTGTAAGTGGTTTCGCGGCGGCGCTTTCAAACCGCGCACGTCGCCGTATGCGTTTCAGGGATTGGCTGAAGAAGGCTTGCAGATTCTCTCCGATGTGCGCGACGAATTCGGGTTGCGAATCGTCACCGAAGCCGTAGACGAACCGGCGCTGGATTTATGCGAACGGTACGCCGACGTGATTCAGATCGGCACGCGCAACATGCAAAACTTTTCGTTGCTCAAACGCGCCGGACAAGCGCGCAAACCGATTTTGCTCAAACGCGGGATGTCGGCCACGCTCGAAGAATTTTTGCTCGCCGCCGAATACATCATGTCCGAAGGCAATTATCAGGTGATTTTGTGCGAACGCGGCGTGCGGACGTTTGGCAGCCATTCGCGTTTCACGCCGGATTTGTCTGTGATTCCTGCGGTGCAGCGGTTGTCGCATTTGCCGATCATTTTCGATCCCAGCCACAGCACGGGCAACCGCGACACGGTGATTCCAATGTCGCGCGCGGCGATTGCCGCCGGAGCAGACGGCATTCTGGTGGATGTGCATCCGTACCCGGAACGCGCTCTGTGCGACGGGCCGCAGGCGTTGTTGTTCGACATGTTTCGGGAAATGGTCGGCCAGTTAAGGGCAATTGCCGGGATCGTCAGCGCCCAGGCTGTGGGGTAGGCAAGAGCTTACTCAACCGTGAAATTCACCCGCCGATAAGCCGTCGCTTTTGTCAGGCGGTCAATTACCATCAAACGCAATTCATACTGTCCGGGCGCGAAGCCTTTCAGCGAAGTGCGAGCGGCATACGGCACACGTTGCAGGTTGCTTTCGGCAGGCACAGCCATTTTGACGATTGGCGAAGCGTAAACCAGTTTGCTGCCGCTGAAGAGTTGCGTCTGGCTGACCAGGTCAACCGTGTTTTTTTCAATTTTGGCGTTGTAGGTGAAAAACAAAAAATCCACGTCGCCGCCCGATTTGAATCGCCGCGATGCTGATGATGGGCGAGGTGCGTAACCTTCGTTTTGGTTGGCCGTGTTCGTCACGTTTTGCAGAGCTTCGTTGCCAGCGTCGGAAAGCAAAATGCCGCTCAGCATCAGTTGTTTGTTTTTGACATCCGGAATTTCCACCCAGCCATTGGCACTGCCCAATCGTCCAGTCTTTTCTTCGCGGACGGCCAGCCGAGTTTGATAGAAACCCGGTTTCAAAGCTGTCAGCGTTCGGTAATTGAATCCGTGGCGAACGATTCGATCCAGGTTTTCCGGCTTGACGTTGATGTTGATGCGCTCGCTGAAACTGGTTGCCACTTTGCCGCGTTCGTCAAACAGCATGCCTGTCATTTCAACGACGCTTTGTTGGCGACCTTTGACTTCTTCAAAGCTCAGGTTGGCGGCTTCGATATGAGTGTTGATGATTGCGCCCGAACCGTCTGTCAGGTCAATAAAATCCACTGCCATTTCAACCGGAATGTCTTTGAGCGGAAACAGAGAACCGATTCCGGCAATCATCTGTTTGTCTTTTTCGGCCTTCAATTCCTGAGTCAGTTTTTCCGGCGGCAAACTTTTCAATTTTTCCTGGCGCTTTTCTTCGGTTTTCTTTTCGGCTTTGGCGAGTTTGTCGTCCGGCGAAAAGTATCCGTTGCGAGTGCGGACTTTCAGTTCCGGACGATTGGCAATGCGAACTTCGATTTTGTGAAAGCGCCCATCACGGCGAGATTCCAGCGGTTCATAAGCCAGCACGTAATACACTTCGTTGGCGTCCAGCACACGCTGCAATCCCAGGTTCAAATCGTTGCTGTTGAAAAACAAACTTCCGCCGGTTTCTTCGGCCAGCAAACCCAGTCCGTCACGTTTGGCGGCAATGGCGGACATTTCGATGCGGGATTGAGCGCCAATCAAAGTTGGGTCAATTTCCGTTTGCGAAGAAGCGTCGCCGCTCAAATTGACGGCCACCAAACCACGAGCATCAATCGAATAAATGACGACTCCGGCCCGTGTTGCGGCGTCGGTCAGGCGGCGAATGTCGTACAGTTTTGAATGAATGCTATTGCCGCCGATGAAAAAACCGTCCGACAACAAGATCATCATTTTGCGTCCGGCCAACGAACGCAGATTGCGAATGACGTTTTCCAAAGTATTCAACGTCGCCTGCGTATAATTGCCGCTCATGGACAAAATCATTCGCGCCTGACTTTTTACCCTGCCTTCCGTCATTTCACGCAAAGCCGCAGCGGTTTGCGCCGCTTGATTCTGACTGGCTTGACCGCTTTGCCGCGACTGGTTGCCTTGTCTGGCTTGCGCCCCGGTTTGGCCAGTTTGAGCGGCAAACGAACCTTCGCGCCGCATCAGATCGCTGATGGCCAACTCCAGAGCTTCGCGGTCGCCGAATTCGATCAACTCCGCCTGATGTTCGGTGATGCGCGGAATGCTGTTGGAATCAACGATGTTTTTTTCCTGCACGGTCAACCGATTAATGGCGCGCATCAAAACGTCGCGCTCGCCGGTGAATTGTTGAAACAAGCCCACGTTGCCGCTGGTGGTGACGACGGCGATCTGGTCGCCGCCGACCATTTGTTCGGTGATGAATTTGGTCAACGCGCGTTTGACGTACCCCAGATTGCCGGGCGAAAGATGGTAATCATCCACCGCCAGCACAATGTGCCGCCCCGCTGATTCGGTCGTGGTCGCCGGTTCGCCGGACGGTGAATTCGTCGGGCGTTTTTTCTCCGCCGACAACCATTGAGCTGGCTGTTTGGCAGTACCGACTGCAAAGTGAGTCAACGTTTGTTTTTTGCCGTCTTCGTACAATTCGAAATCTTCGCGTTTCAGATCGTGAACCGGTTTGCCCTGTTTGTCAGCGACAATCAGGTCAATCTGCACCAGTTCGGTTTCGATCCGTAACGTGTCCTGATCTTTTGAGGAAGCCGGTTTCGCTTGTTGCGGTTGAGGGTTTTGAGCGGCGGCGGCCAAACACAACAGAGTCGCCAGCAATAAACTTTTCAGCGGCGAAAAAGTATGGGTGTGCGTCAGCATACGGCTTGATCACTCCGGCATGAATTGGGTTGGGACGACTCGTGCGGCATTTTACGCTTATTCAACGGTAAAGTTGATAGAGCGTTTGGCGCTGGTTTTGGAATTGCGATCAATGACCACCAGCCGCAATTCGTATTCGCCCGGCGTAAATTTATCCAGCGAAAACCTGGCCATATAAGGCAAGCCGGTTTCTGGGAAAGTTGGCTGAGCGGTTCGCTGAACGCCCGATTCGGTTTCGGTCTGAAAGTTTTTCAGCGGCGTGGCGACAATCAGGTTATTGCCGGAATAAACCTGAGTTTGAATGGCCAGATCGGTTGAGTGTTTGTCGTTCAATTTGGCGTTGTACGCAAAGACCATGAAATCGAAAGTGCCGCCGGATTTGAATCGGCGATACACCACAGCCGGGCGAGCCAAATCCTGATTGTCAGTTTTTCGTTCGCCGTTGGTCGCGGGTTGATTCGGCGTGGCGATTTGTTCCGCCTGCTGATCGGGCAGCGGAAAAAAAATGCTGCTCAACGTCAACTGCTTTTTGGCCAGATCGGGAACCTCGAACCAGTTGGATGCCGTGCCTAGCTGCGCTCCGGCGTCGTCGCGCGCCACCATGCGGAGCTGGTAAAAGCCCGGCTTCAAGGCCAATCGTTTGGTGTAAGTGATTCCGTTTTTCAGCGCCACTTCGTGCGAACTCGGTCGCAAATTCATGTTCAACGTATCAACAAAGTTTGTCTCTTCCTTGCCGTTGTCCCTGTACACCACACCGATCAGTTCCAGCTTGGCCAGATGCCGGTCGCCGGTTTGTTTGAACCGGATCGTGTAGGTTTCGATGTGTGCCACGATGTCGGTTTGAACTCCCTGCGGTGGCATGTTCAGGAAGGTGACGGCGGTTTCAATCGGAACTTCGCGGCGTTTGAACAGCGAACTCAGCCCGCTGACGATCTGTTTATTGGCGGCGGTTCTGGCTTCGGCGGCCAGCTTTTCAGGAGTTTTCTGTTTGTCTTTTTCAGCAGCTTTGGCCAGATCGCGTTCGGCTTTTTCGGCTGCTTTGTCGTCGGGCGCGAAGTATCCTTTTCTGGTTCGGACTTTCAAACCCGGTCGCGTGACACGAACTTCCAGTTTGCGAAACCGCCCATCGCGGTAAGACACGTTCGGTTCAAAAGCCAACAGGTAATAACTTTCCGTGTCGTTCATCACCTGTTGCAGCCCCAGATTCAAATCGTTGTTGTTGAAAATTGCCTTGCCGCCGGTGTCTTCGGCCAGTGCGAACATGCCGTCACGTTCGGCCTGTATGGAACTATTTTCAATCTGCATTCGCACGCCGGCCAGACGCCCGGTTCCGAAAAAGCCCGGCGATGAAGCGTCCATCGTGTCCGGCATCGCCACCAATCCGCGAGCGTCAATCGAATAAATAACGACACCGGCGCGCGTGGCGGCGTCGGTGATGCGGCGCAAATCGTAATGAACGCCTTCGCGCTGTCCGCCAAGCAAAAAACCATCGGACAGCAACACCAGAACTTTTCGCCCCGGCAAATCGCGCAATCCTTTGACGATGTTTTCAATGGTGGAAAGCGTGCTCATCGTCAGCGCGCGGTTTTCCTGAATAATCATCCGCGCGCGATTTTGCGATTCGGCAGTAGCTTGACGACGATCCATATTGAGTTTGGCCATCAACTCTTGAACTGGAAGTTCCAGCGCATCCTGATCCCCCATGTCAATCAGTTCGGCTTGATACGGCGTGATGCGCGGAACGTCGAAATTGTTGGTGACGGTTCTGGTACTGACGCCCAGCCGATTGACGGCTCGGCGCAGAGCTTCACGGTTGGTGGTGAACTGTTCAAACATGCCAACCTGCCCACTGGTCGTCACCAATGCGACCTGATCGCTGACGCCCAGTTGTTGGTCAATGAATTTGGTCAGCGTTTGTTTGGCTAACATCATATTGCCGGGTTTCAAATGGATGTCGTCCACCGCCAGCACCAGATACCGACCGGCGTCCACAGTCGGCGGCGGAACGTTTGCCGGAACTGGAACAGTCTTGTTTGCTGATTTCGGTTCGGTTCTTAGCCAGTTGGCCTGGCGAGTGGCTGTGCCCACAGAAAAATGAGAGATGGTTTGCGTTTTGCCGTCTTCGAGCAATTGGAATTCTTCGCGCTTCAGGTCGTTGACCAGCTTGCCCTGTTTGTCAGTGACAACCACGTCAATCTGTACCAGTTCGGTTTCGATTCTCAGCGTGTTTGGGTCTTGCTGTTTTTGAGAGCCTTTGGGTTGAGATTGCGCCGTCCCGGAATGGATGGCGGTCAAAGCAACAAACGCCATCATCAACACGACAATGGAAAAAAACTGGCCTAAGCGTAGAATCTTCATAGCGACATCCGGCGGAATAAATTTTTCGTAGAAGCGGATTTGTTGGTCAGCTTTACAATTTTAACATCGTTGACGTTGATGGCTATGCTGGAACGAGGTTTTCGCCATCGCCTGCGAGGTTTTTCGGAACTTTTCCGGGTAGGCTTGGGTATTTTTGGATGCCCTTATGCATGATTTGTCAGTACCGCGCGCGGTAACAAAACGGGTTCAAATTTCAGAAGGAGTGCAACAGCAATGAAAACTTATCAAATCACCGCCAGGCAATTGCTCACGCTGGCTTTGGCGACGGCCTTATTCGCGTCGGGAGCGGTGCTGCTTTACGACCGGTTCGGTGCAGATTTGCTCGGTCGTTTGGTCGGAGCCAAAACCGACAAAGCCGCCATTGAAACCATGACAAACATCGAAGGCCTGACTGATCCTTCGGTCGCCACCGACGAAAAAAACAATCAGGAAGTATATTCCTCCGTCAGTCCCGGAGTAGTTCACATTACTTCTACCGTCACAGTTCAGGACTGGTTTAACGCTTACAAAACTGAAGGCGGCTCCGGTTCCGGTTCCATACTCGACAAAGAAGGTCGTATCCTGACCAACTACCACGTCATTCAAGACGCCGAAAAACTGGACGTGCGGCTTTCCAACAACAAAACCTACGAAGCCAAAGTGCTGGGCGCAGACCCGGACAACGATCTGGCTGTGATTCAAATCAGCGCGCCCACTAACGAATTGACGGTTGTCCCGTTGGGAACTGCCAAAAACCTGTTCGTCGGCCAAAAAGTTCTGGCCATTGGCAATCCCTTCGGACTGGATCGCACACTGACCACCGGCATCATTTCCGGGCTGTCGCGTCCGATTCGTTCGGAGATGACTCAGCGATTGATCGAAGGCGCAATCCAAACCGACGCCGCCATCAATCCCGGAAATTCCGGCGGGCCGCTGTTGAATTCGCGCGGGCAATTGATTGGCATCAACACCCTGATTTATTCGCCTTCGGGCGGTTCGGTCGGCATAGGCTTCGCGGTTCCGGTGGAAACCGCCGTTCGCGTCATCAATGACATCAAACAATATGGCCGCGTTCGCAAAGCTCGTCCGGGCGTGAATTTCATTCCGCTGGCAAATCTGGGGGAACGGTTTATCCGTGCGGTGGACATTCCGGTCAGCGAAGGTTTGATGGTGGTTGAAGTTCAATCGGGCAGCGCCGCCGAACGCGCCGGGATCAAAGGGCCGACCGAAGCCGTTCGGTATGGTCGTTATCAAATCCCGATTGGCGGCGACATCATCGTGGCCATTGACGGCCAGAAAATCGCCAGCCGCGACGATTACGACCGCGCATTGAACAACAAAAACATCGGTGACCGCGTTCAGATCGAAATCATGCGAAATGGCCGACGAATGACTTTGCCAATGACCCTGGACGAAGGAACGCGATCTTCACGGTCGCGCATCTGATACGAATAACCAGCCCCAAAAATGAAGGCCAACAACTCATTCCGCTTTTGGCCTTCATTTTTTGGGCTGGTTTTCGGCTAACGAAACTCTTTATCTGATTTTTAATCTCGCTTATACTCCGCGCCGTCTTCCCACCTGACACCCCGCTCGAATTAGACGTTAGTCCCCGCTCGAAGCAAAAATTCCATTTTTTAGAGGTTATACCGTGAACACTCCTGTCAATGTTTTGATCCTGGCCGCAGGGTTGGGCACTCGGATGAAAAGCGAGCAAGCCAAAGTGCTGCACAAACTCGGCAGCCGTCCGTTGATCGGCCATGTGCTCAGGACCGCCGCCGCGCTCAATCCGGAAAACGTCATAGTCGTCGTCGGCCACCAAGCCGACAAGGTCGAAGCCGCCGCGCGCTCGGCATTCGCTGACCCAGCAATGGCTGAGCGGCTGCAATTCGTCACTCAAGACAAACAACTCGGCACCGGCCACGCGGTGAAATGCGCGACCGAAGTCATACAGAAAATTCGCGGCAATCTGGTTGTCTTTTACGGAGACACGCCGGCGGTCAAGACCGAGACACTGCAAAACCTGATCGCTGCGCACGAAGCTGGCAAACACGCGGCGACTCTGGTGACGATCAAACTCGATCCGCCTCCGGCTTACGGGCGAATCGTCCGCGATGCCAAAGGCAATTTCTCGAAAATTGTCGAACAGCGCGATTGCTCGCCCGAACAAGCCGCGATTACCGAACTCAATCCGGGCTTTTACTGTTTTGACGTTCCGGCGTTGCTGGACGCGCTGGAAAAACTTTCGCCGCAAAACGCTCAGGGCGAGTATTACCTGACCGACGTGCCGCAACACATGCTGGATGCCGGGCTGACAGTCGGAACGGTGTTTCACCCCGACGCGCACGAACTCGATGGCATCAACAACCGCGCGGAGCTTGCCGCGATGTGGAAACGAGTCCGAATGGAAACGCTGAACCGGTTGATGGTCGAAGGCGTTTCGATTGTTGATCCTGATTCGACTTACATTGACGCTTCGGTTCAGATTGGCCGCGACACCACCATTCATCCTCAAGTCATCATCGAAGGCGATTCGCGCATCGGCTCTGGCTGCGAAATTCATTCGTGGTCACGCCTGACCAACGTCGAAATCGGCGACAACTGCAAAGTCTTGAACTCCTGTGTGCTGGCGGACACCAAACTGACAGCGAACAATTCCGTTGGTCCGTTCGCTCACCTGAGAATGCATGCCGAACTTGCCGAAGACGCCGTTGTCGGAAACTTTGTCGAAGTCAAAAAGTCACGGCTCGGTCGCAAGACAAAATCAATGCACCTGACTTATCTTGGCGATGCGACCATCGGCGACCGCGTCAACATCGGCGCGGCCACCGTCACCTGCAATTACGACGGCAAGCAAAAACATCCGACTGTGATCGAAGACGACGTGAAGATCGGCTCCGACACGATGCTGGTCGCACCAGTCAAAGTCGGGCGCGGCTCAATGACCGGAGCCGGCTCGGTTGTCACCAAAGACGTGCCGGAAGACACGCTGGTCGCTGGCGTCCCGGCTCAGATCAAACGAAAACTCCGAGACTAAAAACAATCCACGAAGAACACGAAGTTTCACGAAGAAAAGACCAGGCTTCGTGCCTCTTCGTGTTCTTCGTGGATAAATTCAGAGGGCATAGCTATGTGTGGGATTGTCGGTTACGTCGGAAATCAGCAAGTCGTCCCGGTCGTCATCGAAGGGTTGCGGCGGTTGGAATATCGCGGTTATGACTCAGCGGGAATTGCCGTCGTCAACAGCGACCGCGAAATGCAGGTTCGTCGCGCCAGCGGCAAGCTGCGAAATCTGGAAGAAGCCATTCGCCAATCGCCGATCACAGGCGATTACGGTTTGGGCCATACGCGCTGGGCTACGCACGGACGCCCAACCGAAGAAAACGCGCATCCGCATCGAGACGGCTCCGGGCGCATTGTCGTCGTTCACAACGGCATCATCGAAAATTATCTGGAGTTGAAACGCGATTTGCTGGCTCGCGGCCACGTCTTCAAATCCGAAACCGACACCGAAGTCGTCGCTCACCTGATTCAAAAACATCTGGAAGCCGACAAGCTGGCCGATCTGGAAACAGCGTTTCGTCGTTCGCTGGCCGAAGTGCGCGGCATTTACGCGCTGGTGGCAATGTCCGCGGACGAACCGGAAAAGATCGTTGCCGCTCGGTTGGGGCCGCCGGTCGTGGTCGGTTTGGGCGAAGGCGAATACTTCGTCGCTTCGGACATTCCGGCGATTTTGCCGCACACGCGCGACATTTTCTTTTTGGGCGACGGCGAAATGGCGCTGCTGACCAAAGACGGCGTGCGCGTGACCGATCTGGCGGGCAAGGAACTCAAGCCGCAAGTCCAGCGAATCACCTGGGATCCGATTCAGGCTGAAAAAGGCGGTTACAAGCACTTCATGCTGAAGGAAGTTTTCGAGCAGCCGCGCGCCGTCCGCGACACCACGCAAGGCCGCGTTTCGCTCGACACCGGCCAGGTCTTCCTAGACCAGATGAAATTGACCGAAGCCGATTTTCGCAGCCTGACCGACATCAAGATCGCCGCTTGCGGAACGGCCTGGCACGCGGCGCTGGTAGCAAAGTATTTGATCGAAGAACTAGCTCGCCTGCCCGTCGAAGTGGATTACGCTTCGGAATTTCGTTACCGCAATCCGATTTTGACGCCGACGACTTTGATGATGGTGATTTCGCAATCCGGCGAAACCGCCGACACGTTGGCGGCTTTGCGCGAAGGCAAAGACAAAGGCTGTAAGACTTTGGCTATCTGCAACGTGCAGGGCGCGATGATGACGCGCGAAGCCGACGGCACGATTTACACGCACGCCGGGCCTGAAATCGGAGTGGCTTCGACCAAAGCTTTCACTTCGCAAATCGTCGCGGCGTATTTGCTGGCGATGTACCTGGCTCAAGTGCGCGGAACCTTGAGCGAAGAAAAGCTGAAATGGCACGCTCAGCATTTGTCCGAACTGCCAGTGAAGATCGAAAAACTGCTGAACGCCGAAACCGATTACGAAGAACTGTCGCGGGCGTTTGTGCTTTCGACAGATTTTCTCTACCTGGGACGCGGCATCAATTTCCCGATTGCTTTGGAAGGCGCGCTGAAGCTGAAAGAGATTTCGTACATTCACGCCGAAGGTTACGCCGCAGGAGAAATGAAACACGGACCGAACGCGCTGATTGATTCGCGGTTGCCTGTGGTGGTCATCAACACGCTTGATCCGGACGATGAAAAGTCGCGGCTGCGTTACGAAAAAACGATCTCGAACATCCAGGAAGTAAAGGCGCGCGACGGCATAGTCGTCGCCATCGTCACCGAAGGCGACCGCGACACGCGCGACGTGGCCAGCTTCACCATAGAAGTTCCGCCGTCCAGCGAATTGCTGTCGCCGGTGCTGTCAGCGATTCCGCTGCAATTGATGGCATATCACATCGCCGTGCGAAGAGGTTGCGACGTAGACCAGCCGCGCAATCTGGCAAAATCCGTTACCGTTGAGTAAGCGAATCTTTCGATTCTCATCCGTGCAGTCTGTGCGAAAACTTTTAGGCAGGATTGCCAGTTTTTTTCTGGCAGCCTGAACGCTGGCAAACACAAATTTATTTCGCGCTCAACCGTAACCGTCCGAAGGCTTCGGGCGTGTGGTAATTGTCGCTGTTGACCGGTTGCCAGTTGATGAACACGCGGTTCGGCGGAGCCGCCTGGATGCGATAAAAGTTGATTCGCATTTCATTGCCCGCTTTGGCTGGGCGTTTATCAATCTTGTCCATCGGGATTCGCATCTCGCCGTACCAAACCTTTTTCGCCTGATCTAATCGCGCTTTGACTTCGTAACCGGAATTCCACCCGACATCGTGTTTCGCCGGAGTCGGTTTACGGTCAATATCCAAATCCACCCATTCGCCCTGCGGAGACACCTGGAATTCCGTGTAATGTTTGATGTCGTCGAAATCCGTGCCGATGAACACTTCGGCCACATCCCATTCCCACAGTTTGTTGGTTTCCGCCGTCGTCGTCGGATTCGGTTTCAAGTGCAGGTTTTCGTACGGGCAGGTGAACAGCAGGTACAGGTTTTTTGCCGTCCATTGCGAACGAATTTCGGTTTTGTGGCTGGCCATGTTTTCGCCTCGACGCCCTTTGTCCATGATGAAAGCAGGCACCTTTTTCCAAGCCGCTGAGTTTGGGTCAGCAGTCAGCTTGAAATCGGCTTTGGCCTGGTGGCTGATGGCGATTCCGGCTTCGCCAGCGTTGATCGTCGTCAAAGCGCAGGTCACAAACAGCGCAATCAAAAGAGAGATTCTTTTCATAGCTTACAGGCTCCTTGGGGTTCCTTGAGTTTGAAATTGGATTGAAATCAAATGCCGAACGCCGCGCGCATCATCGCGCAATCAACGAAACGTGACAATGTTCGCCAAGGAAAAGCATGAGGCGATTACCAAACATTCTACTTGGATTGGGTTTACTGTTTACTCAAAGCAACGATGCGATGCAGTGCGGGGAGCGTGAGCGACTTGGTTTTTGGCAAGTGGCGCATTGTGCGAGACTCAGGTCGCTCACGCTCCCCGTACTGCGTCAAAATCAGACCCGTTATGAAGACAGCCGCATTTCGATGGCATGCGCGTATTCGATTGTCGTTTACGGCGAAGACGAATCGAAACTTGCCACAGCCGTCACCGCAGCCTTTGACGAAGTTGATCGCATTGACCGGTTGATGAGCCATTACAAGCCGGAAAGCCCGCTCTCCCAACTCAATCGCCAAGCCGCCAACGAAGCCGTCAAAGTCGAGCCGGAGTTGTTCAATTTCATCGCCGAGTGTTTGCGTTACAGTCGTGAATCGGATGGAGCGTTTGATGTAACGGTCGGACCGCTGTTGAAAACCTGGGGCTTCTTTCGCGGCGAAGGCCGTATGCCGACTGCCGAAGAGCTTGCCGAAGCTCGCGGCAAAGTCGGCTGGCAGCACGTGATTCTAAACGAACAGGAAATGACAATTCGATTTAATCGGGCAGGCGTCGAACTTGATTTGGGCGGAATCGCCAAAGGTTACGCAGTGGATAAAGCCGTTGAAATTCTGAAACTACACGGAATCAGCCGAGCCTTGGTCAGCGCCTGCGGCAGTACGATTTATGGATTGGGTGCTCCGCCAGGAGAAGACGGCTGGAAAGTGAAGCTGCGCGATCCTGTCAGTTCGCAAAAAACGGCGAGAACAGTTCAATTGAACAATCGCGCATTGTCGGTGTCAGGCAGTTACGAAAAGTTTTTCGAGCTTGGCGGCAAACGATATTCTCATATCTTCGATCCTCGAACCGGCTGGCCTGTGCAAGGCGTGCTGAGCGTCGCCGTGCTGACCGGCACCGGCACGGCAGGCGATGCGATGGACAATGTGTTTTATGTGCTCGGAGTTGAGAAAAGCCAAAAATATCTGAATGGGCTGGAAGGCGTTGAGGCATTTATCTTTCTGCCCTACAAGACAAAAGCGTCAGCAATCACGTGGAAACAAGTTCGATTGAAAAGATGAGTGGAGCGCCCGGTTCAGGTGACGCCCCACTTTTCGCGGAATTCATTTGGCAGCCTGAGCCTTCTTTCGCTCAGACTGCCTTCCCTCTGCTGACAGCGAGATCACGATCATGGACAACCGATTGAGGTTGTCACTACGCTGACCGGCCTCAACACTCCATCTGACCCTCTCAAATTCCAGACCGCCAGGTTGCTGCCCTTGCCTTTCGTGAATGTCACGTTGAAGGCGTTCACAACCCGTCCGGGCTGGAAGACCGTTGTCTGGCCGCGATTCTGACTGCCCGGTGTGAAGTAGTTGTTCGATCCCACCAGAATCGTCACCACCGCACCGGTCGAGTTGTCGTAACCGAAGCGCGCCGTGTACGTGCCGTTCGCGTTGCGCTGCACGCACTCCAGGATCGGGACGACAGTCGCCGGAATCGTCACCGTGTAGTTGCGCGTTCCCTCGCAGGTCGAGTTGTTCCGCTTCGCCTTGATCGTGAAGCTGAACGTGCCGGGCGTGGTCGGCAAGCCTGCGATGGATGTGACGCCAAACGTCGTCACCAACTTCAACCCAGGCGGCAGCGCGCCCGCCGAGACGCTGAACGTATAGCTGCCAGTCGGAGAGGCCGAAAGCGATTCGACGTAAGGCACGGCGATATACGGTTGCTTGATCGCCGCCGGATTGACGGCCACCAAACAACTTGTGGAGTTCACCGTCAGCGTGAAGCTGCGGTTCGTCATTGCGCCGCAATTGTCCGTCGCCGTCACCGTGACGGTGTAGTTGCCCGGCGGATTGGCGTTCGTGATGGTGATCGCGCCCGTTGCCGGATTGCCGGTCAGCATCCCGCTGAAGCCGGGCGCAATTGCCGTGATACTGGCGATTGCGCCGTTGTCGGACGGCGCAACGTTTGGTGAGACGGTCGCGCCGCCACCTGCCGCGACCGTCGTGGCGGGGTAAGTTCCGAGCGATGGCGGCGTGTTGGGATTGACCGTGACATTGAGAGTGGCTTCGTCGAACAAGCCGCCGCTGTCTGTGACTCGCAACGTAAAGACAGCGGTCGTCGCCGTGCAGTTCGCCACGACTGAGGCAATGACCTGACCCGACGAGTTGACGCTCAGACCGGAGACGGTGACACCGTTGACTGTCGCGCTCGCTCCGCCGTTGACAGTCACCGCGAGCGAAGCTCTGGCGTCTTCGGCATCGTCAACTGCGGCGATCTGGGCGTTGGCGGCGGGGCTGCCGGCGGTGCGCGTTAAGGCTGTTCCCGCAATCGTCGGCGGCGTGTTGGCGGTTCCGCCTTGAGCGCAATACCGGCCTCCGGTGTCTAAAAAATTGCCGCTGCCGTATCCGCCCCAGACGATCATCTCGCTGCCCGTCCAGACAGCGGTGTGAACCCTGCGCTCAGCCGGAGCGTCAATCAGGCTGGTGGCGCTCCAACTGTTACTGGCCGGATTGTACCGGCCCCCGCTGTTGAAAGAGCTATTGGACGATCCGCCCCAGACGATCATCTCGCTGCCCGTCCAGACGGCGGTGTGCTCAATTCGCCCAGCGGGCGCGCCAGCAGTAGTCGTGGCGCTCCAACTGTCGCTGGCCGGATTGTAGCGACCTCCGGTGTTGATTTTAATACTGCTGGTTCCCTCTCCGCCCCAGACGATCATCTCGCTGCCCGCCCAGACGGCGGTGTGGTGGTCGCGCCCGTCAGGAGCGCCAACGGCGTTAGTGGCGCTCCAACTGTTATTGGCCGGATTGTAGCGGCCCCCGGTGTTGGTCGGGTCGCTGGCGCCATATTCCTGTCCGCCCCAAACGATCATCTCGTTGCCCGTCCAGACGGCGGTGTGGCGCTCTCTTGCAGTGGGCGCGCCAACGGTAGCGGTGGCGCTCCAACTGTTACTGGCCGGATTGTAGCGGCCTCCGGTGTCTCCGCCGCCACTGTCTACGTTTCCGCTCCAGACGATCATCTCGCTGCCCGTCCACACGGCGGTGTGCTCAATTCGCCCAGTGGGCGCGCCAACGGCGTTTGCGGCGCTCCAACTGTTACTGGCCGGATTGTAGCGGCCCCCGGTGTTGAAGAGGTTGCCTAGTGCGTCCCACCCACCCCAGACGATCATCTCACTGCCGGTCCAGACGGCGGTGTGGCGGTCTCGCGCAGCGGGAGCACCGATTATGGTGGTCGGCGTCCAACTGGCGATGGCTGGATTGTACCGGCCTCCGGTGTTGACCTGGACGCCGGAGCCGACGTTTCCGCCCCAGACAATCATCTCGCTACCCGTCCAGACGGCGGTGTGGCGGTCGCGTGCGGTGGGCACGCCAGCGACGCTGGTCGCAGTCCAATTGTTCGTGCTCGGATTGTAGCGGCTCCCAGTGTCGAAAGTGTTGAAGAGTGAATCTTGCCCGCCCCAGATGATCATCTCACTGCCCGTCCAGACAGCGGTGTGTCGGATTCGCGCAGTGGGCGAACCAACGGTGTTGGCGGCGCTCCAACTGTTACTGGCCGGATTGTAGCGGCCCCCGGTGTTGAAAAAGTTGTTGAGTAAATTTCGTCCGCCCCAGACGATCATCTCGCTGCCAGTCCAGACGGCGGTGTGGCGGTGTCGCGCGGTGGGTGGGGCGATGGGGCTTGTCACCGCCCAGGTGTTGGTGGCCGGATTGTAGCGGCCTCCGGTGTCTGCCACTCCGCTGCCGTCAAGTCCGCCCCAGACGATCATCACGCTGCCCGTCCAGACGGCGGTGTGTCCATCTCGCCCGGTGGGGGCATTGGTGAGGCTGGTCGGAGTCCAGGTGTCGGTGGCCGGATTGTACCGTCCCCCGGTGTTGAGAACACCGACTGTGGCGACATTACCGGCCCAGACGATCATTTCATTACCCGTCCAGACGACAGTGTGACGATAGCGCCTGACCGGAGCATTTGTGAGACTGGTGGTGCTCCAACTGTCCGTAACCGGATTGTAGCGGCCCCCGGTGTTCAAACTGTCGTTGATGAGCGAGTCATACCCACCCCAGACAATCATCTCGCTGCCAGTCCAGACGGCGCTGTGTTCGTTGCGCGCCGCGGGCGCGCCAGCGGTAGAGGTAGCGCCCCAGGTGTCGCTGGCCGGATTGTAGCGGCCTCCGGTGTTGGAATCGCCACCGGCATATCCGCCCCAGACAATCATCTCGCTGCCTGTCCAGACGGCGGTGTGCTCGTTGCGCGCGGTGGGCGCGCCGACGCGGCTGGTGGCCGTCCAGGTGTTGGTGGCTGGGTTGTAACGGCCTCCGGTGTTGGCCCTGCCGTTCTCATCGCTCCCGCCCCAGACGATCATCTCGCTGCCAGTCCAGACGGCGGTGTGGCGTTCTCGCGCACTGGGCACGGCGGTGAGAGTCGCCCACGTGTCGTCGGCACACGCACTGGCCGCGGCTGAGATGGCCTGAAGCCGGTACTCGTGCCCGGTCGCCGCTTGCGCCATCTCCATCTGTCCTCCGACCTTCGCCCACCACTGCTCGAACGGTTCCTTGCGCCATTCAATCACGGCCACCTTCATCCGATCTTTTCCTTGCTCCAGCGCCACAGTCACGTAAAACCTCGCCTCGTCCTCGCGCAACTGGCCGAATTGCCGCGTCTCGGTCTGCCACTCCTCGGCGTTCATCGTCACGGCTTTTGCTTCGGCACCACGCTGGCGGGATTCCGCGCGCTCGTTCAGCGCCCACTCGATTTGGGAGTATTCGCCGCTGGTCTGCCGCAGTTGATGCGCGGCGCTGTGCGTCAGCAGTTCCCGCTCGGCTCGGTCTTTGAGTTCGCCGTGGAAGCGTTCGTCGTGAGCGTACCAGTTGCGGATCAACCGCTCGACCAGCGCAGGCCGCGCCAGACACTCGGCGATCACCAGCGGGTCGTTGCCGAGCGCCCGGTGAAGCTCGCGCAAGACTTCAGGCTGCCTGGTTTCTTTGGCCATGCGATCCATCTCGGCCTGCAACTGCTCGGCAGTAATCGGGCGCTGCCAGTGCTCTTCCAATGCCTGCGACTTGCGCAGGTAGTCGGCGACCCTCGCTTTGATCTTCGCAGACGGCATCACGGCGTCAAGCGATGGCTTGGGCTGCGCATTGGCGGCGGGCCAGATGCGGCCTCGCCAGTAAACTTCCTCAATCGCGCGCTGGTAAGCCACGCGCTCATCAAAGCTGAGTTGTCGCGCCGCATTGAGATTGGCCGCCGCCGAAGCCCGACTCGATTTCATCGTCAGCGCCAACGACAGACCCATCGCCACGAGTAGCGCCAGGCAGATAATGCGAAATCGTTTTGTGTTTGCTGTTCTCATTACAGTTTCTCCTGTGCGCGCAACAGTCCGCGCACGGTATGCAGTTCTTCTTTCAACACGTAACCGGAAGCGCCCACCGACACCGCGGCTTCGCGCCATTCCGGCAAGTCGTGGCCAGTGACTAGACAGACGCGCGCGTCCGGCCAATGACTTTTCAACTGCCGCGTCGCTTCCAGACCGTCCACGCGCGGCATTTCAATGTCCATCAAGACCCAATCGGCGGCGGTCAGTTGTTCGGCGGCATAAACTTCAACGACCTGCGCGCCGTCTTCGCATTCGTAGACAGCTTCGGCCAGCCGCGCGACAAAACCGCGCAGCAGGCGGCGCATCTCCGCGTTGTCATCCACGATCAAGACTTTCATCATCTTTCGTGCTCCTTCAGTGGACGCTCGAACACGCCGCTTGCTTTGTGCCGTTGGCTACTTGTTCGGCTGAGGGACAATGCGCAGGTAAGGTTTGATGGTCTTCCAACCGCCGGGGAATTTCTCTTTGGCTGCTTCGTCGCTGACCGCAGGGACGATGATGCAATCGTCGCCATCCTTCCAGTTGACCGGTGTGGCCACGCTGTATTTCGCGGTCAATTGCAGAGAATCAATCACGCGCAAAATCTCCGCGAAGTTGCGCCCGGTGCTGGCCGGATAAGTCAGCGTCAATTTGACCTTCTTGTCCGGGCCGATGATGAACACCGAGCGCACGGTGAAAGTATCGCTGGCGTTCGGATGGATCATTCCGTACAGGTCAGAAACCTTGCGGTCGGCGTCGGCGATGACAGGGAAGTTCAAAGCATGCCCTTGCGTTTCAGCAATGTCGGCAGCCCAACCTTTGTGCGAGTCCAGCGGATCAACGCTGAGACCTATGACCTTGACGCCGCGCCGCTCGAACTCCGGCTTGAGCCGCGCGCATTCGCCGAGTTCGGTGGTGCAAACGGGCGTGAAATCCTTCGGGTGCGAAAAGAGCACGGCCCAGCCGTTGCCCATCCAATCGTAAAAGCTGATCTCGCCTTCAGTGGTTGCCGCCTGAAAGTTCGGCGCTTCGTCGCCCAATCTGATTGCCATGAGTTGTCTCCTTTGCTGGTAGGTAACTGCGTTTATCGGGTTGTTTGCCGGGAAGCGTTTCTTCCAACGACGGGCGGGATTGTGCGGGAAAGACTGAGGCTGTGGCGCGAGCAAGATTGCTCATTTCGCGTAAGTAGTCCTGCTCAATTTGCTGAGTAGTTCTACTCAGGCCAATTCGGATTTGTGCTGGATGGCGAATTTGACCAGCGCGTGGCTGCCGTGCAGATCAAGTTTCTGACAGATATGAGCGCGATGGTTTTCGATGGTGCGGACGCTGACACCTAGTTCATCGGCGATCTGTTTACTGGTTTTGTAATCAGCCAGCAAGGCCAGGACACGGCGTTCGGTGGCGGTCAAATCCTGCAAGCCGGGCTGGCCGAGCAGGGTCGAAGTGCGCTGATGGCGGCTGAGCAACAAGGTGGAAAGCGAAGGGCTAATGTAGTTCTGTCCGGCGGCGACGGTCTTCAGGCAATTGACCACATCCGCCGCCGCGCTGTCTTTGACCACATAACCTTTCGCGCCCAAATCAAGCGCCTCGTTGAAGTGCAGCTCGTCTTTGTGCATGGTCAGAAAGACAATCGTCACCGGCCAACCCGCTTCGCGCACGCGGCGCGCCACCGCGAAACCATCCAGTTCCGGCATGTCCAGATCAAGCAGCGCGATGTTCGGCTGCAAGGTTTCAATCTGTTCGAGCGCCGCTTCGCCATCTTCGGCTTCGGCGATGACGCGCAAGCGCGGATCGCGTTCGATGACCTGGCGCAAGCCCTGGCGAAAGATCGGATGGTCGTCGGCAATCAGAATGCGAATTTCGTCTTTCATACGCTTTCTTGGGTACGCACGTGCCCCCGCGTGCGGTCTTTGTCGGAAATTCGCACGCGATGGCGCGTGCGTACCTAATCGGGAATCGTCAGTTTGACGGTAATCGTTGTGCCCTGCTCCGGCGCGGAATCAAGTGTGTATGCGCCGCCCAGCAATCGCACTCGCTCGGCCATGCCAATCAACCCAAACCCACCGGATTGCGGATTGTGTCGTGTCTTCTGAGAATCTGCCACCGAAAAGCCCTGGCCGTTGTCTTCGATTTTCATTCGCACCTCGCGTTCGTCGCGTTCAATCGTCAACTTCGCCTCGGTCGCGCGCGAATGCTTGAGGATGTTGTTGACGCTTTCCTGCACGACGCGATAAAGGTTCAATTCGGCTTCGTTCGGAAACAGTCCGTCAATGTTTTGCAACGCGGTATCGAAACGGATGCCCGAAGTGCGTGCGGCTTGCTGGCACATGGCCTGAAGCGTTTTGGTCAGGCCGAAGCGTTCCATTTTGTACGGGCGCAGGTTGTAGGCGATCTCGCGCACTTCTTCAATCGCGTGGGCGCTGGCTTCGGAAATTTCTTCTACTTGCTCACGCGCGGCTTCTGTGTCGTCGAAGGAATCGAGCGCGAGAAAGCTGCGATTTTTGATGATGAGCAGGCTCTGTCCCAGGCTGTCGTGCAATTCGGCAGCGATGCGCTGGCGTTCCTGCTCCTGCGAATCGAGCAACTGGCGCGAGAACGCTTCCTGCGCCGCGTGCGCCTGTCGCAAGCGAGCGACGCGCTGCCGGAAAATCAGCATGACCGTACCGACGACGCTGAGCGAAGCCAGCGTGATGAACCACCATCTGCGCCAGAACGGCGGCTCGACCACGACGCGAAGGCTTGCGCCCGCGTCGTTCCAGACGCCGTCGCTGTTGGCTGCGCTGATTCGAAAGGTGTAACTGCCAGGCGAAAGATACGGGAAATAAACTACCCGCCGCGTTCCCACATCCACCCAATCCGTGTCCAAGCCTTCCAGCTTGTATTTGAATTTGACCTGCTCTGACCGGATGAAACTCAATCCCGTGTAACGTATCTCAAGATCGCGTTGGCCCGGCGCGATGGTCACGCCCCCTCTGTCTGAAAGCTGAAAGCTGAAATCCACCGGGCCGCGTTCGAGCGTGACCGCTTCGATCTTCACGGGCGGCGGCAGCGGATTGACGGGCGCGGCTTCGGAATCAATCACCACCACACCGCCCATCGTCGGAAACCAGAGCTTGCCGTCTTGCGCGACAAAGCCCGCCGCTTGTCGCCCGCCGTTGCATTCGGTGTTGAGCATTCCATCCTGTTTGCCGAACGCGGCACTGCTCACGCGCGTAAGACGCCCTTCGGCCAACTCATTCAATTCGTGACGGCTGACGCGGTAGATGCCTTTGTTGCAACCGATCCAGAAATTGCCGCGCCGGTCTTCCAGAATCTGAAAGACGCCGTTGTTGTAAAGCCCCTGCTCTGTTCGATAGTTGAAAAACTTGCCGTCGCGCAGCCGACTCAATCCGTCGTCATACGTCCCAATCCAAAGCGTTCCGTCCGCGTCTTCATAAATCGCCCGCACCCGATTGCCCGCCAACCCATCCGCCGCCGTGTAGGAGATGAACCTGCCGTCTTTGAGCGCGACCAATCCGCCGTAAGTCCCGAACCAGAGCGTGCCGTGCCGATCTTGATGAAGAGTCTTCACGTCATTGCTCGGCAATCCGTTTTTCGTCGTGTAATGAGCGATCACTTTGTCGTCGTCGAATTTGAACAATCCCTGGCTGGAAGCGACCCAGTACTTGCCGTCGCGGTCTGATGTCATGCCATAGATAGCCGCCTTTACTGGGAGGTTTTGAATTTTCCCGTTTTCATAGCGACGCAAGCCACCTTCAATGCCGATCCACATCCTTCCGGTTGCGTCCTCCCATAGCGCCTGAACGTTAGCGCCGGGCAGGAGTGGCGAGAAACTTTCGACGCGACCATCTCTCAGTTCGCCCCGGCTCAGCCCCAGCGTTGTCCCGATCCAGACCTGGCCGTCGCGGGATTGCGCCAACGGGTAGACTTCGTGGCTCGGCAGGCCGCTTTCGGTCGAATAGGCCGTCGTCAGCCGTTTGCGCGCGCGATACAGCCCGCGCGTCGTGGCCAGCCACAGCGAGTCTTCCCGATCACGGATGATGGAACGGATCGAAGCTTTGAGCAGTCCGTCGGCCTCGCCAAAAAACGTGAAGCGCCCATCTTTGAAACGAGCCAGAAAATCTCCTGAATATCCCGCCAGAGCAGGCTTGCCAAACCAGATGCCACCGTCAGCGTCCTCACACATCGGACGAAGCGGCGGCACACCGGGGAAAGATGTGACTGTGCTGTCGCGCAGTAGGTAGAGGTTCGCTCCCTCACGAATCCAGAGGTTGCCCCGGCTGCCTTCGTAAGGCATCACCCAGACAGAGAAATCGCTCGCGCCAAGTTTGATTGGATAATCGGTCTCGCGCCCGTCTTTGACTCGCTTCACCCCGCTCGCGTCAATCGTCACGCGCGCCCCGGAAGGAGCCAGATACAGCTTCAGCTTCGGATTCTGATATTCCGGCGGCGCAGGGATGAATTTGCCGCCGCGCAGATAGACCGAGCCTTTCAAGGTTGCAATCACCGGCTCGCCATTGAAGTCCGGGAAAATCTCCAAGACCTGGTTACTCGGCAAGCCGTCGGCGGTCGTGTAAGTGGTGAAGAAACCATTGAGGTAAATGGTCAACCCGCTGTCTTCAGTCCCGATTAGCAGCGCCCCGTCTTCAGCTTCGTACAGGCGTAAAAAGCGGTTGCTGGTGATGCCTTTGGAATTGCTCTTATCGAAGACGGTGAAGCGCACACCGTCAAACCGCGCCAGCCCGTCGAGTGTCGTCAGCCACAAATAACCGTCGCGGGTCTCGACGACACTGGTCACGGTGTTCTGCGGCAACCCGTTGTCAGTCGTCCAGTGGTCAAAGCGATAGGGGCTGTATTGCGCCACCGCCGGAGCAGCCGCTATCAGGCAAAACAACAGCAAGCCGCAGCCATGCCGGAAGCTAAATATCAGGATTTGCGCCATCAACCGAGCCATCCAATCTTATGATTTACTTTGTCAGATGAATACGCTGACGTTCGGCCCGGTAAACCCGTGCCACGTTGTAAATGTCTCGCCGTTCGGGCGCGTAATACAATCGCGCCAGCAAATCGCCCAGCAAGCCGAATCCCAAAAACTGCAAGCCGCCCAGAAAAGTCACTGCCGCGAAAATCAGCATAGAGCCGTTTTCGATGAAGATGGCTTCGCGCCAAACCAGTTTTTTCAACAACAGCCAACCAGCCAAGACTCCGGCGACAGAAATCATTGCTGCGCCGATGCCGCCGAAAAAATGCAGCGGGCGCGACAAATACCTCACGATGAAGCGAATGGTCAGAATGTCGAACATCACGCGAAACGTGCGCGAGATGCCGTAATGCGATTTGCCGCTCAGGCGCGGTTTGTCTTCAATGGGAATTTCGGCGATCAACGCGCCTTCCATGCTGGCCATTGCCGGAATGAACCGGTGCATCTGGCCATAAATCGGAATGCTTTCCAACACTTCGCGGCGATACGCTTTGAACGTAGTACCGAAATCATGAATTGCCACGCCCGAAGCCAGTGCCATCATCCGATTAGCAATGCGCGAAGGAAACGTTCGCCAAAATCCGCCCTGCCGATTTTGCCGCCAGCCGCTGACCACGTCGAAACCTTCGTCGAGCTTTTCGACAAATCGAGGAATGTCTTCGGGCTGATGTTGCAAGTCGCCGTCCATTGCAATGACGACATTGCCGACAGCTTGATTGAAACCCGCAGCCAGCGCCGCCGTCTGCCCGAAGTTTCACCGAAGCCGAACGCCGACGACTCGCGGATTGAGATCGCAGATTTCGCGCAACAATTGATGCGTCCGATCATCGCTGCCGTCGTCCACGAACACCAGTTCGTAATCATTCAGGCTTTCCATCACGCGCTTCAATCGGCGGTACAACTCCGGCAAATTGTCTTCTTCGTTGTGGAACGGAACGACGATTGAGTACCTCATCGGCTGGCAGTCTACCGTGTAATCTTTTCCAATTGAATTGGCAGCGCCAGAACATTAAACTGCGCCCGCTTTTGCATTGCAGACTCACCGGGAATTTCATTGCCCACGAAATTCCAGCCCCGTCCAAACTTCCCCATTTTCAGCGTCCCATCGCTCTTTCGCCCCTTTGTTATCAATCCTGGTCTCTAGCTGATTTTCGCTGCCCGGCGATGAAGGCTGACGTGTGCTCTCTGGTGCTTTGGAGCCTGCTTTCTCAGTCGCGGCGGTTAGGAGGAAGTATGTCCAAAGCAAAGGCTCTGTTGTTTATCCCGCTGTCGTTTCTGTTTTTTCTGGCTCTTTTCCCGATTCAATCCAACCCGCTGACCGAACCGGTTGCGGCGCAATCCACCTGCACGCCGCCTCTGTTTCAAGGCTACCCGTCGTCGTGCGCCAACATCAATTTGCGCTGGTTGAACCGCGATCCGATTTCACTGATTGACCGTTACGAAATTTATCGCGGCGGCGCAAAAGTCGGTCAGGTTCCCGGCAGCGCCATTTCGTTTTCAGAACCAGTCGGCTGCGGATTCGGCGCAACTTATACGATCAAACAAGTCATGAAATCCGGCGCAACTTGCCAGGTTGTCACCACCGGCAATCCGCCGCACACCAAACCTTGCGACCTGTGTACGGGCGGAGGCAGTCTGGTGAACATGGTCAATTCGGCTTCGTTCAATTCGCCTGTGGCGTCGAATTCGATAGCAACGATTTTCGCCGCGCAAGGCCAATCGCTGACTTCGGCGACGGCTTCGGCGAACAGCTTGCCGTTGCCGACCAACCTTGCTGGAACTCAGGTGCTGGTGAACAACACTCCGGCAGAGTTGTTTTACGTTTCGCCCGGCCAGATCAATTTTCTGATGCCGCAGGTGAATGCCGGAGCCGTCGGTGTTCTGATTCTAGGCTCGAACGGCGAACGCACCGAAGGCAGCGCCTTGACCGGCCCGAATCCTGCCGTTTTCACAGCGACGGCAAACGGCAACGGAGTCGCTGCGGCTCAGGTAACGGCGGACGGACGGAGCTATCAACGCATTTACGACAACAACCGAATTGCTGTGCCGGTCAGCGTGACCGTCGGCGGCCTGCCGAATTATCTGGTGTTGTATGGAACCGGATTGCGCGATCAACCGGCAATGGAGGTGCGAATCGGCGGGCAACTTTGTCAGGTGACGTATTCCGGCGCGCATCCGAATTTGCCCGGAGTAGATCAACTCAATGTACGTTTGCCGGAAAGTTTGCGAGGTGCGGGAACAGTGGCAATTGTGGTTTCGGCGGCGGGATTCGTTTCAAACTTCGCGCAGATCAACATCGGGAATTGAAAGATATTTGGAGTGCTGCGGCTTGACGCAGCTTTGCATTCTTTACCGGAGAATTTTGTTCATCGGAAATGTTTTGCCAGGAACCAAAAGCGGTGGCGAGCCACACGCACTCTAAACTTTACCTGAAAGCCTTCAAGCTAAACGCGCGAAATCCGTCGGGAAAGAAAAGCAGGAAAAGCGAAATGCACACGACCATCGCAGGCACGATGGTCAGAATCAGGCTGAGCCGCTCGAATTTCAGGTGCATGAAGTAAGCCATAATCAAAACGGCCTTGACGATGGAAAGCCCAATCACACTGACCAGCATCATCGCCAGCGGCACGTGAATGTAGCCGAGAAAGACTTCGATGGCGGTCAACACAATCAGCCACAGCCAGACGATTGAATAAGTTCGAGTCGTTACGTTTTCCATATCTTCGACGCAGGCAGGGACGCCTGCGCTCCCAGGTCAGTATTTGATTGAAAGCAAATAAATCAGCGGAAAGACAAACATCCACACCAGGTCAACGAAGTGCCAATACAAGCCGCTGATTTCGACATCTTCGTGCGTGGCTCGTTTGCGAGCCGCTGTCACTCCCAGATAAATCACCCCCGAAAGCACGTGCAGCATGTGCAATCCGGTGATGGCGAAAAACGTCGCGCCAAACATCGGCGAAGCGTTTGCTCCCCACTCGGCAGGAACGCTGAACGGGCGCAGACCTTCGGCAATCAAATGCTGCCATTCGATCAGATGCAGCACGACGAAAGCCAAACCAGCAACCATCGTCGCCAAAATCCACTTGACCATCTTCGCCCGTTCGCCATTTGCCGAAGCCGCAACAGCCATGACCATCGTCAAGCTGCTGGTCAGCAAACAAAACGTCATGACCGTTGAAAAGATAATGCTCGGCGAAAAAGTGAATGGTTTGGCCCAGGCTTCGCTGGCAATGCGGACGTAGCCGTAACACATCAACAGCGCGCCGAAGGTCAGCGAGTCGGAAAGTATGAACAGCCACATCCCCAGCTTTTTGTGGCCGATGCCGAATGGCGAAACGCCACCGTCCCAATTGGTAGTCAGTGTTTGGTTCATTTCCAGAAGAAGAGCATCACAAAAAGTAAAACCCACAACCCAGTCAGAAAGTGCCAGTAAAGTGAGGTTACATCCACGGCAACGCGCCGCCGAACCGCCGTCCACTTCGATTGATCTCGCAAAGTCACAAACGCCAACGCCGCCAATCCACCAATCAAGTGAACTCCGTGTAGCCCTGTGAACAGGTACGAATATCCGCTGTGGAGATTTTTGTTGACGTAAAACCCGGCGGCTTTCAATTCGCTCCAAGCCGCCAATTGCAAAACCAAAAACGCCAAACCAAGCACCGTCGTCACGCCAATCCAAAGTTTGAATTTGTTTTCAACGCGGCGTTTCAACATTCGCCGAGCCAGTTCAAACGTCGCGCTGCTGACCAAAATCAACGCCGTGCTCAACCACAACACTTTCGGCATGACAATCGGCATGCTGTGCGCCCGATTGACAACATAGGCGCTGGTCAGGGCGGCAAACAACATCGTCACACTGGCCAACACCAGCCAAACGCCTATGCGATACCCTTCTGGAGGAGGTTGCCGCTCCGGTTCCGGCGGACGATTGTCTCCGCCGCCATAACCGCGCAGGTCGTCAAAGCCTCTGCCACCCGCGCCGAAATCGGGTTCGTCGTGTTTGGTTGGGGTTAGTGTCGTTGGCATGTCATCAAACGCTCACTACTGAACAAAAACTCCTGCGCTTTCGCTCTGCCGCCTAACCAGTAATTCGCGCAAAGCCTGATTGACCGCGAATGAGTCCGGGAAAGACGCAAGTAAATCGGAATCAAGTTGGATGAGCCTTGCCCGTGCCATCGCACGCTGCCTTTCGGTTCGCTGCCAGTCCGGTTTTAATTTGGTGAAATCAAGTTCTGCTGGAAGATCGTCAGTAAGGTCGCATTCACCTTCAAGAATCGTAATAGTGTGATTCATATTCTCGTCTCTCCTGTCGCGTTGCTTCGCGTGCGCTGATGATGCGGCGTGTAACGTCGCCGCGCTCTGTGTAACTGATGGTCAGCACTCGCCCCTGCACGGATGTTGCCAACAAAATAAAACGTTCTTCGCCTTCGGAATGCGCGTCGTCAACCAGGACTGTCTGCATTGGATCATCGAAAGCGGTCGTGGCTTCTTCGAATGAAACGCCATCGTGTTTTTCAATGTTACTCTCGGCCTTCGGTTTGAACCAATCAAATTTCATATCCCGTCCCTTTCAATCAGTCTGCATCAAGTAATCCTTTTCAGCCTCAGGGACCGAATACTCATAAGGCATTCGATGAACGACCGGCAAAACTTCGCCAAAGTTTTCGTGCGGCACTGGCGTAGGCGTTGACCATTCCAGCGTCGTCGCTTCCCAGGGGTTCGCCTCAGCGCGTTTGCCTTTGAACAGGCTCCAGAAAAAGTTGATCAGGAAAATCAGTTGCGCCGCCGCCGTCACAAAAGCCGCGATGGTGATAATCACGTGCAGCGGATCGAGCGCCTTCAAAAATTCGTAGCCGGTCGAATCGGCGTACCTTCGCGGATGCCCGGCGATGCCCAGAATGTGAAACGGAATGAAGATGGCGTACACGCCAAAGAACGTCAGCGCAAAGTGCAGTTTGCCCAGAGCTTCGTTCATCGTCCGCGCGAACATTTTCGGAAACCAGTAATACGTCGCCGCGAAGATTCCGAAAATCGCGGCCACTCCCATAATCAAATGAAAGTGCCCCGTGACGAAATGCGTGTCGTGAAAAACTACGTCCAGCGCCGTTTGACCGAGCACCAAGCCAGTGACTCCGCCAGCGACAAACAGCGAAACGAATCCGATGGCGAACAGCATCGGCGTCGTAAAGCGAATGCGCGCGCCCCACAACGTCCCCAACCAGTTGAAGGTTTTGATTGCCGACGGAACTCCGATGACCAGCGTCAGAACGGAAAAGGCTATGGCGACAGAAGGATTCATTCCGCTGATGAACATGTGGTGTCCCCAGACGAAAAAGCCCAGCAGGCCAATTGCAAACATCGCCACGACCATCGCGCGATGACCGAAGACAGGCTTGCGCGAAAACGTCGCCAGAATGTGTGAAGTCGCGCCCATTCCCGGCAAGATAGCGATGTAAACTTCCGGGTGGCCGAAAAACCAAAACAGGTGCTGCCACAAAATCGTCGAACCGCCTCCGCCTTCGATCAGCTTGCCTGAGACCACCAACCCCGACGGAATGAAAAATCCTGTTCCGACGTTGCGATCCAGCAGCAGCAAAATTCCTCCAGCCAGCAAAACCGGAAACGCCAGCAACGCAATCACAGCCGTCGTGAACCATCCCCAACAACTGAGCGGCATTCGCATCAAGCTCATGCCAGCGGTTCGCATGTTCAAGGTCGTCGTGATGAAATTCAGCGCGCCCAGCAACGAAGCCACGCAAAACAACGCGATGCTGACGATCCACAAATCGGCTCCGAGCGCCTGTCCGGGCCCAGCCGAAGGAATCGCGCTCAAGGTCGGGTAAAACGTCCATCCGCCGAGTGGCGCTCCGCCGACGACAAAGAGCGCGGCAAGCAACACAGCGAAACTCAAAAACGTCAGCCAGAACGACAGAGCATTCAACACAGGGAAAGCCATGTCGCGCGCGCCGATTTGCAGCGGCAAAAAGTAATTGCCGAATCCCGATTGCGGCGCAGTGGTCAAAACCATAAAGACCATGATCGTCCCATGCATCGTCACCATCGCCAGATAAAATTCCGGCTGCATCAATCCGTCCTTGAAGCCTTCGGGAAAAATCGCTTCCAGCATAGGCCAACGCTCTGTCGGCCAGGCCAGCCGCAATCGAATCAGCAAAGACATGACCAGCCCGATCAGAGCAGCCACCAGCGCCAGAAAGAAATACTGAATGCCGATGACTTTGTGATCGGTACTGAAAATGTATTTGCGAATGAAGCCTGTTGGAGCGGCGTGTAATGTTTGAATTTGTTCAGCCATAGCTTTTCTTGAGCTACTTCGTTTGAACTACTTCGGCGCGTTTTCGCTCAGCCATTTGTCGAACTCGGATTGCGAAACGACTCGCATGTAAGCGCGCATCTGGTGGTGAAGCTGACCGCACAGTTCAGCGCAGGCGATTTCGTATCGGCCTTCTTTCGTAGCCGTGAAGTGCAGATTGATCTTCAAACCCGGCACGGCGTCTTGCTTCAATCGCAACGCCGGAGCGTAAAAATTGTGCGTCACGTCTTTGGCTCTCAGAGTTAGGTTGATCGGGCGATTGATTGGAATCACCAGCGTTTGGCCGAAGATGTCGTCTTTACCAGACGGGTCTTTCGGATCAATTCCCAACGGGCCAGGTCGCGCGCCAGCCGAATTGTCTGTGTCGTCATAAAGCTTCGGACTGGTAGAACCGAAACGACCATCGGCTCCGGGATGACGAAAGTACCAGTTGAATTGCTGGCCGGTGGCTTCGACTTGAACGGCGTCAGCCGGAGCCTGATTCAAATGCAAATTCGCCCAGACTCGCTGCCCTGTGATGGCCAGCGCGATGAAGACGATTCCGGTAATTGCCACCAGCACGATTTCGATTCGCGTGTTGCCTTCGCTGTAAGTCGCGCGTTCGTTTCCCTTCGAGCGGAACTTCCAAACGGCGTAACCGAGCGCGGCTTGCGCGCCGAAAAAAGCTACGGCGACGACTGCCCAGGTCAGATTGAACTGGTTGTCCATCGCCGCCGCATGTTCTGAAATGGCTTCGGGAAACCACCAGCCGGTTTTCGTTTTCGACCACGCGAAAAACACCGCAGTGCCAGCGGTAATCAACCAAATTAGGATTGCGAGTAAACGTCCCATACGATTGCGGAGTGCGTTCGGTACGGAACCGCGAGCGGTAGCGACCGGGTATTTGTGATTGTCATTCCTCACAAACCAACCAAGTCGCTACCGCTCCTTGTTCCGCACCAGTCTTTTAAGGAAGAACAAGCGCCGGTTGAACCTTCAGCGAAGTGGCGTTGTAAGCCTTCGCCGCATCGAACGAAAAATCAGCTTTGGCATCAGCTTTGGCGGCGACGGTAACTTTCAGCGTCTTGGCGCCGAACTTTTCGTGCCAGGCTTCGAGTTCGTAATCGCCGGGCGGCAAGCCTTTGATCGAAAACGAGCCATCGGCGCCGCTGACGGCAAAGAACGGATGAGCCATGACGTTGATATGAGCCAGCATCCACGAATGCATGTTGCACTTCACCGGAATTTGCGTTTCGGCTTTGGCAAATTTTTTGATGATCGGAGCCTGCCCTTTCAACTGCGATTCATTCCATTCGCGGTTGGTTTTCGGCACTGGGTGAATGTTGTGATTGGTCTGATCGGAGTTGACGATTTTCAATGGTTGACCAGCTTGTATGCCAAGAACGCGCGGCATGTACACGCAGCCTTTTTGATCGAGCGTGACTTCCGTCGCGGAAATTTCAAAATTGGCATCGGCGGGCAATCCGCTTTTCACGTATACAAACACGTTTTGCAGCTTGCCGTCCGCAACCAACACATCGTTGGCGAAGGCTTCGCCGCAAGCGCCGTCGTTCGACGTATCCAGTTTTTTCGGTGCTGGAGCGGTTCCGGCAAAGGCAATGGTTCCGGTGACGTTGCCTTCGTTGCCGGTCGGTTTCCAGGTTGGGCCGGCGGCAGCCGGAGCAGCCGTTTCTTCTTTATTGCCTCCGCAAGCGGCGCTGCCCACCACGGCCAGTGCCAGTAAAAATACGGCGATCATTCGCCTTGAAAACATAAGCTTTTGCCTCCTTCAATTAAGCCAAAGTTGATCCGGGATTATTGCCGCCCGGAGATTGTTTGTTGCTGGAATTTACTGCGTTGGAATGAGGCCGAATCATCGCACATTTATTTCGAGCCGACAAAATGACAAAAACGCCGAGCCTGCCAATCGTCTTGGTCAAGCTCGGCGTTTTCAGTGCGCTGCATTTAGCGATTCAGCTTTACCAGTTGAATCGAACTCCAAGTTGCAACTGACGAGCGTCAGCCGCCGAAGTGAATCCTAGCGGTTGAGTCGGCAGTCTGTTTTCCTGACCGCGCAAACTGAAGTTGGTCAGCGGCGTTCCGCCAGTCGTGCAAGGAATCGGCAAGCCGCCGCTGTCCGCACAGGCTCCGCCGATGACGTTGTTGATGCCCAGGAAATTGACGCGATTGAACAGGTTGAAGGCTTCAAACGTGAATTCCAGGAAACGGGATTCTTTGACCAGGAAGCGACGCGCCAGCCGCAGATCGAAGCTGTAAAACGCTTCGCCTCGACCGGTGTTGCGTCCGGCCTGTCCCGGTCGGTCGCTTTGCGCGCGCCCGTCGGCGTTGGCGTCAAAACCCAGCAACACGTTGAACGGGCGACCGCTTTGCGCCACGACAATCGGAGCCAATGACCAATCTTTGGCCACAGGATTCGTCCACCAGCTTTGAATGACCGCGCTGGCGACGAAACGATGCCGCTGATCGAAAGCAGACAACGCGCGATCCAACCGCAGATTCAACGGATTCTGCGCCGAAAAATCGCTGTTGAAATCGGTCACTTCGTCAATCGCTTTCGACAAGGTGTAATGCGCGTTCAAGCTGAAATTGTTGGCGAATCGTTTTTGCACCTGCAAGGTCATCGCGTGATAAAACGAATTGGCGGTCGTTTCATACACGTTGTCCTGCAACCGCAGCGGATTGCGGAAATCGCTGGTCAACCCGGCTTGCGCCTGAGCCGCCGTTGGGAACCGAATGAAGCTAGGCCCGCCGTTCGGGTTCAACGCGCTGACCGGGCCGGTCGCTTTGAACTGATTGATGTCGCGGTTGCGCGTGATGTGCAATCCGCGAACATACAAATATCCGGCATCCAGCGAAAATCCTTTGCCCAGATCGTGCTGAATTCCGAAGCTGGATTGATAACTGACCGGGTTGCGATAAGTGGCTTCCTGCCGGAATCGGACTTCCAGCGGAGTTCCAGGACCCGGCGTAATCGGACGCGCCGTCACTCCCGCCGGAAGCGACGAAGCAGGCGGCAGGATTTGGCGAACGTCGTTCAATGTGATCGGACGCGAAAAGTTGTTCGTCAATTGCGCCAGTCCGGCATACATATCAAACGAACGCGGCAAGCCGAACGAATTGGTTGTCGGCGTAGCCAGCACAATGAAGATGCTGGTCGGATCGGCAAAACCGCCCAATTCGCGCGTCACGTTGGCAACGGCATTGTTCAGGAAGCCCACGAAAACGCCCGCTCCGCCGCGAATCGCCGTCTTGCCGTTTTTGAAAGGATCCCACGAAAAACTGGCGCGCGGTTGCCAGTCGCGTTTGTAAGTCGGAACGAAAAACGGTTCGTCGTGAATGGCGTACCGCAGTCCCAAATTGAGCGTAAAGTTCGGCGCGGCTTTCCAGGCATCTTGCACATAAAAACCATACCGATTCGTCCAACTGGTCGCCGCCGCGTCGCCGAAACCTTGCTGGTAAACCGTTGGCAATCCCAGATTGAAAGATTGCAGCGCGTTGATCGGAGCGCCAAGCGCAGGCAGCAAATTCGGTTGGTTGGCTTGCAGGAACGCCGACAATTGCCCGACGACTGTCGGGCCTACTCGCGGGTCAAGCGCCAGAACCGTTGACAGCGGAAACGCCGCGCCGAAATTGAAACGGCCTCCAAAGAAGGTTTCGCTGTTGCTGGAAACATCGTGGAAAAACAGCGAGCCGCCGAATTTCAACGTGTGATTGCCAGAAATCTTCGTGAAGTTGTCGTAAATGTCGTAATGCCGTTCGATGGTTTCTGACGGCAGGAAAATGTCTCGGCCAAAATTGCCGAAACCTTCGATGTTGAATTCGGGGCCGTTCGGATCGTTCGGCACGAAAGCCGACCGCGTGTGGCTGAACTGCAACTTCACTTCATTGAACGCGCTGGTGCCAAATTGATAGTTGTGCGAAGCGACTACGCCACCGTTGAACGCATCGAAGGTGCGTCCGCGCGACACCGCCGTCAACGCTCCGGCAGCCTGATTCTGGAAAAACGAATCGGTCAGATTGAAACGCAAATAACCCGTGCTCTTGTCGCTGAAGTTGTGATCCACGCGAGCCGAAAACTGCGTCTGCGCTTCATCGAACGGAAACTGTCCGCTGGCTTGGGTAAACAGATTCACCGTGCGCGGATAAAGTTGCGAACTGGTGGTCAAGGCTGCGCGACCGGTTGCCGCCAACGGAGCGAAAGTCGGAATCGTGCCCAGATAATTCAACAGCGCATTCTGCGAAGCCGTCGGTTGAAAGATATTCGGATCGTTCAGCAAATTGACGAACGCCGTGCGCTCCTGATCCAAACGCTCTGCCACCAGGAAGAAAAAGGTTTTGTCCTGTTTGATCGGCCCACCAACCGAACCGCCGTATTGATAGCGGCTGAAAGGCGATTGGCCGTCCGGGTTGAAGTCAAACGCATTGCGAGCATCCAAAGCCTGATTGCGGAACAGGCCAAAGGCGCTGCCGAAATACTTGTTGGCTCCTGATTTGGAAACAATGTTGACAACACCGCCCGCCGCTCCACCGAATTCCGCGCTGAAGCTGTTGCGAACGACCTGAAATTCCTGAACGGCTTCCTGGCTGACAGTCGCCTGCACGCCGCCTGAAGAGCTAAGCGTTTCAGCACCGTCCACCTGAACCATGTTGCCGCGTCCGTTGTTACCGCCGAACGACAGGCCGGATTGCGGCGTTTGCGCTACGCGATAATCCGAAGCGTCAGCGATGTTGTCGGCATCCACCACGCCCGGAGTCAGCAAAGCGTAATCCAGAAAATTGCGGCGATTGATCGGCAGGTTAGTGATTTGTTTGGTGTCCACCACAGAGGATTGTTCCGGGCGCGAAGTTTCGACGACTTCTCCGCCTGCGATGACATCCACTTTGATTTCAACTCCACCGGCAACCAGTTGGAATGAAATGTTGGCTTGCTGGCCGACGGTCAATTCCAGACGAGTGGTTTTTCCGGCAAAGCCTTTGGCTTCGATTTTCAAATCGTAAGCTCCGGGCAGCAACGCCAGAAAGACATAATTGCCTTCAGCGTCAGTGGTGGCGGTGCGAACCGCGCCTTTGCTGACATCGGTCAGCGTGGCTGTTGCACCGGGAATGACAGCTCCTGTGCTGTCTGTGATTTGCCCGCGCACTTCGGCGGTTGTACTGGAGACTTGCGCGTTGGCGGAAACGACGTTTGCGATCATCAATGCAAGCGTCATGGCAATGGCGGAAGCCAGATACTTCAATTGCTTTTTCATTAGCTATCTCCTTCACCTATGCTGGTGCTTCGGGCTGCAATTCGTCATCGTTCGGTCTGATTTTCCGCAGCCCAGTCGAGATTTGATTCCTGGTCGGAATCAATGTGTTATTGGGGACAACCTGCGGTCAGGTTGCTCTGAATTCCCAGCAAAGCAGTTTTGGACTCTGTTTTTTTGAATGCTACGGTTGATTGGTGATGTGTCCCTCAACCGTAGGCAATCATACCGTCGCCCCGTAGGCCAAAACAACCGACGCATCCAAAAACAAAGTCTTGCATCTTCCCGGTCAAACCAAGAAACTAGACAGCCATGAACGATAAACTTATTCATCCTGCGCTGCTCGATCCGCGGTCATGGTCGGACGTGAATCTTTACGAAACTGCTGCCAACATTGACCGTTCGCCCGTCGAAGGCGAAGAGCGTCAGACGCCCAACCGCCGATTCAACATCAACCATCTGAAACTGGAATTGCGAATTGACGACGAACAGGAATCCGTCGAAGGCACGGCAACCGTGACCTTATCGCCGATCAACGATGGGTTCGCTCATTTTGAACTCGACGCTTCGGAAATGCGCGTTGCCAGTGTCAAGTTGCCGACTGGCTCTCCGTTGGAATTTGAAACTCACTCTGACCGGCTGGTTATTGAACTGGATCGCGGCTACAAGCGCGACGAACAAATTACTGTCGCCATCGCTTATTCCTGCTTCCCGCGCAAAGGACTGTTTTTCATAAAACCCGACGAAGCCTACCCAAACAAACCTCGCCAAATCTGGTCGCAAGGCGAAAACGAAGACTCGCATTGGTGGTTTCCTTGCCACGACGTGACCAACCAGAAAATGACGACTGAAATGCTGGTGACGGTCAAAGCCAGTGACTTCGCGCTGTCGAATGGCGAACTGCTCGGAGTTCATAACAACCCTGACAACACGCGGACTTTTCATTGGAGCCTGGCGCAACCTCATTCCGCTTATCTGGTGACGCTGGTTATCGGCGAATACGAGCAAATCAAAGACAGTTATAAAGATTTGCCCGTGGATTATTACGTTTACAAAGACCGCGTTGCCGCCGGGCAAAAACTGTTTGCCAACACACCAAAAATGATTGAACTGTTCGAGCAACGATTCGGCTACAAATACCCTTACGCCAAATACGCCCAGATTCTGGTGGATGATTTTCTGTTCGGAGCGATGGAAAACACCTCGGCTTCGACCTTCACCGACCGCTGTTTGCTGGATTCCCAAGCCGAACTGGACATCAACTACGACGACATTGTGGCTCACGAACTGGCGCATCAATGGTGGGGCGATTTGGTGACGTGCAAAGACTGGACGCAGATTTGGCTGAACGAAAGCTTTGCCACTTACAGCGAATACCTGTGGCGCGAACATTCGCGCGGACGCGACGAAGCACGTTTTGTCATCTTTCAGGATTTCATGACTTATCTGCGCGAAGATTGGACCAGTCATCGCCGCCCGATTGATTGTCGCCGGTATCGCTTTTCCGAAGAGTTGATGGATCGTCACGCTTACGAAAAAGGCGCGTGCGTGCTGGACATGTTGCGCTGGACATTGGGCGATGAAGGTTTCTTCCGTTCGCTGGCCGTTTACCTGAAGAAGTTTGAATTCAACGTCGCCGAAACCAACGACTTCAAAATCGCCATCGAAGAAGCCACAGGCCAAAACCTGCACTGGTTTTTCGATCAATGGCTGCACTGCGCGGGTTATCCCGAACTGGAAGTCAGCTACGAATGGCAGCGCGAACAAAAGCTGTTGCGCGTGTCAGTCAAACAAACTCAGGAAAACGAAGATGAGTTGACGCCTGTCTTTCGCTTCCCGGTGGAAATCGAACTGACGACCGTCGAGCCGGGCGAGATCATCGAAACCGAACGCCGCCAAACTTACCGCGTCGAAATTACCAAAGCCGAGCAGGATTTTTACTTCCCTTGCGAAGCCAAACCGCGAATGGTGCTTTTCGACAAAGGCCATCGCATTTTCAAGCTGATGAACTTTCCGAAGTCGGCTCAGGAACTCAGCTATCAACTCAGCAAAGCCGAAGACGTGCTGGATCGCATTCGCGCCGCCAGAGAGTTATCCGAATTCAAAGGCGAGGAAACCATTGCGGCATTGAGCGTTGCGCTGACCGGCGAAGACTTTTACGGAATAAGAATGGCTGCGGCGATTTCACTTGGAGAAATCGCCGGCAACACAGCGCGAACGATTTTGACTGAACATTACAAAGTCGAAAAAGACAGCCGCGTCCGCCGAAGCGTCGTTTGGGCTTTGGGCAATTTCAAAGACGAAGCCGCGACAGATTGGCTGCGCGACGTTTCGCAACGCGAAGAAAGTTATTTCGCCACAGTCGCCGCCGTTCGCGCGCTGGCCGGCATCGGCAGCGACAAAGCCTTCGACGCGATGAAAGCCGCGCTGACTCGAACTTCGTGGCAGGAAGTCATCACCGCCGCGGTCTTTCACGGAATCAATCAGGCCAAAGACAAACGCGGAGTTGATCTGGCGCTCGACCACAGCAAATACGGCCAACCGGTTCCGATTCGCGTCGCTGCCATCGGCTGTCTGGGAACGCTCGGAAAAGAGCTTCAGAAAGAAGACAAAGCCGAAAAGATCGTTGACCATTTGATCGAATTGACCAAAGACAAACACATTCGCGCGCGCGTGTCAGCCATTCGCGCGCTGGGCAAAGTCGGCGACAAACGCGGCTTGCCCGCTCTGCGCGAAGCGCAAGCCAGCGAATGCCTGGATCAGTTGAAAGCCGCCGCGATGGATGCGATCAAGAGTTTGGAAGGAGCAGCGAAGTAAGGCCTACGCTTTTCATCCGGTTGCCGGATTGAAATCCATCAAGTATAAATCCGCCGCTGAATGAGCATTCATTCAGCGGCATTTCACGTCTTAATCCCAAGCAATTTTGCAGGAATATCTCAACTGCGACAGGAGTCGTTATGAAAATTATCGTCTGTCTGAAACAGGTGCCGAAGAACGATTCAATTCTTCGCATCAACGAACAAGGAACCTGGATTCAGGATCGAGACCTGACTTACGAGATCAACGAATCCGATCAGTACGGTTTGGAAGCCGCGCTGCAACTGAAAGAAAAGCACGGCGGCGAAGTCATCGCGCTTAGCCTAGGCCCGGCGCGCGCGCAATCCGTCATCAAGGAAGCTCTGGCGCGCGGAGCCGACCGTGGCTTGCATCTGGAAGATGCCACGTTCGACAGCCTGGACGCTTTCGGCGCGGCTTCGGTGATTGCGGCGGCGGCAAAGGCAGAAGGTTTCGATCTGCTGCTGACCGGATTGCAATCCGACGATCACGGTTACGCGCAAACCGGAGTCATCGCGGCTGAACTGCTGGGAACTCCGCACGCCACCATCGTCATGGATGTTCAATCCGAAGACGGCAAGATCAAAGTCAAACGCGAACTGGAAAACGGATTTTTCCAATGGGTCAGCTTCCCTGCTCCGGCGGTGCTGACGATTCAATCCGGCATCAATACGCTGCGTTACGCCACGCTGAAAGGAATCATGGCGGCCAAGAAAAAAGAAATTAAGAAGCTGGATGCGGCAGCCATCGGTTTGTCGGCGGACGATCTGGCTCCGAAAACGCAGATTCGCAAAATCTACGTGCCGCAAAAATCCAAACAGACTCAGTTCATCGAAGGCTCCGCGTCTGAAATCGCCGCCAGGTTGATGGACAAGCTGAAAAATGAGGCTCGCGTTTTTTAATCGGAAGTAGACAGTAGACAGTAGACAGTAGCCGCTGGCCATTCTGTCTACTGTCTACTGACTACTGTCTACTGGAGGCAGAATGATTTTAGTTTTCATCGAACACGTTGACGGCAAGGTCAACAAAGCATCTTACGAAGCAGTGCGCGCGGCTCAGTTAATCAGCGGCGCAACAGGACAAGCGATTTCGGCAGTGATTTTTGGCAGCGGAGTTGGCTCTGCGGCTGGCGAAATTGCAGCGAAAAAACTCGGCGCGGTTTACACGGTCGAAAATGACGCGCTGAAGTCATACACCGCCGACGGTTATTCGGCGGCGTTCAAACAAGTCATCGAACAACTCCAACCGGAACTGGTTCTGATGACTCACACGTACGAAGTCCGCGACTTCGCACCGAAACTCGCTGCGAGTTTGCGCCGCGCGCTGGTCGGCGATTGCATCGCCCACAAAGTCGAAGGCGGCGAACTCGTCCTGACTCGACAAGTTTTTCAAGGCAAGATGGCCGCCGATGTCGTGCCAGTCGGCGACAAACCGCACTTCGTCAGTTTTCAGATCGGCAGCTTTCGCGGAGACGAATGCGAAGCCGGTCAGGCTGAAGTCAAAGCGTTGACCGTCAATGTCGAAGCCGTTCGTCAGCAGCCCGAAGAGCGATTCAAGGAAGCCAAAGCCGCTGTGGATTTGACCGCCGCTCCGCTGATCGTTTCCGTCGGTCGCGGCATTAAGGAACAGAAGAACATCGAGATCGTCAAGAAATTGGCCGATGCAATGGGAGCGGAACTTTCGGCTTCGCGTCCGATTTGCGACAACGAATGGCTGCCGATGGATCGCCAGATTGGCTCTTCGGGACAAACCGTTGCTCCGAAAATGTACTTGGCCGTAGGCATTTCCGGCGCGATTCAACACCTGGTCGGAATGAAAGGTTCGCGCACCATCGTCGCCATCAACAAAGACAAGGAAGCGCCGATCTTTGAAATCGCCGATTACGGAATCGTCGGCGACTTGTTCGAAATCGTTCCCGCGCTGACCGCCGAAGCTGAAAAGCTGAAACAGTAACCACAGCAAAAGCTCCATTAACCATTAGCCATTGACCATCATCCATTAACCGATAGGGTAAGGTTTATACCCAATCGGTTAATGGATAATGGCGAATGGTCAGTGGCTAATGCCTCTTGCTCAAAATTCCCGGAGCTTTCCCAATGACCATCAATCGCCGCTTCTTCTTTTGTTACGTCGCGCTTCTTCTGGCTTTCTTCGCTTTCGTCGGCCACACCGACGCCAAACAGCGCAAAGGCAAAAAGCTGACCGCGCTGGATCGTTACGTAGCCAAGCCGGATTCAAACTACAAATACAACATCACCAACACAGTTAAGAAAGAAGGCTTCACGGTTTACATGGTTCGCATGACTTCGCAGCAATGGCGCACCGCCGCCGAAGTTGACAAGCCAATCTGGGAACACTGGATGACGATCATCCAACCCGACGAAGTTGTTTCGCCAAACGCTTTTCTGTTCATTTCCGGCGGTTCGGTCAACAGTAAAGAACCCGGCGTTCCGAATGGAATTTTCACGGACATGGCTGTGCGTACGAAATCGGTTGTCGCCGAATTGAAGATGGTTCCTTACGAACCGCTGACCTTTGCGGGTGAAACCAAATCTCGCAACGAAGACGCGATCATTTCTTACACGTGGGAAAAGTTCATGCGAACCGGCGACGAAAACTGGCCGTTGCGATTGCCAATGACCAAAGCCGGTGTGCGCGCACTGGACACAATCACTTCGGTTGCAGCCAGCGCCGAAGGCGGCAAGAAATCCGCAAAAGTCGAAAAGTTCATTGTCAGCGGCGGATCGAAACGCGGCTGGACTACGTGGACGACGGCTGTGGTTGACGACCGAGTCATCGCCATCGTGCCTTATGTGATTGACGTGCTGAATCTGGAAAAAAGCATGGAGCATCACTACCGAGCTTACGGTTTTTGGGCGCCTGCCGTCCGCGATTACCTGAACACAGTTCCCTGGATGGGAACTCCGCAACACAAAGCCTTGATGGACATCGAAGACCCGTACAGTTACCGCGACCGGCTGACGATGCCCAAGATGATTATCAACGCCACCGGCGATGAATTCTTTTTGCCGGATTCGTCACAGTTTTATTACGACGGTTTGAAAGGCGAAAAACATCTGCGTTACGTGCCAAACGCCAAACACAGTTTGGATGGCACAGATGCGCCGCTCACGCTGGATGCGTTTTACGAATCCGTGCTGAAAGGAACTCCGCGCCCGCGTTACAGTTGGAAGTTTGAAAAAGACGGTTCGATCACCGTCAACACTGTCACGCAACCGACCGAGGTCAAATTGTGGTACGCGACCAATCCGAAAGCGCGCGATTTCCGCGTGGACATCATCGGCAAAGCTTACAAGAGTGAAGTGCTGCAAGCGGTCAAACCGGGCGTTTACGTAGGCAAAATGGCCAAGCCCGAAGCCGGCTTTACGGCGTACTTTGTCGAAATGACTTTCCCCAGCGGCGGCAAGTACCCATTCAAATTCACCAGCGGAGTTCGCGTCACGCCGGACGTTTATCCGTTCCAAATGCCGCCGAAACAAAACCCGGCAGCTTCAGGCGCGGCGAAATAACAAAAGTAGGGGCTGGATCGGCGAACATCTCTTTTAACCGAAAACAGTAAATACAAAGAAACTTGGCTTTTCGTGTATTTGCTCTGTTTTACTCATTGATTTGCATTGAATATGTCTTTTGATATCAGATAGCTTGACGACATCGAACCTGGCGAAGAAGAGTTTTACGAATACCAGGATGAGTTGCTCAATCTGTTTGCCGAATCGCCCGAAGGCGAGCGCGGAAGCGGACGATGGAATGGCTTTTTGGGCCAAATCCATCATTGAGTATGGCTTCACTTACATCGGCGTCGCACTCCACGAAATGGATGCGAACGACATGGAAGAACTGCTGACCGAAGTCTTCCCACGCAAAATCTCGCTCAGCGCGCCTGAAGACGCCGACAACGGATTGCCCACGATGATCGCCTTCTGGGAATACCTGAAGCGGGAACATCAACTGTCGAACGCGGAAAACATCCTGCGCTACCTGCGCGCGGTGAAACCGGCGGACTTCAAGAAATGGATGAACGATCCTTCTCGTTTTGGGATGGCGAAATCTTTCTTTTCAATGGCCCGGTCGGAAGGCCTTGACCTATCAAACGAAGAAGACCTCAAAACATTCACGGCTTTGTACAACCTCCGGCAGAAGTCTGGCAGCTTCCTCGGCATTCCGCTGCCCGAACCTGGCCCGTCTCTATTTGATGGCCTGTCTGCTTCTGACCTCAAACCTGTCGAGAAATCGAAAAAAGAACGCGACAAATCCCGCCATAAAAACAAACTTGCCCGCGCCTCGCGCAAAAAGAACCGCCGACGGAAATGATCCCCTAATGGCCTCCGGCAACTATGGCGACGAAGCTGCGAACTTCGCTGCCATTGTTGCTAACCGCCGCGCTGAGGACATCTCATTTTGGATAGATAACACGAAAGAAATCTACTAGGCCATACAGGTAAAGGAAGAGACCATAAGACCCGGCGCTGCCCATAAACAATCCCAAGCCCATTCCAAGCGTGCCACTCGCTAAGCGCCGCACGGTAGCCGAGCGCAAAACATAAAAGAAGCTCTTTAGCACCAAGTAGGGACCATAATAAATTCCGCCTATTCCCATCACGGCGACGAAGAAGAAAGCTATTTGAATAATCTTCCACGGGAGGACATACAACACGCCGAAGGGCAAGAGAACGAAAATCAGAAAGAGGCCGATTCCACCCATAAACCCGCCGACTAATGCCTTTCCAAAAGATTCAATGGATTTGACTTCATGCCCATGCTCGCAAACAAACGTGCCTTTCGCCTTCGTCGCCGGACGTGGCTCCGCAATCACAGCATCGCAATGGGTGCAAATGTACGTAGCTTTCTTGACGGCGACGGATGCGGCATCCGCACTGGGCACGGTGGCCTGTTCTGCAATCTCCGGGTTATCCATACTTCACCTCATATCAATTCCTCTTTGCTGAGAAGGCGCGAACTTGTTCAAGTCATCGCACACATCCTGCCATCTTTCTCAGGTCATAAGTTGCGCGATCCAAACTGGCAATTCCTATGGGCTGCGGCATTTCGCGTCGGCAAAAGTGTTCTCGCAGTAGTTTCGCCGTCTTTGGCTGTGAGTCTTCGATTGCCTGATAGGTGATCCACGTTTTGACTTTGGCGCCGTGCTTGAGCAGATATTTCACCGCATCTTCGTGACCGCCAGCAGCGGCAAAATAAAGCGGCGTAGCAGTGCTGCCGCCGCGGTCAATGTTAGCGCCGTTGTCCAATAGCAGCTTGAGCATATCCACGTTACCGCTATTAGCCGCCAAAGAAAGTGGCGTCAGTTCGGCATGTCCAGTAGAGATGCGCTCGCCGCTAAAATGAGTCGAACTGGATTTCGCATCGGGGTTGGCCTTTCGCTCCAGCAGTAGGCTAACAGCTTCTCGCTGACGCTCGCCCACAGCGATATGCAGCGGCGTCTGCCCCTTATCGTCCTTTGCATCCACCGGCAGCCCACTATCGAGTAGCAGTTGCAAGATTTCGACTTGGCCTTTGGCGGCGGCGGCGTGCAGCGGCGTGATGGCCAGCTTGCCGTCGAATTGTTTGAGTCGCGCCATTACCTCGCTCGATTTCAACATCGCGCTCACCTGATCCCGTTCCCCATTGGCCGCAGCATCTACCAAGAGGGTAATCTCATCCTTTTTTGTTGTGGCGTCTGGTTTCATGGCTGCGCAGCCGGTGGGTAACAGTCCAACCGCAGCAAGTAAACATATCACCTGTAGCCTACGCATAATTTACTTCCTCGTGATGATTGAGCATTCCAAAGCCTCAATCCTGGTCTTGAAATCCAGATTCTCGCTCTGTTGCTGCTGCAACTGTTCCCGTAAACTTTCCGTCTGACCACGCTGATCTTCCAACTGAGCGTCTTTTTCTTGCAGGATTCGATACAGTCCTTGGATGGCTGCTAAGGCGACACCTTGTGCATCCACAGTGCAGATATGCTTGTCGTCTTCCCCAACGGCAAAGGCCGCCGCGAAATCCTGCGCCATCGGTCCAATGTGGCGTACGGCGGCGTCATTCCATTTGTAGTTCCAGGTTTGGATTGGTAGCTCAGATAGACGTTGCAGAATCAGCATCGGGTCAGTGGCTTCGAAGGCTTCTTTGACATCGCGGTCAGAAGGAATGCAATTACAGGTGCAAGTCTGACCTGGCGGGATAGGCTGGCCACATGGTTGGGTGCTACTACGAGAACCGCCGCTCGGCTCTGGCAAGGGAGAAATTGTTGGCGAAGGCGAAGGGGAAATAATTGTCGGGCGAAGTGGCGGATCGGAAATTCGTTTTCCAAAGGTTCCTGGAACGCAATTGCAAGTACAGGTCGCCCCTGCGGGAATCGGGGAGCCGCAAGGCAGAATATACGTTATGAAGCGACCGCTGGTGTGATCATAGACGTTGTAAGAAATTGCGTCCTTCTCGTTTTGCTTTGAGTCAAAGAGAAAGCTGAGGAAGGAATGCTTTTCCAAATCCCAAAGGATAACCACGCCCTCACTATCCCCTGATAACAGGATGCGCCCGTCAGGACTTACGGCTAACGCCTTGATATATCCCTGATGGTCTTCAAAGGTAGAAAGCAATCTGCCTTCAGGCAATGACCAAAGCTTGATGGCCTTACCTTCGATGGTGGCCAGCGTTTTCCCGTTTGGAGTGATCGCCAACTTTTCGACAAACTCCGGATACGAGGCAAGGCTGGCGATGAACTTACCTTCGGGCAATGACCAAAGCTTGATCGTGCTATCCTCAAGGCCACAGGCCAATATGTTTCCGTCAGGACTGATTGCTATTGCTTCGACTGCTTCCGTGCTTCCTCGGAGAGTTGTAAGCAGCTTGCCTTCAGGGAGCGACCATAAAGCGGTAGTCCCATCATTGGAAGCGACTACCAACATCTTTCCGTCAGGGCTGATCGCAAATATGCTGTTCCAAATGATCTTTGCATTAACGGTCGCAAGTAATTTCGCATCGGGCAGTGACCAGAGGCCAAGATTACCATCCGAAGAAGCCGATAGAAGCGTTTTTCCATCAGCAGTGATTCCTAAAACTTTGTCTCCTTGAACTGTGGATAGCAGCTTTCCTTTTGCTAATGACCAAAGCCTGATCGGGGAGAAGTGATCTTCCGAGCCTGAGGCCAACAAGCTTCCATCAGGGGTAAATGCCAGCGAGTTGACAGCCGCGCTATGTCCTTTAAGAGTCAGTGCCTTGCCTTTGGACACGGGTACAATTCTGATATCTACTGATGCCAATGCCAAATTCTTTCCATCGGGGCTGATTGCTGAGACGCGAACCCCGGATTGTGTGGTAAGCAACTTTCCTTCGGGCAATGACCACAGCTTGGCTATGCCATTCGTGGAACGTGATAGCAATGCTTTACTGTCGGCAGCGAACGTAATCTGGTGGACTGACTCAGCATCTGTTTGGAAAGTGGCAAGCAGCTTCCCTTCGGGCAATGACCACAGCTTTATGCTCCTATCATCGGCGCTGGACGCCAGGATATTTCCATTGGGTGAAATTGCCAGCATTCTGACGCTTTTCGTATGCCCTTCCAGCGTGGCAAGCATCTTACGTTCTGACAATGACCATAGCTGAATGTCTTTCTCTCCTGCCGCAGAGGCCAGTATTTTCCCATTGGGGCTAATCGCCAATGATTTGACGCCATGCGGCGTGGATAACAGCCGACCTTCAGGCAATGACAATGACCAAAGCTTAATTGTCCTGCTTGCGTCGCGGGATGAGAGTTTTGTTCCATCCGGGCTGATCGCCAATGCTTTGACTTCACTGCGATGCCCTTCGAGGGTGGAGCGCAATTTACCGTCGGCCAATGACCACAGTTTGATCGTATTGTCGCCTGAGCCAGAGATGATGGTCTTTCCGTCAGGACTTACTGCCAAGGCATTAACACTCCCTCGATGGGCCTTCAACACGTTGCTTGGCGCTGGCGTAAAAGTGCCGCTGGCGTCGTCCGCGCCCGAAGTTGAGTCCACTTGCGAATGTTCGCCGTTCCCTCTGTCTGCTGCCTTACCATCAATGAAAAGCAGCGCCGAGGCTGCCCCGATTCCGATGCCCAAAAAGCCCCGTCGCGCTAGGTTAGCACTTTGGGGTACCTGACTAACTGGAATAATTTCTGGCGAGCCCTTTGTTTCATCAACAGAAACATGCGCCAATTCAAACTGTGGTCTTTCGGTCTTCATACAAACATCTCCTTGCCTTTTGCAATGACGTTCCCATCTGCCAAGTTCCCTTCATGCCAGAACAGGCCGCCCGGTGCAGCGATCTTTTCCAAAATTTGATCTTTCGTCAGTTCGCGCGTGATGTGGCAGCGGTCTGAGCCTTGAAACTCTTCGCTGCCGGTGACCGTCAGCGCTTTGTGATAACAATCGCCCGCGCATGACCATTTGGCGAAACAGCCCCGGCAAAACTCACGATGCTGCACGCCAAGATGACGCAGGTTGTTCAGCACAGGTAGATTGAAGCGGTATTGGCCCGTTTCTTCCGCTGGCGCCCCGTAAAAGAAGAACTTCGCTTGCGGGTTGTCTTCCGAAAAGACTTCATAGCAGGAGGACACGTTGCCATCCGGCGAAAGCGCGAAAGTGTCTTGCGAAACGCCGCAGAAGTGATTGGTCAGCAAACCGGCGCGCGCGGCGGAATAGCTGATTGCACGACTGTGCTGACGGGCGCGGGCTTGCGCTTCGCGATAAGCGGCGATGAATTCTTCAGTCTCCGCAGAGGGCGCGGCGGTCCAACGACCCAATTGATAGGCTGGCTCAACCTGAATGCGCTCGACATTGAAATTCGCGCAAATGAATTCTATGGATTCCGGCAATTGGGCAATTTGATCGCGCGTGACTGTGACGCGAAGCCCGTAAGGGAATTTCGCTTCGTCGAAGCGGCGGATCGTGCGCATCACCAAGTGGCTGGAACCTTGCCCCAGCACTGTCAGCCGGTGCTTGTCGTGCGCCAAAGGCAGCCCGTCGAATGAGATGTTGACGCCCTGCAAATTGGCGATGATCCAATCAATCTGCCCGTCATTGAGCACGCCGTTCGAGGCTGAAGCCGCGCGCACCTCCAGATTCAATTCGGCGGCCTTTTGGCGCGCATAGTTGAGCGATTCCGTCATCACGCGCCAGTTGACCGTGGGTTCGCCTCCACCGTGGTAGGCAATCTCAAATTCCGGCAATCCTTTCTTGACTGCATTTGCTGCAACAAAATCAATGCCGCCTTTGGCGACATCAAGCGGCATATATTTTGTTGGCGTGTCGCCCGCTGAGGCATAGCAATAGGTACAACGAAGATTGCAGGCCGTGGTTAAGAATAAGGTGACAGAGGTTGGTTCAGGGTCTCCGCTGAATTCCGAGATTGGCAATTGTTCGGGCGGCGCATCAAGTATTTCAAGCAGTCGTAGCAATTCGACTAACGAACCGTCTGGGTCAGCGGATAAATCGCTGTGCCCTTCTTTGAGAGAGGCTAGAAAATTCACCACGCTGGCATTGGCAACAAAGGCTGCGCGGCGTAACGGCGCATAAACAATGTAGCGATTATTCTCGACCGGGATATTAAACAACTCTGCCGAAAGAACTGGTGCCGGAGTATTGATGATAGACATGGGCAACTCCACTTATTGTGCTTCGGTTTGGGAGATGGAAACTTGTTTAGGCACTTGGGCAAAAGTAGCTTGAACTCGCTTGGAGCGATCCAAATAAGCGTGCCAGATCATCGCAAAAACAGAAGCCTGAAACAGCGCCATAAATGCTGCGAATCCAAGCCCGCGAACGTCGCTGAAGAGAACAATCATAAACATAACGGCGCGAATAATAGGCAAAGCAACCAAAAACGATTTCGCTGTTTTGTCCGCACTGGGCTTGACGCTCCAAAGCCGGACTCCAACAAAAATAGCCAGCCCTGCAATCCCCAAATTTAACAAAGAGTCCAGCAAGATTAACCCATCTAAACCCGGCACTTTATCAAACAGAGGACTGGCTGCTCGCCAACCTACCACAACGCCAAAAATAGTAATCACTGGACTGATAACGGTAAGAATGATGCAGAAAACCAACAACCACCCCTTAACCCCTTTAAGATTATCTTCTTGGCGAGCAGCAATGTGGGCATCACCAAAATTTGACTGAGTCATTGCTTTATCTCCTGTTTATAACTTCTGCATTGAGGAAAACTTTTGCCATTGGCCGAAGGCCGGTGGTAAATTGCAGACCTCTTCATCAGTCCGGCAATTCACCTTTGGCCATCAGCCGAGCGTTTTTGCTCTGCCGTCGTAAGCGATAACTGCGGCGGGAAATTTCACGCGGCTGAAAAATTTTATTCAGCGCTCTCACAAGCCGCAGCCTGTCCTCAAGGTTGCGTTGAGTTCAACACGACAGTCGGTTCCCCGACCAATACAGCCTGAAGAAGGGGCGAGAACATGACTACACCACAATTTACCGATCTATTGGCGGCTTGGCGCGCGGGCGACCGGCAGGCGTTTGAACAGCTTGCGGCGCTGGTGGACGCGGAGTTGCGCCGCTTGGCGCGCCATTACTTGCGCGGCGAGCGCGATGGCCACACGCTGCAAACAACGGGGTTGGTTAATGAAGCCTGGGTGCGATTGCTGGAAAGCGGGCAGGTCAATTGGCAAAGCCGCGCGCATTTCATCGCCGTGGCCGCAACGACAATGCGCCACATTCTGGTGGATTGGGCGCGGGCGCAAGCCTACCAAAAGCGTGGCGGCGGCGCGGCGCAGGTTTCGCTGGGCGATGTCACCATCTGCCAGACGACATCGCTCGCCGACATCGTAGCCATTCACGAAGCCATGGAACGATTGGCCGCATTCAACGCCAACGCGGCGTTTGTCGTCGAATGGCGTTTCTTCGGCGGGTTCCAGAACAAGGAAATCGCCGAAGCGATGAGCATTTCCGAAACGGCAGCGACCCGTTACTGGAACTTTGCGATGACCTGGTTGCGGCGAGAATTGGAAAAATAGCCGAAACGCGGTCGTGACAATCGCGCTTCAACGGAGGTATCCCACAATGAACTCAGATGACACACCCGATGATCGCAGTGAACGGCTGATTGAATTGTTCGAACAAGCCATCCAACTCCCTCCGGCGGAACGCAAGGCTTTCCTGGCCGAGGCTTGCCGCGACGATGTCGAGATGCGCGCAGAGCTTGAATCCTTGCTGGATCACGCGAATAACGATGATGGAGCGTTGCCGACATCAGCCATCAAACTGGCCGCGCGACAACTGGCCGACGCTTCACGGCGAGATTGGGCGGGAGAGCAAGTCGGCCATTATCAGATTCTGCGGCTGCTGGGCGAAGGCGGAATGGGCGAAGTTTGGCTGGCCGAAGATTCAAAGCTGAATCGGCAAGTGGCGATCAAGTTTCTGACGGCGCATTTGGGTTCTTCGCCTGCGCTGCTGCAACGCTTCGAGCGGGAAGCGCGCGCGGCTTCGATGTTGAACCATCCGAATATCATCACCGTTCACGAAATCGGCCAGCACGAAGAAACAGTTTTTATCGCTTATGAATTTGTCGAAGGCCGGACACTGCGGCAGCGGCTGCAAGATTCCAAACCGAGTTGGCAGGAAGCCGTCGGCATCGGCGCGGAAATCGCTGCCGCACTCAATGCAGCCCACAACGCAGGCATCATTCACCGCGACATCAAACCGGAAAACGTCATGTTGCGGGCCGACGGTTTGGTCAAGGCGCTGGATTTCGGTATCGCCAAACGCTTCGATCTGCCCGCAGCCGAAACCAGTGGTGGCAACCTGACAAGCCAATCAAATGCGACACTAGCCGGGTTGGTGTTGGGAACGCCCGGTTATTTGTCGCCGGAACAGGCGCGTGGAGAAAAAGAAATAGACGCCCGGACGGATATTTTTTCGCTCGGCGTATTGATGTACGAAATGCTCGCGGGGCATCCTTACGCCAAACTATCGCTTCAGGAAAAGCTGGAGGCCGTAAGAAAGTCTGAAGAACTCCCGCCGCTCAACGCACAGCGCAAAGACCTGCCTGCGGCGCTTGATGCCGTCGTGAAGAAGGCTACGCGAAAATCCCGCGATGAACGGCTTGCTTCCGCTGGGGAAATGCTGGACGCGCTGAATGAACTTCGTCCGCCAGCGCAAACCAAGCTTGAAGAGCGCGCCCGGACGCTGGCGGAAAAACGCGCCAACCAACTGTTGAATCAAGCCGTCGCGCTTTATGCCAGTGACAAAAGCATCCGCCTGTCGCCCGCCGCACTATGGACAATTGGGCGACACTCGACTGTCAAACGCGGCTCATTGGAATCTTCGTTACTACGGCGCAGTTATTTGAGCGCACTGGGCAAAGTAGCAGCAATCGCAATGTTGGCCGGTTTGGTGACACTGGTTTTCACTGCGTGGAATTCCGTTGAGGAAAAATGGGATGAACGAGTCTTGCGCGATGGGCATACGGCGGGCGTGCGACGCGCGGCTTTTTCGCCCAATGGCCACTGGCTGGTTTCGGTCGGTGAAGACAGTCGCGTGCGCGTGTGGGATTTTAACCGGCGCGAACTGAAGCGCGAACTGAAGGATCACACGGCCTGGGTGGTGGCGGTTTCTTTTTCGCCCGACGGACGGTTCTTGGCGACGGCAAGTTGGGATCGAAGCGTGATCGTGTGGGATGCGGAAAGCTTGGAGAAGATCAAAGTTTTGCACGATCCGCGCGGCCCTTTCACTGGCGTCGCTTTTTCTCCCGACGGCAAATATCTGGCGGCAGGGCTCAACGTCGGGACTGGCGTTACGGCAGTCTGGCACGTTGAAAGTTGGGAGAAACACCGCGAGATTCCCATGTATTCAGGGGATTGGTCTCCTTTGCTGTTTTCCCCAAAGCATCCACAGCTTTTGTTTAACGCTGGCCAGACATTCGACGTTGAAACGGGGCAAGAAGTGAAGCGGCCGGCTGGCTTCGACTTCGCTGCCGGTGTCGAATTTTCGCGGGATGGATTGCGGCTGGTAACGGTAAGGATTCGTGGGGAAGTAGTGTTTTACGATCCGGCGCGAGGGAAGGCGATTTGCTCGCCACATTTCGTCCATCACGACAACGGGCGTGCGGTGGCCTTTTCGCCCGACGGCAAATTAGTGGCCACTGGTGCGGATGACATCATCCTGTGGAATGCCGCGACTCAGGAAATCATCACACAATGGGATCATTCAGCCGAAATTTGGGGGTTGACGTGGTCACCAGACGGGCAGTATTTGGTTTCGACGCACGACGACGGCTCAATCCTGCTGTGGGACGTGATTGCACGCGAACGCGCTGGCGACCTGGCTCAACACAGCAGTCCGGTTGCGGCAGTAGCCTTTTCTCCCGATGGCCAACACATCGCATCAGGCAGCGAAGACCGTTCGGTCTTGATCTGGAACGCCTACAGCGGGCGCAAGGAAATGGCTCTGGTTGGACATCAATCGCATGTCAACGGCGTTGCCTTTTCGCCTGACAGCCAATGGCTTGTTTCAAATGGTTGGGACGGCGAGTTGATTCGCTGGGAGCTTGCCGAGCGTCAACCTCGATGGCGGGTTAAAACCGACTTCGGCGCCAAACGAATCTCGATTTCGCCGGAAGGGCGCTGGATTGCAGCTTTCGATGGAGTTTATGACGCTGCTACGGGAAAGCTGCTTTTTCAGTACAGTTCGTCGCTTGGAGTCGAAAGTTGGGGGACGATGAGCGCCGCGATTTCAGCAGACGGGAAACGGCTTGCCGCCGCCGGGTTTGGACGCCTTTGTGTATGGGAAACAGAGCAGTGGCGACTGCTTGGCCAAATCAAAGTTGGCGACAGCGGTGGCGCTGCTATGTCGCCTGATGGGCGATACATCATTATCGGTAACGTCAGCGGCGAACTGATGCTTTTCCAAACTGACCCGCTCGCTCGCATCGGGCGACTGGGCAACCACGCCACGCGCGTCAAACAAATAGCCTTTTCGCCTGACGGCACACAGGTCGCCAGCGTTGGCGATGACCAAAAGATAAGGCTCTGGCAAGTTGCAACACGCCGCCAGGTTGCTGAAATCGGCATCCACACGGCATCCATTTCCGCCATCGCTTTTTCGCCTGATGGAAAGCAACTGGCTTCCGGCGGACACGATAAATCCGTACGTGTTTTCACGCGACAGCATCGCTTGTGGGGAAGAAAGCTGGATGAATCGAACTGGTTGTTAAGGCTTCTCCGCTAAAAACAACTGCCCGGCGAATCAACCGTTCGCCGGGCAGTTTTGCGTTACTGAAATCAAGCTCGCAGTTATTCGCCGCGCACGTCAATTTCGCCGTCTTTCAAATCCACGACGAAGGTGTTGAACGCTTTCCACAGATTGGTGATCGGCAGTTTGATCTGCTCATCAATCGTGCGTTTCAGGAAGCGCGCGCCATACGCCGGGCTGAAGCCTTTTTCGACGACTTTTTCCAGAGCGGCTTCGCTCAATCGCATGATTTTGCCTTGCCGTTCCATCTGGCGACGCATGCTGCCCAGATAAAGCAAAGCAATCTGCTTCACTTCGTCCTGAGTCAGCGGCGAAAAAACCACGATCTCGTCAATGCGGTTGCGAAATTCCGGCGAAAAGCGATTTTCCGCCGCGCCCATCACCGCGCGTTTGATCTCTTCCACATCGGCAGTCGTTTTGTTGCCGAAGCCCAGCGGTTTCATGTACTTCTTGAAATTCTCGCTGCCGAGGTTCGAAGTCATGATGATGATCGCATCGGACAAATACACTTTCTTGCCGCGACCATCGGTCAGCCAGCCTTCGTCAAACGCCTGTAAAAACAAGTTGAGCAAATACGGCGAAGCTTTTTCGACTTCGTCGAGCAGCAACACGGTGTAAGGATTTTCGCGCAAGCGTTCGGTCAGAATACCACCGCGTTCGCTGCCAACGATGCCGCGCGGCATGCCGATCAGTTTTTCGATGGCGACGGTTCCGTCCTGATATTCGCTCATATCAATCCGCACCATTTTGCCTTCATCGCCGAACATCGCTTCGGCAACGGCTTTGGCCAGTTCGGTTTTACCTACGCCGGTCGGCCCAAGGAACAGCAACACGCCGTCCGGTTTGTAGAAATTTTCTTTCAACGGGCCTTTGTTCAGGCGCAAGCGTTGAGCGACGGCTTTGACGGCATCTTTTTGCCCGATGACTCGGCGGCCAAGAACTTCTTCCAGCGTGCGGAACCGCTCCGTCGTGTCGCGGAAAACCAAATCACGCGGAATGCGCGATTCCTGAGAAATCACGTCAATGATGTGTTCGGGTTTGACCTGCATCACCGAAGGTTCGTTGATTTCGACTTTGACCGAAGCCGTGTCCAGCCAGCCGATGACTTTGTCCGGCAGGTGCAGATTGCGTATGTAACGCGGAGCCATTTCCAACGCCATATCAATCGCTGCGTCGGTGATTTTGACGGAGTAGTTCTTTTCCAAACGCGGACGAATGCCCTGCAAAATTTGCCGCGTTTCAGTCAGGCTGGGTTCGTCAATTTTGACCTGTCGAAAACGCCGAGCCAGAGCTTCGTCTTCGGCAATGTATTCCTTGAATTCGGTTGTGGTCGTCGCGCCGATGATTCGCAGTTCGCCGCGAGCCAGCGCGCCTTTGAACATGTTCGCGGCATCGCTGGAAGCTCCCATTGCCGAACCTGCGCCGATGATCGTGTGCGCTTCGTCCACGAACAGAATCAGGTCGTTGCGTTCTTTGACTTCCTGAATGATGCCTTGCAACCGCTCTTCAAACATTCCGCGCAGCATCGTTCCGGCGACGATGCCAGCCATCTGCAATTGCACGATGTGGGAATTGCGTAACCGCGCGGGAACTTTCTGCGGCTCCAGTTCGATCAACCGAGCCAGACCTTCGACCACGGCGGTTTTGCCTACGCCGGGTTCGCCAACCAGCATCGGCGAATTGGCGCGTTCGCGGTGACACAGAATTTCGATCATCTGCTGGATTTCGTGCTCGCGTCCGATGGTCGGCGGCAATTTGTCCTGCCGCGCCAACTTGTTCAGCGAAAGCCCGAAATGTTTCAGGTAAGGCGGAAGCTCGTATTTTTTGCGTTGGATTTCAGTTTGCTCTTCGCGGGTGCGGACTTTTTGCGTGATGGTGTCGGTGGCGTAACGCGGGTCAACGCCGAGCGCGCGCAAAATCTCCGCCGGTTTGCCGCCCTGATCGGCAAACAGAGTCGCCATCAAATCGTAAGATTCGATTTGCGAACGGCCTTGCGCGCGGGCACGTTTCAAAGCGCGATTGAACAAATCTCGTGTTGTGTCGGCAATGTACATTTTTTTGCCGACATACTGCCGGCTTTTGGCCAGTTCCTGTTCCAGCAAATGCGACACCGCGCGAGGATCAATGCCGACCGATTGCATGGTTTCGGTGAACAACACGCTCTCAAGCTCGTTCAGAGCCGTGAAGATATGTTCGACCGAAAGAAAATTGTGGTCCCGGCTTTTGGAAACCTCTATCGCACGCCGGACAATTGTCTGTCCGGATTCGGAAAACTTATCTGTCATCGGCCCTAAATCAAACACGGCTTTTTACCTCTCTATGAATAAACTCGCCTGAAAAAATCAGGTTCTCAACACCATCTTCAACTACGAAAAGTCTACCCCGTCAGATCGAAACTTCACAGTCCGCCAGCAAACAATTTCGACGTTTCTTTTTCACTTTCGGATCGCGGCGAAGATCAAATAACCGCGCAGTTTTGGAAGGCGCGGTAAAGCTACTGCTCACAATTGGCAGTGTCAAGGAATGCCAACAGAGTAGCCGGGAGTCGGTAGACGGAAGTCAGTAGAATCTTCAATGGAGGCTCTACTGATTCCTGACTACCGACTTCCGACTACTTTCAGTGATGATCTTCGCCGCCCATCGGAGCCGCCGCCGGTTCGGGAATATCCGTCACCGCAGCGTCAGTCGTCAGCAACAAGCCCGAAATCGAAGCCGCGTTTTGCAACGCCGTGCGAACGACTTTGGCGGGATCAATGATTCCGGCGTCGAGCAGGTCTTCCATTTGCAAAGTCGCAGCGTTGTAACCAACGTTTTTCTTTTCCGCACGAACTTTGCCGACGATCAAACTGCCGTCCTGACCGGCGTTATGAGCGATCATTCGCAGCGGTTCTTCCATCGCCCGGCGAAGAATTTCGATGCCGGTTTTTTCATCGCCTTCAGCTTGCAGGGATTCCAGAGCTTTGGCAGCGCGCAGTAAAGTTACGCCTCCGCCAGGAACGATGCCTTCCTGAGCGGCAGCTTTGGTCGCGTGCAGAGCGTCTTCAACACGCATCTTTTTCTCTTTCATTTCAATTTCGGTCGCCGCACCAATCTTGATGACGGCAACGCCGCCGGCCAGTTTGGCCAGACGTTCCTGCAACTTTTCGCGGTCGTAATCTGAAGTCGTGTCCGCAGTCTGGCGGCGAAGGGTGGCGATGCGACCTTGCAAATCGCTCTTGCGACCGGCGCCTTCGATGATGGTCGTGTTGTCTTTATCAATGATGATTTTCTTCGCGCTGCCCAAATCCGCCAGTTCGACGCTTTCCAACTTGATGCCCAAATCTTCGGTGATGACTTTGCCGCCGGTCAGAATGGCAATGTCTTCCAGCATCGCTTTTCGACGATCGCCAAAAGCCGGAGCTTTGACCGCAGCGACTTTCAAAACGCCGCGCAGCTTGTTGATGACCAGCGCCGACAAGGCTTCGGCCTCCACGTCTTCGGCAATGATAAGAAAGCTGCGACCGGCTTCGGCGACTTTTTGCAGAATTGGAAACAGTTCGTGCAAGGAAGAAATTTTCTTTTCGTGCAGCAGGATCAACGGCTCTTCCAATGTCACATCCATCTTGTTCGGATCGGTGACGAAGTACGCCGAAACATAACCGCGATCAAATTGCATGCCTTCGACGATGTCGAGCGAAGTTTCAATCGTGCGCGCTTCTTCGACGGTGACGACGCCGTCTTTGCCAACCTGTTCCATCGCTTCGGCCAACAATTCGCCAATCAGTTTGTCGCCGTTGGCGGCGACGGTTCCGACAGCGGTCAGGTCTTCTTTGCCTTTGACCTTCTTCGACATTTTTTCAATTTCGGCGACGGCGACTTCGACTCCGCGATCAATGCCGCGTTTCAACGCCATCGGATTCGCTCCGGCAACGACGTTCTTGACGCCTTCGCGGAAAATCGCCTGCGCCAGCACGGTCGCAGTCGTCGTCCCGTCACCGGCCACGTCGTTGGTTTTGGAAGCGACTTCGCGCACCATTTGAGCGCCCATGTTCTGAAGCGGATTTTTCAGTTCGACTTCTTTGGCGACGGTCACTCCGTCTTTTGTGACCAGCGGCGAACCGAATTTTTTATCAATCACCACGTTGCGTCCGCGAGGGCCAAGTGTCACGCGAACCGCGTTCGCCAGAATGTTGACGCCTTCGAGCATTGCTCGGCGGGCTTCTTCTCTAAATGTCAGGTCTTTTGCCACGATTGGGTTTTCTCCTTACGGTTCGGAACCGGGGGGCGGTAGCGACCGGGTATGGCTGAATAACCTACCCGGTCGCTACTGCTCCCGGTTCCGTATCAATTGTTTAGTGTTTAGCTCGCTCTGCCCACGCGAACACGCGCCGGGCGCAGCAAGCGGTCTCCGAATTTGTAGCCGGTTTGATATTCGGCAATGACTTTATTGTCCTGATCGGCTTCGACCGGAACCATTTCGACAGCTTCATGGATTTCCGGATTGAAATCCTGGCCGACACTTTCGACAGGCTCCAGACCAAGCCCGATCATTTTCGATTCAAACAATCCGGCGGTCGCTCTGACGCCTTCGAGCAAGGCGTTGAAATCGGTTTCGTTGTGTTGGCTGGCTTCGGCAGCGACGACCGCGCGTTTCAAATTGTCGAGCGTGTCCAACAACCCGGCGACCAAATCTCCGCGCGCCGCTTCCAGTCGTTGTTCAGCGGTGCGATTCAATCGAGCGCGCATTTCCTCCGTTTCACTTCGTAGCCGCTCTTCCGCTTTGCGAAATTTGTCGGCGTGTTCGCTGAGCTTCAACTCGGCTTCACGACGTTTTTCTTCCGCTTCTTTCAGTTTTGTCTGAAGAATTTCGAGTTCTTCGGATGAATTGTCTGTTGGAGTTGCGTCTGCGTTTTCGGCGATGAGTTCGCCTTCGGGCGTAAACCGCCGCTTGTCGTTGACGCGGATTTCATGAATCTCTGCGGCTTCCGCTGTTGCCGCCTGACTTGCTTCGTTACCTGTGTTTGAATTCATAGCTAGAAAAACTGTGTGTAAAAGTGCTTCTTATTAAACCGCCAATGAAGGACGGGCAATCTATCATCGCAGTTGAGGTCAGACAAGGCAGCAGAACGACAGCGGGATAGGGAGATTGAAGGACGGAGGGATAATGAGATGGATCGGGACGCAATCTCTCCTTCTCTCAATCCCTCTTTCCCTCTGTCTCCCCATCACGTCTTACGCTCCTGTCGCAAACAACATCTGCCCGCTTTCCAAATCGCCTTTGACCGTGAGCGTGTCGCCGGGTTTGACTTCGCCGCCGAGCAATTTCATCGCCAACGGATTCTGAATCAAACTTTGAATCGCGCGTTTCAACGGACGCGCGCCGTAAACCGGATCGTAACCTTCGCGCGAAAGTAACTCTTCCGCCGAAGCGTCCAGCGCCAGCGTGATTTTTCGGTCGGCCAGCATCTTTCGCAACGATTCCAACTGAACCTTGATGATCGAACGAATCTGTTCGATCCCAAGACTCTTGAAGATGATAATGTCGTCAATACGGTTCAAAAACTCCGGCTTGAACTGGCCGCGCAATTGCTCCAACACAGCCGAGCGCATTGATTTGTCATCACCGTGAAAATCCTGAATCTCGCGCGAACCCACGTTCGAGGTCATGATGATGACGGTGTTTTTGAAATCCACAGTGCGACCTTTGCCATCGGTCAACCGTCCGTCATCCAAAATTTGCAGCAAGATGTTGAATACATCGGGATGGCCTTTTTCGATTTCGTCGAACAGCACCACCGAATAAGGCCGACGGCGCACGGCTTCGGTTAGATAGCCGCCTTCGTCGTAACCGACATAACCCGGAGGCGCTCCAATCAAACGCGCCACCGAATGCTTTTCCATAAACTCCGACATATCCAATCGCACCATCGCGTGTTCGTCATCGAACAGGAACTCCGCCAAAGCGCGAGCCGTTTCGGTTTTGCCTACGCCAGTCGGACCAAGAAAGATGAATGAACCAATAGGACGTTTCGGGTCTTGCAACCCGGCGCGAGCGCGGCGAACTGCGTTCGACACCGCCACCAAAGCATCGTCTTGCCCTATGACACGCACACCAAGTCGCTCTTCCATCTTGACCAGTTTCTGAACTTCTCCTTCCAGCATTTTCGACACCGGCACGCCAGTCCATTTGGCTACGACTTCGGCAATGTCTTCTTCCGTGACTTCCTCTTTCAGCGTTCGCCCGGCGGCTTGCAACTCTTCCAGCTTGGCTTGATCGGCATCAAGCTGCCGCTGCAATTCGACCATCCTGCCGTAACGAATTTCGGCGACTTTTTCGTAATTGCCTGCTCGTTCAAATTGCTCGGCTTCGACTTTCAGAGCTTCCGTTTGCTCTTTCGACGAACGAATGCGCTCGATGACTTCTTTTTCCGATTGCCACTTGGCTTTCATCGCGCCGGACTTTTCTTTCAGGTCGGCAATTTCTTTTTCGACTTTGGCCAGCCGCTCTTTGGAAACGGCGTCTTCTTCGCGCATCAACGCCTGTTTTTCGATTTCGCGCTGAATGATTTCGCGTTCAACTTCGTCAATTTCCGTTGGTAACGAATCAATTTCGATTCGCAATTTGGAAGCCGCTTCGTCCACCAGATCAATCGCTTTGTCCGGCAAAAACCGGTCTGTGATGTAACGATTCGACAAAGTCGCCGCCGCCACAATCGCAGCGTCTTTAATGCGCACGCCGTGATGAGTTTCGTATTTGTCTTTCAAACCGCGCAAAATGGCGATGGTATCTTCGACATTCGGTTCGGAGGCATACACCTGCTGGAAACGACGTTCCAGAGCTTTGTCTTTCTCGATGTACTTTTGATATTCGTTCAGCGTAGTCGCGCCCACGCAGCGCAATTCGCCGCGAGCCAGCGCGGGTTTCAGCATATTCGAAGCATCCACTGCCCCTTCCGAAGCTCCGGCTCCGACCAGCGTGTGCAGTTCGTCAATAAAGACGATGATGTGGCCTTCGGCTTTTTCGATTTCGCGCAACACGGCTTTCAAACGTTCTTCAAACTCGCCGCGATACTTCGCTCCGGCCAGCATCGCGCCCAGATCGAGTCCGACCAGTCGCTTGTTCTTCAAGGTCTCCGGCACGTCGCCGGAGACAATTCGCTGAGCCAAACCTTCGACAATCGCAGTTTTACCTACACCGGGTTCGCCAATGATGACCGGATTGTTTTTGGTTCGGCGGGACAGGACTTGAATCGTTCGTCGGATTTCGTCATCGCGTCCGATGACCGGATCGAGCTTTCCTTGCCGCGCCAGTTCCGTCAGATCACGCGAGTATTTGGCCAGAGCTTGATAACTTTCTTCGGCATTTTGGCTGGTGACTTTGGCTCCGGCGCGCATTTGCTGAATGACTTTTTGAAGCGCGTCGCGGCTGACTCCATGCGAGCGCAGAATCTTTCCGGCGTCCTGCTTGTCATCGCACAAAGCCAGCAACAAATGCTCGGTCGAGATGTATTCGTCTTTCAGCTTGTCGGCGTCTTTCTGAGCTTTGCTGAAAGCTTCGGTCGTTCGATTGCCATAAAACTTCTGGCCGAAACCGCTGACGGAAGGAAACTTTTTGATCGCGGCTTCGACTTCGGACAGGACTGTGACGGCGTTTGCGCCGATCTTGCCCAGAATCGGGCGAGTCACGCCTTCGGCCTGTTCGATCATCGCAGCCAAAACGTGTTCCGGCTCGACCTGTTGATGATTTTGCTTTTCGGCCAGCGCCACACCGGATTCAATCGCTTCCTGCGCTTTCAAGGTAAACTTGTTTAGATTCATACTCCCTCCTGATAAAACTTAGGCTTCGAGCTTTGTAAAAGCCCGAAGCCCAAAGTGTCAATCGCTAGCCTCCATCTCACTTCACTCGCTTAGTTCGCTGATCCATTCGTGTCGGTTTTGATCGTCACGTTGATGTTGCGAGCTTTCACTTCTTCGCGTTTCGGCAGCGTCACCACCAGCACACCATCTTTGAATTCAGCCTTGACGCCATCCACATTGACCGTGTTCGGCAATGTAAAAGTGCGAGTAAACGTTCCGTAATTGCGTTCGACTCGATGCCAATTCTCGCCTTTGCTCTCTTTCTCGAATTTGCGTTCGCCAGTCAGCGTCAGCCGATAATTTTCAATTGAAAGATTGAAATCATCTGCCTTCATTCCTGGCAAATCGGCTTCGAGCACAATCGCGCTATCGGTTTCAAAGATGTCCACATTCGGAGACCATTTGCCGGTGAAAACTTCTTCACCACCGAAAACACGTGGCAAACCGCTCGCGAAAAGCTTGCCAAGCTCATCCTGGATATTCCTGAAATCGGCAAAGACCGGATCACGTTTCACAACTCCACAAGCAGCAGTTCTCATAATTTACCTCCTTGAATTGTTATGGGATTGCTCCCTCTCTTCTCCTGCCTTTCTATTGCCCTGCGCATCAGAACCATTATCTGAGCGCAGGCGAAAGATAAAACTTGAGCCTTTCCCTGTCAAGAACTATGCAGTAAAAATTTTAGACACAATGCACGGTGAGACAAAGAGTTCAAAATCAAAGGCTTAAATCATCGAACAGGCTCCTGGGGCAAAGTCGCTTGCAGATAAGTTTGAAAGATGGGCAAGCTAGAACTTTGAAAGCAGGCAGTGGCGTAGTATAAAAGTCGCCAGCCAAACCCTAAAATTTTATTGCCAACAAAGTCGAAGGCTGCCCAGGCAGTTTTCGCAGGAGGAATCAGTATGCAGAATGGTTACGAGGATGGTTATTCAGATTACGAACTGGATTTTTTTCAGGCCGTTGATCGAAACACCATGGCAGAGCAGGCTATTTTCGATGCTTTGATGGACATTAATGACGATCAGTATTACACGCTGTTTGAAGTAAACGTCGAACACACTTGTGGCCCGGCCAAAGTACAGGTGTTCCCAGAACGAGCCGGTACGCTCTATCGCTGCCTGCATTGCAACGTTGCGGGAGTGATTGGCGGATAGCGAACCAACAGAATCACAAATAAAATTTCAGAATCACCGTTGACAAAACCGGGAGCGCCCCCTACATTCACGACTTCGTTTTGACGCGGGGTGGAGCAGCCTGGTAGCTCGTTGGGCTCATAACCCAAAGGTCGTAGGTTCAAATCCTACCCCCGCAATCCAAACTGAAAAGGGATCGGACTTGAAAGTCCGATCCCTTTTGTATTTCTTGCTTCGGCTTTTTCAATCATCAACTTACTTCTTTGCTTCATTAGAATGATAACCCAAACGCGCTCGAATAATTACGTCCTTGCGCGTGGCCTCCACTTTGACCTTTCGAAACTTGCCATCAACGGCGAAATTGGTGGAGTAATAACCAAGCAGGTACTGGTTGCGTAAATCGCTGACGATTCGCTGAAAGATGTCTGCCAATTCCGCTGTCTTCTCAGTGCGATGCAATTCTCCGCCAGTGGATTCAGCCAACCCTTTCAAGTATTGCTCTGCCAAATTGTAAACGTTATCCAGCGTTGGTTCTGCGCCACTGGTTGGCAAACTCCTGGGGGTTTTCGAGTCGCTTGGAGCCTTTGAGCTTCCCGAATCTTTACGAGTGTTGTCCGGGTAATCGCGCGGATCGGGCGGACGCCGCATATCTGGTTGGCCTCCAGGTTCACCCGGTAATGGAGGAGCATTTCCATCAGGGTAACGATTACGGTCACGTCTGATTGGCGGCCCAGTCGGCATAGGCAGTTTGTAAGAAGGGTCTTTGTCAGCCTGTCCTGTCTGTTGTGATGAATTACGAGCTTCTTCGGTAGCAGTTGTCGTAGCCACGCTGCCGATTCCACCGGCGCCAAAAACCGAATCAAAATTCTTCACTTTTTGTTTTCGCAGCATCTGTTCAACTTGCGAGCGATTGTCGTAGCGAACCGGGTAAACGATCGTGCCTAATTTTTCCAATTCCAGCATAGTGCTTTCCGAAGAAGCCGTTTCGCTATGCCAATCAACGCCGTCCGTCAGCAAAATAATACTGCTGCGTTTGGCATTGGCACGTTTCAGACTGCTCAGCGCAAAAGCCATCGCGTCGTAAACTTTGGTTCCGCCTCCCGGCGGAATGTTATTTATCGCATTGCGCAACACTGAGTAATCACCTGTGAAACCACATCCTTCTTTGACAGAATCATTGAAGGAAATCACGCTGACCACGTCACGCCCTCGAAGCTGTTCCAGAACCTCACGAGCAGCCATTTTGACTCGCCGCAAATCTTCAGGGTTCAGACTCAGGCCGGAATCAATCAAAAGCACAACGTGAAAAGCTTCGTTGACCGAAGCAAAAAACGAGATGTTTTGCTTTGCGCCGTCTTCGGTAATCGTGAATTCTTCTTTGCGAAGATCGGGCACATACGCATCATCGCGATCAGTGGCCAGAGCCGGAACCAGAATTAACTCGGTTCCAACTTCGACATAGTCCGATTGAGGCTTGGGCTGAGCATCTTGCTGCTTTTCAGGCTGAGGCTTTTTACGTTCGCCCTGCTTTTGAGCAACAACGGCAACTGTGTTGAACAAAATTGCCAGCGCCAAGACGATCAAACAACCACGATAAAAAGTCGCTCGCATAAGCCTCCTGTAAAAAATTGAAGTGGGGCAATCAAAAAATTGCCCCACTGATTCCCCTCATCAATTTGCTTGCCACTTAACCGCGTCGCTGTGGGCCACCACGGAACTGATCTTGTTTCGGGTCTTCGGGAGTATTGCCGATGACGATTTCAAAGTGCGCCGACAATTCGCCAATTTTCGACTCTTTGATTGGCTTGAACTCCGTCGTCACCAAACTGTTTTTCTGGCCAAGCCCTTTCCAGATGCCATCTCGTTCATTTCCCGCAAAGCCTTTGATGTACAACTGAGTCGTCAGCATGCGTTTGTCGCCCTGTTTGATGGCGTAATGGATGTGCGGAGTTCTGCCGGGATACGGCACCGGTTTGATCGTGCGGAAGTAATACTCGCCGGTCGAACCGGTGACGAAACGGCCAAAGCCCTGAAAGTTGAAGTTGTACTTTTTGTGGTTGGTGTCGGCGGTATGCAGATAAGCCCCGTTGACATCGCATTGCCAGATTTCGACGACGGCATTGCGAACCGGCTGTCCTTTGGCGTCAAGCACTCGCCCGGTCAAATGAGTGATTTCGCCGACGGCGGGCGTGATGTTGTCGTTGACCACCAGCAAATCGTTGTCGGTGTCCAGCGGCAGTTTGTTCGGATAAAACGGCCCTTCGGTTTGGCGCGGAGTCTGTTGCAACTGCTGAGCGAATACACCCGGCACATACAACGCGGCGGCTCCGGCAGTCAGCGCCCAGGCGGCAGCGCCGATGAAATCTCGGCGCGTGTAAATCGAATGATGATTCATCGCTGTTCTCCTTTTTGAAGCTGCGGCAATTACCGCAGATGTTTGTTGAAAAATTCCAGCGTCCGTTCCCACGACAATTTCGCCGCCGCTTCGTCATAACGCGGCGTCGTGTCGTTGTGGAATCCGTGTTGTTTGCCGTCGTACATATGCACCGCATAAGTTTTCTTGTTCGCTTTGAGAGCTTCTTCGTAAGCGGGAATGCCTTCGTTGATGCGAGTATCAGCCCCGGCGTATTGCAACAACAAAGCGGCTGAAATTTTCGGCACGTCGGCCACGCCGGCCTGACGGCCATAGTAGGCAACACCGGCATTCAAATCCGCGCCCAATCGCACGGCGAGTTGATTGACCATACCGCCGCCAAAACAAAACCCAACTGCGCCGAGCTTGCCGGTGGAATCCGAACGGGCTTTTAACCATTTGGCAGCAGCGACGAAATCTTCGGTCATCTTCGTGCCGTCCACTGTGCGAAATCTAGCTGCGGCATCTTGTTCGTTACCCGGATAACCACCCACCGAAGTCAATCCGTCTGGCGCAAAGGCTATGAAATTTTGCGTCGCCAGACGACGCGCGACGTCTTCGATATACGGATTGAGACCGCGATTTTCGTGAATCACCAGCACGACAGGATATTTTCCTGCTTTCACCGGACGCGCGAAATGGCCTTTGATCGTGCCGTTTCCATTGGGCGATTGAACCGTTTCAGTGCTGATCTTGATGCGTTTGTCGTCCAGCGGGACTTGCTGCGCCCAGGCGTAATTCGGCGTCAGGCTGGCAAACAATGCAGCGGCAGTCACTCCGCCCGTAGCGAAGCGGCTCAAGTGCTCCATGAAAACACGACGCTCCATGTCGCCGTGCTGCCATTCGTGGAACAGGTCTAACAACTCCTGTGGATAATCGGATGCTTGCTTTCGTTCCATTCTTGCTCCTTGTTAAGAGGTGGGTGCGGAGTAGGAGGTGACTCTTCCCCGCTGGTCAATGCGGAAAGGCGGTTGAACTTGTGACTCCCAATCGGAAAATCGCAAATCCAAACCGTCCGCGTTGCTAATCTGATAACTTGCACTTCCTAAGACGAATGTACGGTCGCTTCGGATTCAGCGCTTTTTCCCCGGTTCGGCCTGAACTGCCATGCCTTATTCGACGCCAACCGATGCGAAAAAAACAGCAATAAACACAGGCAGACCATCAACATACTTTTCCAGCCAGGTTGCCAGCCTGTGTTGACAGGAGTGATTTGAAAGCTCAGACGCACCTCACGTTGGAGCGGATCGCGCGCCTGCTCGCTGATCTTGATTTCGCTGGTCTCTGGAACCAGCGCGTTCACCAGATATGCGCCCAGTTCGGGCTGATGGCTGTTGCGAAAATGGAGTTGCTGATAACCGGCAGCGTCGAACGTTGATGCCGCCACAAATGTGAGTCGAATCGTTCCCAATCCTTCCCGCATTTCCTGTTTCGCGGGAAATTGCGTTTTGCTTAACGTCAGCGGCGTGTCGAGGCCATTGAGTGTAAGCGCAATATCCTGCAACACACGCCGGGCGTAAGTCTGCTCTTCCGCCGTTGTAATTTGCCCATCACCATCCGCATCAATCAGGGCGCAGATGCGCTCTGATACCTGCACTCCCGGAATCAAACGCAACTCGATGCGCACGCCTTCCGGCCTGAGCGCGATTTGTGCAACCTGCAAATACTGGTCAAGCACGTGCGCCGCCGTCGTAATCCGCACGGCGCACAGAATGAGCAAACTCAACAGCAATCGCTTCATTTTTTCACCACCAACCGCGCACCGTAATCATTCGTCGGATCGCGGTAAATCGTGTGAATGTGTTCCGTGTCACCTTGCGGCGAGAATTCAATCAACATTGTCGGGCCTTGCACGCGGTAATAAGCCGTGCTGCCTTTGGTCGTAGGCCCGCTCCACGCAAAGTAGGTTTCGTTCAGATTGGCTTTGATTTCAGCCATCTTCGCCGCCGCCGCTTCTTCATTGAGCGTGCCAACCCATTCATAAACCACATCCCACAGCTTTTCTTGTTGCGCTTGATTCAACGCTGAAACCTTGATGCCTTCGGGCACAATGGTTTTGCCGTCTTCACCCGCGCCCAGAACCAGGTTACGCACCTGATAAGGCAGAATCGCCTGTTTTTGTTGTTCGGCGTTGAGCGCGTTGATAAGCGCGAAACCTTTATCGTATTCATCGCCCAACGGACGCACCGTTTCGCCATTCAGTTTGAACGTAGCCGGTTGTGCAGCAGGCAAACTCGGCGTAAGCACGTTCGCCTTGCCCGCAATTGTTACGTTAATCGCCAGATGATGTCCGCCGAATTGAATCATCCACGGCTCGGTCAACGAAGGCGCACCCAGCAATGCCAAATAATATTCATCGCGGCTGAACACCAAACGCCTGCCACCCGGCCCGCCCGGCCCGCGTCCGCCTTGTCCTCCACCCGGCCCAGCACCCGGAGGCGCGCCGCCTGGTCCAGCGCCCGGAGGCGCGCCGCCACCCGGAGGGCCGCCAAAACCGCCGCCGTTCTTACCCAAAAATTCATCGCCTTCCATAATGTCTTTGACTTTTTGAAAGCCCTGCTTGCTCAAAGCGACGGCGAGTAAATTGAATACGGCTTCGCGTTGAGCGGGCTTGAGGTCGCCCATTCGCAAACCGTTGCGTTGAAAAATCCCTGTCGGGAAATTCGACCATTTCGCTTTCTGTTCCTGGTTATCAAAAGCAAAACTGACTTTCGCGCGCCCGGCATCGTCCAGCGTAGCCAGAAAAGCTTTGGCTGCGGCAACGGTTTTGCCCGTGGTGTCGCTGTCTTTGGCAGCGTCAACACTCAAAGGCGAAGCCGGCTTGGTCGGAATTTTTTGTGTTTGCTGTGTTGCGGTCAGTCCTAACACCCAGCCAGCAGAAGCCAGCCCGCATAAAAACAGCATGGATAGGAGCAGACCTGTAATGATTACTTTTCGTTTCATTGAAAATTCCTTTTTAGAAGTCGAAGCTTGAACCAACTCTTACTGGCGTGTTGGTTTAGAAATTTGCCGGAAGGTTAAATGCCACCCTGTTTCGGCGCAAAACACGGCATCGAATCTTCCCAATAACTGTCCGTAAGCTGCCGTTTCCTTGTGCCGTCGGCTTTCATCATGAAAATTGCGCCGTAAGGTTGAAAGGTGTTGTCGTATTGCGCGGCTTCATCCTTCCAGCCAGCCTGCCCGCTGTTGTACAGGATGTGTTTGCCGTCATCGCTCCAAACTGCGTGTGCATCATTGGCCGGCGAAGTCGTTACGCGAAGCAGACCCGAACCATCAGGCCGAATGGTGTACACGTCATAATTGTCATTGGCTTTTCGCGTGAAAACTATGCGCTCGCCAGTTGGCGACCAGTACGGAACATTGTCGTAATCCCCGGTCAACACACGCACCGAACGATCTTCCAAATTCATAATTCGCAAACCCATTTCCTGGCCGCCCCAGACCCGGAACACTATATGTTTTCCATCCGGCGAATAACTGGGAAAGCCGGAATTCGGTTCGCCTTCAGTCAGGCTTTGCAACCCGGTTCCATCACGTTTCACGCGCATCAACTTCGCCGGTTTCTGGTAACGATCCTGCAAGAATCCGCCGAATCCGAACACGATCCATTGGCCGTCCGGCGACCAAGCGGGCGCAAAGGCTACGCCGCCTTGAGCCTGAAAAGGCCGGAATTTATTCGCTCCGTCGGCGTCCATGATGGCGACCGAAGAGTCCACATTCTTGTCTGTGATAAGCAATTTGCCGTCGCGCGAAAAGCTGGGGAAAACATCCGTGTAGCGATATTCGTAATCGGCGTCCCAACTGTACAGCAGTTTGTTTTGCGAGCGAGGTTTGAAATTCACCTGTTCGTAAATCACTGTCTTGCCATCAGGTGACCAGGCAGGCGAACGCAACTTGCGTTTGAACGCTGCTATGTTGGAAGTGTAAGCCAGTCCTTCATTCGCTCCGGCCTTGACCAGATAGCCAACCAAGCCCGAACTCAAAAACTGCGGATTGATTTTCAAGCCCGCCCCGCTGGTGCGCTCGGCGCGTTCGCCAGTTGTGACGTTGACCGAAACAATTTGCGAAGTCGTCGAAGCCACAACGCCCGGCCAGTGAGCTTTCCAGGTTTGTTCGACCGAAATTTCATAAAAGACAACCTGCCGGCCATCGGGCGACCATTTCGGCGAGCCTGCCGCAAAGCCCGCTTTGGCATAAAGGCGACGAAAATCTTTGCCGTCAGGACGGACGATGTAAATACTGGTTTCCTGCAAATGCTCCCATCCTCTGCCGTCGCTGTGTCCCGTCCATTCGGTGTTGCGGTCAGAGGAAAACGCAATCCATTTGCCATCGGGCGACCACGAAGGACGTAAAAACGCATTCGGTTTGGCGGGATCGCCCTGAATGCCAGCCTGCCCAGTCAGGTTACGCAAGCGTTTTGTTTTGAGATTGAGAATCCAGATGTTGGCGAAGTAATTGCCGCGACTGGAAACAAAAGCAAGCTCGGTTCCATCCGGCGACAACGCTCCCTGGTCATCCACCGCCGGGCTGTCCGTCAACCGCTCCAGGCCAGAGCCATCCGCTCGAACGCGATAAAGCTCGGCTTGTCCGTCTCCGTTACGCTCGGAAGTGAAAACAATCCACTTGCCGTCAGCGGAAAACGAAGCGTGGTAATCAAACGTAGATTCAGCAAAGAGTTTGCGTTCATTCGTCCCGTCAGCATTGGCGATATACAGCCCTGAAACCGACGGCCCAATGCGGTTCATCAGCATCACGCCTTTTTCTTTGGCAGCGGCCAAGGTGGAGCCGGCGTTTTCACCAGTCGAGAATTTTTGAGCGGGACGATATGTGGCTTCAACGCCGACTCCCATCAAAGCAAGTCCAAGTAACATCCAGCCAAGCAGTGTACTAATCTTCATTAACATTCCTTTTGGTTGTGATCTTTTAGCGATGGTCGTCTTCGCGTTCCTGTTGTTTCGCTGAATTGATTTGCGCTTCGGCCAGCTTACGCAATTCTTCTTTGGTCAGCACAGAATCTTGATTGGCGTCGCCACGAACGAACAATCCTTGCATTCGTTCAGACACCTCGTCTTTGCTGAGTTGGCCGTCGCCGTTTTTGTCGAATTCCAGCAACTCTTTGACCACCTCATCAGGCGAAGGGCCAGTGTGCTTTGGTTTTTTGAATACCCAAATGCCAACGGCGATGATAACCACCAGCAAGAGCAGGATGATAAGACGACGCTTTTTCATGTTCATTCTCTAACGGTTGCCAGGCCGAGAGTTGGTTTCTTCACGGAACCCAGATTTGATAGAGCAAATAACAAAGCAGTCCGCCAAGCGCGGCAAAGAGCAGACCGTTGAACCGATGCCGTTTGACGAACCAAATCAACACCATGCCGGTCAGCGAGACGAAACACATCAGCGCCGCCGACAGGTCAATCACCCAAGCCCAGACGCGCCCTGTGTCACGGCCTTTGTGCAGATCGTTCAACACGGCCACGAAACCGTGTCGCGTTTCGGTCAGTTCATATTCGCCAGACTCGCGATTGATAAAAGCGTCAGCCGCATAACCCGGCCCTTTGAACGAAACGGCGGCCTGGGTTTCGTCCAGGCGGAAATCGCTGAGTGCGCCTTTGATGCCGTGCGCTGAACGCAGATGTTCAACGACGGAAAGTTTGTTGACGGCGGCGTCTTCGACTTTCACCCACGTCGTGTCAATGCTGCCTTTCAATTGCGCGACGCGCTCCTGGCCGCTGAACCACTCCGTGTGGTTCAGCGTGATTCCAGTCACAGCGAAAAAGAAGACGATGGCAAAGCTGACCATCGAAAAATAAATGTGCAGCCAACGCGACACGGAAGCCGTGCGGCGTCGCCAATAGTTTTGCGAATGGTGATGCTGCGTCATTTTGCCTTCTTCCGGTAATCCAACGAGGCAGAGGCGACTTCAGCATTGCTCGGCAAGTTGATTTGTTTCGGGGCGCTGTTGAAATCCAACTCCTGACGAATCAATTGGTAAGTGCCGTGTTCGCGTGCGACTTCGATGAACACTGTGTACTTGCCGGGTTTGACCAGCTTGCCCTGGTTGTCTTTGCCGTCCCATTTGACGCTGTATTTGCCGGGCGGTCGCGTCGCGCTCGACACGGAACTGGTGATGTCGGAGCCTTCGGCCATCGAGCGCATACGGTCTGCCCGCGACCAGGCTTTCATATCGGGCAGCCAGCGCGGTTTCTGATACCAAAGAGCAATTGTACGCACAGAGAATTTGTCTTTGTCTTCAACCCACACCGCAACGTAAGGCCTGCGATACCGCTGATCGTCAATGCGGGCCAACTCTAAATTGACCACCAATTCCATGGATTGATCCCACGCTTGAGCGGTTGGCGCAACTGAAGAATTGACGCTCGGCGCGACGGGAGCTTCCAGCGCGCGCCAGCCTTTGCTTTCCAATCGTTCGCCGGTTTTGGTAATCAGCAAACATTCAACATCCGGTAACGATGCCGCCAGTCGCAGACTTTCTTCCGGCGTCAGCACGCACAAGGCAGTCGCCAACGCTCCGGCGTCCACAGCTTGCGGAGCGACGACTGTGGCGCTGACAACGTGGTCAACCGGAAGCGCCGTCCGCGGATCAACGATGTGCGAATACCATCGTCCGTTGATTTCAACGCCTCGCCGGTAATTGCCGCTGGTGGCGACGGCGCGGTTGCGAACCATCAATCGCGCAATCGGTTCGTCGTTTTCGGCGTCGGCTTTCGGATCGGCAATCCGCACGGATTCAGCCATCGCGCCGCGCACCACCAAATCTCCGCCGATGTTGACGACCAGTCCATCCAACCGCGCGGCGCGCATCGCAGCGTCAGCCGCGCGATTGACGATGTAGCTTTTGGCGAAAGAGTTAAGAATCAGCGGCGCGTTATCCAGCCGAGTGGCCGTTTGCGCCGCAGCATCGAGTTGATAATGCCGCTGCCGGATCGTGTCTGTCGCCGACTGCAATTCGTTGGCGTTCGGCGTGCGCTTTTCTGCGGCGGCTCGTTTCCAAAGCTGCGAAATCACCTGCGCCGCCGGATCGAGCGCGCCGTTTGTGCGGGAGCGCCACTCGTCAAACAGGTTCAGCACGTCAAACAATTCCTGCGACACGCGCACGGGCTGGCCCGATGTATTGAGCCAACGATTGAATTCGCTTTCGCGGTCGTAACCGCTCAGGATGCGATTGAGGCGCTCGATTTCGGCAAGCGCGGCGGTTTCGGCGCGAGCGGCGTCTTTGTCCGAAGCAACGGCGAACTTCAATTCGAGCGAAGTGCCGAGCACGTTTTCAAATTGCGAAACGCGCCAAACTGCGCGCGCCGCCGACTGCTGGCCGACGCTGATGACGGCCAGCAATAGAATCCCAACTAAAGCTAGTGAAAATTTTGTTCTATGTTTTTTCATTGTGAATGATTGTCTGTGATTTTATTGGTTGGATTGTGGGCGAGTTGGGCGACGTTCGCCCTCTTGTTCAGCGCGCTGTGCGCCGCCGCTTTGCGCTTCGGCCAGCTTGCGCAATTCGTCTTTGCTGAGCACGTTGTCTTTGTTGGCATCGCCGCGTTCAAACATTCCGTGCATTCGTTCCGGAACTTCATCCTTGCTGAGTTGGCCATCCCCGTTTTTGTCGAATTCCAGCAACTGTTTGACCATCTCATCTGGATTGGGACCGCCGGGACCGCCAGGACCTTCACCTCTGCGTCCACCGCCGGGACCTTCAGGAAATTCCGGGCGCAACTCTTCTTCGGTCAATTTGCCGTCCTGATTTTTATCCAGCTTACGCAAAGCGGCAGTGGCGTTGTTGATTTCTTCTTCAGAAATGACGCCGTCGTTATTCACATCCAGCGCCAGCATCAGCGGCAATCGCCGCATCATATCGGGGCGTCCAGGCCCGCCGCCGCGTCTTTCCCCTTGCGCGTAAGCAGTTCCGGCGCAAGCGGCAATCAGAGCCACCAGAATGCAAACGGCATATCGTGTTTTCATATTTCGTTCTCCGTTGTTTTGATTAAGTCCAGTCGCCAACCGCAAACAGGTGATGAATAGCGGTGACAGGTAAGACGCTCACTTGATGTTGATGGTCACTGTGTTCGCAGTTTTTCCGTCCGCGCGCAATTGCACTTCAACATTGCCACGCCCTGCCACGCTGCGCGGAATCAGAATGTTCAATTGATCCACGCCGACGAATTGAGGCTGCGTTCCGGCATAAATCACCTCGGCATTCGCGCCGCCGATGGTGCAGGAAACAGTCGCAAGCGAACTGCGATTTCGGAAGCCCGTGCCGAAAGGAATCAAATACAGTTGATCCGTAGCCGCGCCCAAATCAATCGGCACGGCTTCGTGACGATTGGTCGCGGCGTCGAACCGCGCAACCGGTTCATAACTTTGCGAACCATCGGCTTTAACCCGCAATACCGTCGCGGCGGGCAGGCCGCGTCCATTGGCGTCAACGGTAAACACACCGGGCGCAACGGGCGCGATTTGCAGCAAGCCCGACGCCACTACATTGCCGTTTTGCTGAACCGTGACGGTCGCTTCGCCGAGTGCGACAGCGGCAGGCAGCAAGTAGTTGATCTGTCCGGGCGAAACGAAAAAGAGCGGCGCGCGGCGTTCGACGCCGAGTACGTCTTTGATCGTTACCGTCACGCCGCCAAGCGTTTCGGGCAACGGCAAAGCGTTCGCCGCAATCGTCGCCGAAGCCAGATTGACTCCGAAGCCCACGACAACGGATTCAGGCGCCACGGCTCCGAGCGCGAAGCTCGCGGCGGACACGCCGGCAAAAGCCGCCGCGCGATTGTCGCTGTTGCCGAAGATAGTGAATTTGAACGCCGGCGAAACGGCCACACTTTGCGCTTCGCTGATGTACCAACGTCCGTAAAACGTTTTGCCCACCAAGCTGGTGTGATCGGGAATCGCCAGACTGACAGAGCCAAATCCATTGCCCGCGCCCGTGCCGCCAAGTTGCAGCGTCGCGCGCGCAAACGAAGCCGAAGCCGGAACAGTTGCCGTCGCGCCGGGATCGTTTTCATCAATCACCAATGTAGCCATCGCTCCGCCCAGCACGTTTTGCACGGCGACGGTAAAGCGCGGATTGCCAACAACCGGCGGTTCAATGGCGGTGGCTTGCGGCGTTTGCCCGCCAGCACCCGCCACACCGCTGCCGATGATTTGCGGCACGCGCATGGATTCGGAGTAAAGCATTGGACGATCAAATGGCGGCAACTCCGCAGCCACGCGCGGATCGGTAAGTGGACGTTTGAGGAAGGCGACCAGATCGGCTTTTTGCTGCGCGGTCAGATTCAACGGACGAATTTCTCTGCGGTTGGTGTTCGGGCCGGGAAAATCGCCGCCGCGATTGTAAAACTCGACAACGTCTTCCAGCGTGTTGAAGCGTCCGTTGTGAAAGTAAGGCGCGCGCAATTCCACATTGCGTAAACTCACGGAGCGAAAACGCCCCAAATCGTTTTGGTTGTTTGTGACGCCAAAGCGTCCGGTGTCTTCTGACGAAGGACGCACTCCAGTGTTTTGCAATTGGTTGGTTCCGAAAAGCGGCCCGGCGTGACAATCGTTGCATTCGTTGGCGTTGAAAACCTGCTGGCCACGCGCTTCCTGTTCCGTCAACTCGCCACGATCAACCGGCGCGCGGTCGGAATTGAGCGTGCGTTGATAAGTCGCCAAAGCCAGCGCAATTCTCACGGGCGTCACCTCTGGCGTTCCAAAAGCTTCCTGAAACAATTCAGGGTAGCGGCGCTCGCCAATCCACGCGGCAAGCGCCGCGGGAATCGTCGGAGCCAACGCCAGCGGTTTTGCCGAAGCGATTCGCGCGGCAACATCGTTCCAGTCGCGCGCTTTGTGCCCCATCTCTACGTCGCTGACCGGAGGTTCCAGCGCCTGACTTTCCAACGCCGCGCCGGTTGCCAGCACGACGGCCTTCGTAATCGGATCGCGGAATTCTGATGACGCGCGACCTTCCCAAAACAACAAGTTTGGGTAGCCCGAATTGATGTGCGGCATGCTGCGACGCTTGGTAACTTGCTCTCGCAATCCAAACGCCGCCGTCATCGAATAACTGCCATTGGCTTGCGCCAGCGGAACGCCGGGCGAACCTTGAATATCGTCAGCCGTGCCGAAGGTGTTGTCCGCGCCGGGATGCCGCGCACTGGTGTTGCTGCTGATCGAACGCGGATCAGAACCGCCGGCGCGCGCAATGTGGCAAGTCCCACAGGCAACCGTGCGAGTTGAAGAAAGTTGCTCATCCCAAAACAACACTTTGCCCAAAGTCGCTTTGGTCGCTGTCACAGAATTGCCCGCCGGAGCAGTCGGCGGATTCAACCCCGTCGTCGCACCGCTCCCGCGCGTGCCAGTATCCGACGCACTAAAACTGCTTACGCCTTGTCCATTTTCCGCGCGCACCCAATAAAAATAACTTTGCCCGGCATTGGCTGCCGTGTCGTAAAAAACGCCTTCGACCGTCGTGCCCAAACTCGTCGCCGACACCACATCGTTGGTTGTGTTTCGATAAACCTGATACTGCGTCGCTCCGCGCATCGTGTCCCAACTGACGGCGATTTTGTTGTTGTATGAACCATCCGAAGCCGTTACTCCAGTGGGCGCGGCGAGTGGCGTGTTTTGCCCTCGCACAGCAAGAGACGGCCACCAAATCATTGAGCCGATGCAAAAACCTGCCAACAGTGCGATTACCAATTTTATGCGCTGCATAACGTTCTCCCGAAAATAGATTGAATGCTCAAGCAATTTGTCGCCGACAAGATCAGGGCGGAATCCAGGTCGCCAATACTTTATAGACTACAGGAAACGTATTGCAGTAACTTTCGACCTCAAAAAATTCAATCACCGTGAACCAAACCAATACTTCAAAGGATTGGTTCACGGTGATGTTTTTTGAGTAAAAATCTGAAAGCGACTTGATTACTTGATGTTGATGGTCACGGTGTTGGCGTTTTTGCCGTCCACGCTTAACACCACGTCCACGCTGCCGCGCCCGACCAAACTGCGCGGAATGGCGACGTTGAACTGATCCAGCCCGGCATAAGTTCCCTGCTCTCCGGCATACGAAACCGCTGCCGCTGTTCCGCCAATCGTCGCTGTCACCATCGCCAACGAACTGCGATTCTTCAATCCAGTGCCGTAGCCAATCAGGAACACCTGATCGGTAGCCGCTCCAAGATCAATCGGCGTAGCGACAAACGCATTTTGCGACGAATCAAACTGCGCCAGCGATTCATAACTTTGCGAGCCGTCGGCTTTGAGACGAAAAACCAGCGCCGCGGGAACTCCCCTGCCGCTGGAATTGGCGGTGAAAATTCCCGGAGCCACCGAAGCAATCGTCGCTGTGCCGGTTCCAACGACCGAACCATTCAATAAAACATTGACCACTGCGCTGCCCGCTGCAGTTCCCGAAGGAACCTGGTAATTGATCTGCGTAGGCGAGGCAAAAAACAGCGGCGCGTTGCGCGTTGTTCCGGCGGAATCAATGATCTGCAACTGTACGCCGCCAAGCGTGGTCGGCAGCGTCGTAGTTGTCGCCGCCACTGTACTCGTCGCCAACCCGGTGCCGAACAACGCGGCAATCGAATCGTTAGCCAATGCTCCCGAAGCAAAAGTCGCCGCCGAAACCGACGACACAGCCGCCACAGAAGCAGGAACTCCGGTCAGTCCCAAGGCAAAAGTACCTGTGTAACCGCCTGCTCCATCGGAAGTCACACTCAGCAAAATAGCCGAACCGCCCTGCTGGGCAATGCCGTCATTGCTGTTTCGTGTATTCCGATTTGGTCGCGCGTTGTAAGGAGCTTGCGTGTAAACCTGATCGGTCAACGAGTCGTCAAAGACCAACTGCGATGTGAATTCGTAAGTCTGGGTCGTGCCGTTAAACAAACGCACTTTGTAGTGAAAATGCACAGTGCGTCCCGAATACCAGCCCGGATAAATCGTAGTGAATTCGACATAGCCGTTGGCGTCGGTCACTTGATAGCCGCGCAGAAATTTCTGCCCCAGATTATTCGGATTACCCGCCCCGCTAACGTCGGAATATCCGCCCGTCGCGTCGCAATGCCACAAATCCACCCAAGCGCCGACCAGCGGCACACAGGTGTTGGTTCCCGTAACGCGGCTGACGTAAAACCCGACTTTCATCAATGTGCCGGGTTTGACGGTGTTGTTGGACGGATCGGAACGTATGTCCGAACGATTGAGTTTTTCGTCCACAAAAAACGGCCCTTCGGTCAACGCCGGTTTGGTTATGCATGACAATTGGCTCACATCAAAACTCACGCGCGGCATTGGCTCGAACATTGACGCCAATGCGGGATTCGCTAATGCTACTGGCTGGCCGGACAGCGCGCCAATCGCTTCAGCGGCTGCCGAAGTTTGGTTCACCGGCCAAATGCTCAAAGCCGAATGACCGCTGCCTGCAACAACGGCTGTGGCTCCGGCGGCTCCCATCAACCGCAAGGCTTCTCGACGACTAACCTGATTTTTCTTTTTCGACATTTATTTTTCTCCTTCTTGTTGAGTTGGTTGAGTGTTGGCATTTTTCTTCCTGCCTGATTCACGTTGTGTGGCTGATTTGTACTTCGATCAGCTTGTCTTACCAATCCGACTGTGGCAAAAAGCGACTGACAAATTTCCGCAACTGCTCGTAATCACCACCCCATCCATTCAGGAGAGATGAAAGTTATGAACAACCGTCGTGATTTTTTGAAATCATCTGCCGCTGCCGCAACCGTCGGCACGCTTGGCTTCAACATCAATTCGTATGCCGCCAGCCCCAACGGAACAGTTCGCGTCGCTTGTGTCGGCGTCAGAGCGCAAGGAGGTAATCACATCCGCGAATACCTGAGAATGCCCAACGTCGAAATCGCCGCCATCTGTGACGTGGATGAAAAAATCCGTCTGCAACGCATCAGCGAAATCGAAAAGGCTTCGGGCAAAAAGCCGAAAGAGTACGTGGACATTCGCAAACTGCTGGAAGACAAATCCATTGACGCCATTTCCATCGCCACGCCGAATCATTGGCATAGTTTGATGGGCATCTGGGCCTGTCAGGCGGGCAAAGACGTTTACGTCGAAAAACCCTGCTCGCACAGTTATTGGGAAGGCAAACAACTGGTCGCCGCAGCTCGCAAATACAACCGCATCGTCCAACACGGAACCAACAGCCGTTCGACTGCCGCGTTGCGCGAAGGCATGCAGAAACTGCGCGAAGGCGTGATCGGCGAGGTCTATATGGCGCGCGGTTTGTGTTTCAAATGGCGTGACACCATCGGCAAAAAACCGGCTTCCGCCGTG